>NZ_JAUBRC010000001.1:0-77360 GCF_036701635.1 Microcoleus sp. N9_B4 | reverse complement strand
CTTGCCTGTTCACCTAGCATTCACTGAGAAAAAATCAATCCGGTTGTGGAACAGGCATCTTGCCTGTTCACCTAGCATTCACTGAGAAAAAATCAATCCGGTTGTGGAACAGGCATCTTGCCTGTTCACCTAGCAGCCGACGCAACAAACAAATTCTCTGGCAGCACAAGCAGGATGCCTGTTCCGGGCAATTGATGTTCAAAATGCACCCGTACTGCTATCTTATGGTGGAGGCAAAAAGAGTAAAAAAATAGTGGCGGCATGGGGATGGTATATCAGCGAGTTTTGCTGAAGCTCAGCGGTGAAGCGCTGATGGGCAGCTTGGGCTACGGCATCGATCCGGTAGTCGTTCAGTCGATCGCCCAGGAAGTGGCCAAAGTCGTGTCCCAAGGCATTCAAATCGCGATTGTTGTCGGTGGTGGCAACATTTTTCGCGGGGTGAAAGCTGCTTCGGCAGGGATGGATCGGGCAACGGCTGATTATGTGGGCATGATTGCTACGGTGATGAATGCTATCACTTTGCAGGATGCCCTGGAACAAGCAGGAGTGCCAACGAGGGTGCAATCGGCGATCGCCATGCAAGAAGTAGCTGAACCCTACATCCGGCGGCGGGCGATTCGCCACCTTGAAAAAAAACGAGTAGTGATTTTTGGTGCCGGTTCTGGCAACCCTTTTTTTACTACTGATACTACAGCCGCTTTGCGGGCTGCTGAAATTGATGCAGAGGTCATTTTTAAAGCTACTAAGGTAGATGGGGTGTACGATTCCGACCCCCACCTCAACCCCAACGCGCGCAGGTATCAAACCCTCACCTATGCCCACGTCTTGAATCAAGATTTGCGGGTGATGGACAGTACGGCGATCGCCCTTTGCAAAGAAAATAATATTCCTATTATGGTATTTGACCTCTCGGTGTCGGGCAACATCTACCGAGCTGTAATGGGAGAATCTATTGGAACTCTTGTCGGAGGTTTTTGTGAAGTTAGCTGAATCAGAAGATCATATGCAAAAGGCAGTTGAGGCTACTCAACGGTCTTTTAATACTATTCGGACGGGACGGGCCAACGCCTCCCTCCTCGATCGAGTCATGGTAGACTACTACGGCTCTCCAACTCCGATCAAATCCCTTGCCAACATCGGCACCCCGGATGCGACTACGATCACCATTCAACCGTTCGATCGTACAGCGCTGACCTCGATCGAAAAAGCAATTTCCCTGTCCGATGTAGGACTCGTTCCCAACAACGACGGTTCAGTTATTCGCTTGAACATTCCGCCGCTGACGAGCGACAGACGCCAAGAATTTGTCAAAATGGCCAGTAAGTTTGCTGAAGAAGGTAAAGTTGCAATTCGCAATATCCGCCGCGATGCCGTTGACTCGATTCGCAAGCAGGAAAAAAGCAGCGATATCTCTAAAGATGAATCCCGCGACTTGCAAGATAAAATTCAAAAGCTGACGGACAAATACATTGCCAAAATAGAAGAAGTTCTGGCAGCGAAAGAGAAAGATATCACGACTGTTTAGGGAAGGGGAAATTGGGCAGGGGGAATAGGAAGAGTTTTGAGATTGCCGAGATACGGCCACGAACAAGGAGCAGACGCTTAATGATTTGTGAGTTGTGAGGTCAAAAGTCAAGATTTAACACTGATTAACTTACCAATTCCTCCTGCCCCATGACCAATCACCCATTACCAGTTGTCCGGTGAAGGAATTCGTCCTGCCATTTTTAGTGGATTTAAGGCTGCTAAGGCGATCGATCTCTTGGATGTGCCGACGACGCTAAGCAGCCGTACACTCAATTGATCGCCCAAGAATGCAACACTGATATGGTTTGGGCCAGTCGCTTGACCAGGGCCTTCTATCAGTTTACAGCAGCTACTTATAGAGCGGGCGTCAAATTTCCGAGGACTACTCAGTTGATGAGCAAAATTTTGTGTGGCGAACTGCGTTATGCCGATATCGCTAACCGCGCTTTTCATTCTTCTGATGCCGTTTTAGAATGAAGGAAGAGGAAATAATAAATATTCTTAAATCCCCATTGCTTATTCTTGATTTCCAATTCTTCATGCTTAATTTAAAAATAGAAATTACCCACTATTCCTCAGAAAGCCAGTTGATTCCTAGATTTTTCGTTCCCCAACCCGATTTTTTCCCAGAAACTCGCTTCAAAAGCGTAAATGCTATTTTAAATAAAGTCGATGCGAGGATTTTTTCATACAAGCCCCGCGCTGCTCATAGAATCAATCTCAAATACTCCTGGAGGCAAAAAGTGGTTTGAAACGTTACTCTAACGCGGTAAGGCGCTTCATGGACACCCTGAATAATTACATTCTACCTAAATCCTGTAAAATATATAATTTCAAATCTAATGATAATTTATTTTTATAAAGTAGAGGAGCCTTATGGCTGCTTTTCTAATTTTTCACTACACGACATTTCTCTGCACGGTCAATATTGGTTGACTGTGGAACATTACTATCAAGCCCAAAAATTTGTCAGCACCGATAAAAGATTAGTGGCGGCGATTCAAGCCGTAGCAACTCCTCAAGAAGCCGCTAAATTAGGCCGCGATCCCAACCACCGGATTCGCGCTGATTGGGAAGCAGTGAAAATTCCCATTATGCGCGAAGCAGTTTTAACTAAGTTTCTCACTCATACAGACATTCAAGCGATTCTTCTTGCCACAGGGGATCGAGTGATTGTCGAGGATTCGCCAACGGATTACTACTGGGGGTGTGGCTGCGACCGAACCGGTCAAAATCATTTGGGTAAAATTCTGATGAGCGTGCGCCAAGAAATTAGTCAGCACCAGGGGCGCTGATAAAAACTCAAATTCTTTCGTTAATTATCATTATATGAAGTTATACAACAAATGTCAAGTTATCCTAACAATGAAGAATTTTCATAGTGAGAGTTTAAGATTGCGAGAAATTTATAAGAGCCTTAAAATAATAATAATTATTATTTGCTTAAGTCGCTCTGCCTGTTGAAGGCAAGGATTAAACCGGCGCGATCGCAGATTTTCCTTACGCCAGTGCGCCAAAGGCGATACACCGTCGTCTCTCAACAGTGCGCTACCCATTAATTGTACAGATCGGTTAAGTCAAAAACTCAGGGTGAGGCATTTGAGTTTGCTCGCGACCACAGCATCTCAAAACTTCTTATTATCATTGTATAAGTACAAAAGGAGATTTATGCAACTCACAGAAAATACGCAAGAATTACATTATAAACTAGACAGAGAAGTTTTGATACGGCGGATAACAGAACGCATTCGCCAATCTCTAGAATTAGAAGATATTTTAACCAGTACGGTAGCAGAAGTGCGGTCTTTTTTGAAAACAGATCGCATTATGATTTACAGGTTTAGTGCCGACGGCAGTGGAGAAGTTGTTGCTGAGTCAATTAATAACAACTGTCTCCCTTCCTTGAAAGGACTGCACTTTCCAGCCGACGACATTCCCGCCAGCGCTAGGGAGATGTATGTCACTTTGCGCCAGCGGACAATAATAGATGTTAACTCAGGGACGATCGTCCTGAGCCCCCTCGATGCAGCAGACACCGGTCAACCTTTAGCAAAGGAAGAGATGCACTACAGATCGCTCGATCCTTGCCACACAGCTTACCTGATGGCAATGGGAGTGCAATCTTCCTTAGTCGTGCCGATTTTGCACCGCAGGATCGCCTCGGAAAACAGCAAAACAGATATCTGCCAGGCGGCCACGTGTCTGACTCGATATGAGCCAGGAAACAATCAAAAAATTCATATCGAACTGTGGGGACTTTTAGTGTCTCACCACTGCGCCCCCCTCAATATTTCACCAGCAGATTTAGAAGTAGTTCAGTTCGTATCAGATCAATTGTCTAGCGCTATAGCCCACGCACTCCTCCTGCAGCAAACTCGCTCTCAAGCCGCCCGGGAAGCCACCGTGAGCCGCATAGCAGCCCTGCTGTATGGTCACGTCAACATTCAACTGCAACAGGGTTTAGAAGCCACCGTCACCGCTTTGGGCGGCAGCGGCGGCAGACTCTATCTCAACCCGCCTAAAATCAACGGTGAAAAGTTATCTGCTCCCAAAATTCAGGGAGGATTTCCCATTGCCCCTGCCCAAAGTGATGCTACCTTTGAACTGTTCACCACAGGAGAACAACCGACACTTCCCAACTGGGAAAAAGTTAAGGCGATCGAAGCTCATCCCCTCTGGCAGGAATGGCTCACCAAAGGATTCAAAAATACCGATGAACTTCCCAAACTTCCAATTTTTACTAATTCTCAATTCCCAGTTTTGATAATTACCGACTTATACAAAGAACCTCTATTTAGAGTTTTAGTTCCCGCTTTCCAATCTACTAAAATTAGGGGTTTGCTGGTAATTCCCCTCCACTACAAACAACAAGTAGTCGGCTGTTTGACCATTTTTCGCAATGCAATTGATACCGAAAAAATGTGGGCGGGGCGCTTTGACACCAGCGCTGCACAAACCCTTCCCAGACAATCCTTTGAACTCTGGCGAGAAATAAAAAAAGGTCAGTCGCCCGAGTGGAAGTACGAGGAAATTGAGCAAGCTTTAGCTATAGGCAGCCAATTTTGTTCGGCAATTGGGCAGTACGTTCTTTATAAAGAAGTGCAAACTCTGAATGCCAACTTGGAGCGGCAAGTTCAAGAACGCACCGCCCAATTGCAAAAATCCTTGGACTTTGCCAAAGTATTGACGCGAGTTAGAGACCAGATTCGCAGCACCTTAGATTTAAAAATCATACTGCAAACTATTGTGCGAGAAGTCAGAGTTTTGTTGGATACCGATCGCACGGTAATCTACCAATTTGCGGCCGACAAACAGGGCGAGGTAGTTGTCGAAGCTGTTTGCGGCCAGTGGCGGTCAATTTTAGGTATCACATCTCCACAAGAATGCTTTCCCGAAGGCTCAGACTGCTTTTATCGAGACGGACGGGTGCGAGCAATTAATGATATTTATACTGAGGATTTAACACCCTGTCACCGCGAATTTTTGGAAGAGTTGCAGGTGAGAGGAAGTTTAATTGTGCCAATGAAAGGCAAAGATTCCCAATTGTGGGGGTTGCTGATTGCCCATGAGTGTTCGGGGCCGAGAGTTTGGCACACAGCAGAACAGGAATTGGTGCAACATTTAGCGGCTCAAGCTGCGATCGCCATTCACCAAGCAGAACTTTATCAAGAAAGTCTCAATGCAGCAACTGCCGATCGATTAAAAGCCGAACAGCTAGCTAAAACAGTCACAGAACTGCACAATACCCAAGCCCAACTGATTCAAACCGAAAAAATGTCCAGTCTCGGACAACTTCTGGCCGGAGTGGCCCACGAAATCAATAACCCCGTTAACTTTATCTACGGCAATCTGTCCCACGCCAGCGAATACACCAAAGATTTACTCTGCTTGGTGGAACTTTACCGCCAGCACTACCCCAATCCCAACCCAGAAATTAGCGAGTGTTCCGATGCAATCGACATCGAATTTCTTGCCGAAGATTTGCCAAAAATTTTGGGTTCCATGACAGTCGGAGTTGAGCGCATCCGCCAGTTAGTTGTATCTTTGCGTAATTTTTCCAGGAGCGATCAAGCCGAGAAAAAAGCCGTTGACATTCACGAGGGCATCGACAGTACCCTATTGATTTTGCAGCACCGGCTCAAAGCCAATTCTGAACACAGCACCGTACAAATCCTTAAAGAATATGGCAATTTGCCCTTAGTAGAATGCTATGCCAGCTCGCTCAATCAGGTATTTATGAATCTGATCGGCAATGCCCTTGACGCCCTAGAAATGGGAAAAAAAGAGCGAGTTAGGAATCTTCCCTTTAACGCGCAAAGTGCAGTCGCGACACATTTAAGCTCCCACAAACTGGCTGTCGAGCCAGTAGATATAAATGGAAGCACCCAGTATTTGATTCCTGACTCTCAATCCCCTTGCATTCGGATTCGCACGGAATTGATCGATGAAAAAACCGTAGGAATTTGCATTGCCGACAACGGTCACGGCATCCCCAAAGAGTTAATCTCTCACATATTTAATCCGTTTTTTACTACTAAACCCGCCGGTCGGGGCACGGGTTTAGGACTGTCTATCAGTTACCAAATTGTAGTTGAGAAACACCAAGGCGTACTTAAATGTGTTTCTGTACCCGGTCATGGTACAGAGTTCTGGATCGAGATTCCCCTGAATTAGGCAACCGTCAAGGCAAGATCAACTTCACCAGAACAGAACCGATCGAACCCAGAAGACTCATCAAGTTGCCACCGCCGCCCGTGCGGGGTTCCGTAGGCTTTTGGCGTGCAACAATGGCTTCGGCTAACTGCTTTGACAAATCCTGACCTTGGGGATTTCCTTGAGCTGCAAAGAGTTGCTTAGCTCGATCGGCGTCTAGAGTCGCACCGGCGAAGTCTCCCAAGTCAGCGCGAGACATACTGCGCGCAAAATAAACGGCTGCTAAATCCGATTTCAGATTCAGGGCTTGATTGTAATAATCAATGGCGTTTCTGTAGTTTCCCGCTTGAGCTTCCAGCACTCCCAATCGGTAGAAGTCTTCAGCGGTGCCGATATTGGTTGGCATTCCTCTAACTCCGAGCAGTTGCGCGTTAGTTAAATTGGCGTTGAGTAAATTGGCGTCGCTGAGATAGGCACTTCTCAAGTCAGCACCGCTGAGGTTCGCACCGCTGAGGTTTGCCCCTGTCAGGTTGACGCCAAACAGGCTAGTGCCACTGAGGTTTGCACCGCTGAGGTCAGCCCCCGTCAGGTTGGCTCGGCTGAGGTTAGCCAACCTCAAGTCAGCACCTTTGAGATTGGCTCCGGTTAGGTTGGCTAAAACCAAGCCAGCACTGCTGAGGTCGCAGTTGGGGCACTGTCGGGTGGCTAGTAATTGTTGCGTGTGTTGGATGTTCTCGGCGGCTGCAGGAGCGATCGGGGCGATCGCGCTCAGCAGCGTTGCAGCAGCGAGGATTCTGAGTTTCATTTTAACCGTCCAAAATCCAAAATATTAAATCTAAAATAGCTTTTATCGAAGCAATTGAAAATCACCATAACACAAGTTCACCCAACAAATCTTTTGACTTGCCGTATGTAGGAGTTCTGTGCGCCATCAGCACCCTACATTGAAGTTCTCGGCCTTACCTGAATGTCAATCGATTTTAGATTTTAGATTTTAGATTTTAGATTTTAGAATTGAAGCATTGACCCCACGGAGAAATTCGGGGGGCAAGTTTCTCGGATACAGGTTTTTTATTTCTGGACGGATGAATCCGGGGGCTTGTATCATGGATGCTTTCGGTCAAATAAAGATTTCGCTGCCAATAAATTAAGGTAATGAATTACTCATTACCCTTTAGCCGCTGTTCTCGGCAACCATAAAAATTAACAATTGACACTCCCCGGCCTTAAGGCACGGGGATTCTTAAGACATTTCAGTCTTAATATCCCTATCGCTAGGGTTCCCAGGCTGACTACTCTGGGCACAAAAGAGTGCGTAGTCATATCTCCTCAAAAATGTTTTGGGCGTAGACTTTCCCCCAGTCCGGGGGTAGGTTTTTACATCTTATCTGATATGGTTATTCTACCATATTCATTTGTTAAGATGGATTTGTTATTTTACTTAACAATGGAAAAAAGCCGTCCTACAAGGACAGGGTTTTCAACCCAATTTTCTGATAAATTAGTCGTGAATCGTGCCGTCGGGCATCGTTGTACCCTTAAGATATACTCCGCTCAGGTTGACTTTTGTAAGGTTTGCTCCCAACAGGTTTGCTCCGCTTAAGTCTGACGCACTTAAAATCGCTTCAGTCAAGTCTGCCCTAATTAGACTCGCCCCCATTAAGTCGGCTCCGCTAAGGTCTACTTTGCTCAAGTTGGCGCCAATTAAATCGCATTCTGTGAGCACCGCCCTACGCAAGTTTACTCCGTAAAGATTTACTCCGTGCAAGTCTGCACGGCTGAGTGTTGCCCGAGATATGTTGGCTCCAATTAAAGTTGCTTGGATCAGGGAAGCTCCGCTCAAGTCTGCTTTGCTGAGATTTGCTCCCATCAACTCAGCTCTATTCAGGTTAGCTTCAAGTAAAAGTGCTTCTGTGAGGTCGGCTCCACCTAAGTCTGCTTTGCTCAAATTAATCTTGCACAAATTGGCTTTACCAAAGTTGACTCTGTTGAGTTTGGCTTTGCTGAGATTGGCTCCAATCAGGTCGGCTTCATACAGATTGGCTCCAATCAATTCTGCTTCGTAGAGGTAGACCTCGTGCAGGTAGACCCCGCTAAAATTTCTTTCTCCTATTGCGTATAGCTTGAGCAGTTCGTCAACGTTCATTGTGGCTTCTCTACACCTTTTAAATGAAGAATACTGTCAGCAAGCTGGTTGCACCGGATGTTCTGCAATTTTAGATTCTGAAATATTCACACCCAGGGTTAAACTTCCCTGAATCTGTAAGGTTTGAGTATAAATTAGATGCTTTGGTGAGGGTGAAGGACAAAGCTGCATTCTCTTTTCCCTTTGGTTAAAAATTAAGATTTAAAAATTTTAACCACAGGTTAGATCGCACTTCCTAACTAAATCCCAAAGATTCTAGGTGGAAAGTCCGATCGATTGAACCCATAACTTTTTGTAGATAGTTGAGTTCACTGAGTATACGTGTGATACATATCACTGATTGATGTTAGTAGTATCACATAGAAACCCGCCTTTCGATCACAGCAGGCGGGCAAAAATAGCCGATACTTATACTGTAATGCTGAGAAATTGACAATGCCACCCTCGTCGTGTTTTACTCAACTGGCGATAAAGCCAGTAGTTTCACAGATACTTGCCCGCTTGCTGTGAAAGTCGGTTGCAACGTCACTCGGCGCTACCCGCTCTCACCGATGAGAGTGCTGATATCTAAGGATTTTTCGCACAGCAAAAGCCAGAAATGCACTTCGGGGAGTAGGGGAATGTCTGTATAAAAATGCGATCGCTGGTGTACAGATATTCGCTTGTTTGCTAGCACCTAATGACTAAAAATCGCTCATACGTTCGCAAAAAATACCAATAAATACCAGGAAAACGATGATAGATGTTTAACAATAAGAGAATAAATGGTATTCCTTAAGAGCCACCTATTGCCGCTAATGTTACAGTCGATCGGTTAAGGGCTATCAGTATTAGCAATGACGCTTGTCCATCAAATACAAAACTGACCCAGAAACCGGGTTTTTTACTCAAAAAATAGTTGCAACCTTGCTCCAGGTTAAAATAATCCGGTTTCTGAGCGTCTGAGTGTCTCCCCGAAGGAAAAAGTTTAATGAGAACGATCGCTTTTGTATTGCTTCAGGGCAAACAAAAGGTCAGCATTTAGGATAGGAGCAGCTTTTGCTCCCTTGTCAAACAAAGGTATTGTAGAACGCGAATCGTGAGGTAATTGATATGGCTGGAGTATGTAAACTTAGCATCACAGAGACAAGTGAAGAGCTAAAAAACCTGTTAACTGAACAAAAAACGGCAAGCGGCTTTCAAAAAATTCAAGCACTTTACCTGTTCAAAATTTGTCATGTTAAGACAGTTAAAGAATTGGCAATGACCATTGGGGTAAATCGAATTACAGTGCAGCGATGGCTGAGAAAGTACCGCTCTGACGGACTCGAAGGACTCCTCGAAACAAAGCACAGCGGCGGTCGTAAGCCGGCCATTCCTCCTCTGGCCCGCGCTAGTTTGGCAATGCGCCTTAGCGACCCCCAGAAAGGCTTTAAAAGCTATGGAGAAATTCAAGAGTGGTTGCAGCAGGAATACAGCATTGAGGCTTCCTATAAAGCGGTTTATGCAACAGTCAGATACCAGCTCAAAGCCAAGCTGACGAAAGTCTAGACTGTTCATACCACGTCGGATTAAGCACCGATTATCTAATTGTTTGCCGTCAGCTTTTGAAGCTTTTGAGGAGCTCCGTCGTCACGACAAACCTGACTAATTCTTTTTTAACAAAACGCGCTCTCATAAACTGCGGAGCATATAAATTATATGTTGTGGCAATGGGGTGAAGGGGAGAAGATTTGATGCTTTTCCCGCGTTTGTGAAAAATGTTTAAAAAATCCGCCATAAATCATAACTTGCAAGTTTTGTCTAATTTGCAGGTTTTGTTATATGGATGTAAAAATTGGCAGCGGCTAAGGCAAAAACCGATCCAAAGCCGCTTTCAATTCTTCGATTTCCGTATCGATATTACCTTCTTTAGCGGCTCGGGCAATGCACTCGGTTAAGTGTTCGTCAAGAATGATTCTCGCTACGCGATCGAGCGCGCCTCGAACCGCAGCAACTTGCACCAGAACTTCGGGACAGGGACGGTTTTCTTGCACCATTGTTTTAATGCCGCGGACGTGTCCCTCAATCCGAGACAAGCGATTTACCAGCCGCCGCATCGATTCTTCATCGTGATGGTGAGGGTGCACTGATTCAGCGTCGTGATGGTGGTGGGAATTTGAGGGCAAGGATTTGTCAGTAGAAGTATCAGATATAATCATCGGGGTTACGAGGGAAATTTAAAAGTTAGAATTCAGAATATGTTGAGTTGGTGCGGGCTCGTGACTCATGTATTGTAACTGTCTAAATATATTTAGGATCTTCATAATGGCAGATTATTGAGTCCGCACGATCGCACACCTTTACCAGACTAACCCAGACTAACAAAGATTGACGCTATGCGACTATTTAAGTTTTTTCGCCCCGCACCTCGAATCGGTGCTCGCTGGTTCGCCCTAATTTTAGGAATGACGATCGCCCTGAGTGCGTTAGCAATCAATGCTGCACCCGCTGCCGCCGCTGATGGCACCAATCCGCCCAACTTACAGTTACAGAGTTCCCCAGCCACCGCCGCGAATCCGCAACTGTTAGCGCTGCGGAGTCCTGAACTCCCAGGGGATACCGGCAGTTTTGTAACGGCGGCTGTCGATCGAGTCGGGCCAGCAGTTGTTCGCATTGATACCGAGCGCACTGTCAGTCGCAACCTCGACCCCTTAATGGAAGACCCATTCTTCCGCAGATTTTTGGGAGAAGATTTACGCAGCATGACCCCCAGACAAGAACGGTTGCGCGGTCAAGGTTCGGGCTTCATTATTGACAAAAGCGGGATTGTTTTAACCAACGCTCACGTAGTTGACAAAGCCGATCGAGTGACTGTCACCTTAAACGACGGCAGGACATTTCCAGGAAAAGTGCAAGGTACTGACGAAGTAACAGATTTGGCTGTTGTCAAAATTAATACCAAGGAAGTTAACTTGCCCGTGGCAGCCCTAGGAGATTCCGACGCGGTGAAAGTAGGAGATTGGGCGATCGCCGTGGGCAACCCCCTGGGATTTGACAACACCGTCACCTTGGGCATTATCAGCACCCTCAAACGATCCAGTGCAGCCGTCGGCATTCCCGACAAGCGGCTCGATTTCATTCAAACCGACGCCGCCATCAATCCCGGCAATTCCGGTGGCCCGCTGTTAAACAGCAGAGGAGAAGTGATTGGCATCAACACGGCGATTCGAGCTGATGCAATGGGTATTGGGTTTGCGATTCCGATCGACAAAGCCAAGGCCATCTACGCCCAGTTAGCCAAGGGAGAACAAGTCAGCCATCCGTTTTTGGGGATTCAGATGATTGCTGTGACTCCTGAAATGGCCAGAGAAAATAATGCTGACCCCAATGCTCCTTTAATTGTGCCGGAAGTGAAAGGGGTGTTAGTGATGCGAGTTGTGCCAAATACGCCTGCTGAAGAAGCAGGGATTCGCAAGGGAGATGTCATCGTTCAAATTGACGGCGAGGGAGTGACTGAACCCGAACAGTTGCAAAATTTGGTGGAAAACAGCAAAATCGGTCAAATTCTAAAACTGAAGGTGCGCCGCGGTGTCCTGATTAAAGAACTTGCGGTTCAAACTGCTCAATTGAGGGATTTTTAGGGAATAAGGGGAAGGGGGGAAACTGTTAGAAACCCTTTCCTTCTTCCTTCTTCCTTCTTCCTTCTTCCTTCTTCCTTCTTCCTTCTTCCTTCTTCCTTCTTCCTTCTTCCTTCCTCTATATGACACGAGTTCAACTTGCCTATCCCAAAATTCCCGATAGTAAAAATTGCCCTCATGAACAATGTATAGCTTTTGAGAAGTACGATGGCACTAATTTGCATTGGGTCTGGGAAGTTGAACTTGGTTGGTATGCTTTTGGTACGCGCCGCAGTAGATTTGATTTGGATGAGACGGGAATTGCAGAATTTAACGCTGCACATCCAGGTTTAGAAGCAGCACCTGAAATATTTAAGAGAGACTTTGCTAGTCCGTTAGAGTCTATCTTTCGAGAAAATGAACAGTATCACTGTGCGGAAATTACTGTGTTTACAGAGTTTTTTGGTGCTAGCTCGTTTGCGGGAATGCACCAAAAGGACGATCGCAAACAATTGGTGCTTTTTGATGTGGAAACTGAGGGCGGTATGGTTATTCCCGATCGGTTTATTCAGGATTTTGGTAAATTAAATATTGCGCGAGTGATTTATCGCGGCAAACTGACGGGCAAGTTTATGGATGATGTTCGCAAGGGGAAATACGGTGTGGATGAAGGTGTTGTGTGCAAGGGAGGCCGCAATTCTAATAATCTGTGGATGGTGAAGATTAAGACTGATGCGTATATGCAGAGATTGCAGCAAGCTTTTAAGGATGATTGGGAAAATTACTGGGAGTAATATCAAACTGATAGAGTAACTGTCACAAGCCAAAGTGGGAGATATCGGCAATCCCCTTGGATTTGAGAAGACCGTTGCGTAAGTCATCAGGAATTAAAGTATATTGGTCGTAATCAATAGACAACCAATAAAAAAATCAGGGAAGATTTAGTTATGACATCTGTGGAGCTTGAAAAAAAAGCCATGACTGAAGAAGATGTGGCAAAGTTATGGGAAGCGTTCCAAGTATTTGACGCGGACGGGAGCGGTGCTATTTCATCAGAAGAACTGGGTCAAGTGATGCGATCGCTCGGCCAGAGTCCTAACGAAACCGAGCTGCGCGACATGATCAAGGAAGTGGACGTAGACTTGTCGGGCAGTATCGATTTTGATGAATTCAAAATGCTGATGGTGTCGCAGCAGGGCGATCGCCAGAGTCGTCTCAAAATGGCATTTAGTGTATTTGATGAGGATGGCAGCGGTCAAATCACTAAAAACGAGCTGCACGGCGTGATGAGCCAGTTTGGGCTGACCGAGCAAGAGCTCGATGAGATCATCAAAGAGGTAGACCATGACGGCGATGCCTCAATTGACTTTAAGGAATTCTGCAAACTGGTACCGGATGAGTCAGAGCTCACAACCGGATATCAAGACTCGCCGGTTCCAGTTGTCAGTACACAGACAACGGAGATTTCAGACAGTACAGCGGCTGCGATCGCAACTACAGCAACTGCGATCGATGAGGCAGCTTCTGCCACTATTGAACCTAATCTAGAAGAAGCACCCACCGATAGCAATCCAGAAATAGCGCGGCTAAAAGAACTACTCGCGCAACACCCACAAGCTGAGAAAAAGCGCGGTACGTCCCGCTTGCAGATGCAGATTGGTTTGTTTCGTCTGATCCAGGGAGCAGCCTACCGCAGCTTCCGCGAGAGTTTTTCGGCGAACCACGAGACTCACCTGCGCGTGAGAAACTTGCCATACAGAATCGTTGATTTTGTGCAATTTGTCAGGACTGCGATCGGGCTTTATAAAGGATTGGGTGTAGTAGAGTCGGCGTGCAACCCTCTACTGGATGCAGTAGTTAAATCGATCGAAGATGAATATGCCCGACTGCAAGATCGCATCAAAAACTGGAAGACTATAGAAAAAACTCCAGAAATGTTGGCAGAACAAAAAGCCATGTTGGAAGCGCGGGGTAAGTCTGCAACTGCCAAGGAAAAGTTTGCGGCGGGAGTCGAGTTTGCAATCACCATCAAGAAGAAGAGTCTCAACTTGCGCGACATCGCCGAGGGTGTGCTTGCCATCAACGAACTCAACCGATTGAGAAAAATGGAACTGAGTGAGGAAATGGCACCGCCACCAGCCAAATCTGAGGGAGATCCAAAAGAGTACCTGAAGAAGTGGAACCGAGTCATTCTCTCTGATGCCTCAGAGGAAATCGATGGTGCGATGATGCCAGTCGCCTATTGGTATGAAGACTTTATGCCGAAGCTGTTGGCAGCCTTCAGCGTCAGCACAGCAGCAGACATCCCCTTGAACACGGTTCCTGACGAAGCAGCTTTAAACCAGTGGTACGAAGCGACTAAAACGTCAGGGGAATTTGGGCGGTATGGGGCGGATGTTGTAGAAAGCTTTCCCAAATGCGCTCCAAAACAGAAGTTGATGCTTCAACAGGCATGGCGCTTGACGCACAACTATCTGAATGGGGTACAGAAACGGCGCGAACGCTTGGAGTTTGGGCGCGAGTCTGGCGAACTTTCGCAATATGTATCGTTCATCGACGTGTATATCGATCGCAGTGAAATAAAGAATTCACAAATGCGCGTCAGCTTCCCTTACTATATTGGCCCTGCGGTGTGGCGTTTCTTCCACACTACGGCTGAAATCGTCTCTACCAAGACCCCCAAACAGCAAAAAACTCTGGTGGGGATCTTTAAGGACTTTTTCAAACTGTTTGCCACTATGTATCCCTGCCCCTACTGCCGCCACCACCTCAACGCCTACGTGGTGCAGAATAAAGAGGTGGAAATGTACCCTGTAGAGTACCTTGTACTTGGGCGCGACCCGCGTCTGAATAACTTTGAGGTATCAATGGAGGCGAAGTTGTCCACCGTAGTAGATGGCGATTCCCTGCGCTTATTCTTCTGGAAGCTGCACAATACTGTTTCTTCATCAATTGCGCGATCGGAGGAGTGGTATCACAAGGATGAGAAAGCATTTTATACCACTCGTTATTGGCCCAGCATTGACTCTGAGCTAGCACGAGCCAAGGCCCTCAAACACATTAGCATTGCCACCGATCGGATGTACCGCCTCTACGGTATGCTCAAGCCTGCGGCACGACTGACAGGGGTGAGAGCAACTTTGCAAAAGCTGTTGGATAAGAGGGATGAGGAAGGTATCAAGGAGGCTTGCTTAGTTGCCCAAGATTATATCAAGGAGTTGGAGGAGGCGATCGTCACCGGACAATTCTTACAAGAGACATACTACTTTGACCCTGACCTTGTGGATCGAGCTCCAGTCTTTAGTCCTGAAGAAGAGGAGTTTGCTCGCAGCGGTGTGTTCGTAGAGGTTGCTTAAATATCAGTCAGTAAAAAGTTAAGTTGAAAAGCTTAACTTTTTACCTCTTCAAAATTCCGAGAGAATGAACTGTATCACTGCCCTGAAATTACTGTGTTTGCAGAGTTTTTTTGTGCTAATTCGTTTGCGGGAATGCACAAAAAGGACGATCGATGGTGAAGATTAAGACTGATGCGTATATGCAGAGATTGCAGCAAGCTTTTCAGGATGATTGGGAAAAATACTGGGAGTAATATCAAATCTGAAGACTAACTTTTTCCATGAATTGATCGAGTAGTGCGATCGGTGAAGTCATCTTTTGGTCGCCCTTTACAAGAATAGTTGACAAACAACCTATCCTACGATCAGATGGCAGTGCTGTAGGTGCAGAGCGAAAGTATCAATTTTTGATTTGGAGAGTGGGACGGCGCGATCGGTTTATATCACGCAGCAGGCTGTGTGGGCGGCACTGAAATCCAAAGCTTGAGTCTACCATCGGTCATTTGCCCCACTCTAATTGATGCCCCAATGGAAAATTTTCCATCACAGGCAGGGAATACAGTCAGCGCCATCATACAAGAAGCAATCCAAACGGCAGGACAAGGGCTACATCCCTTAAGCATTTTTGCCTCTGCCGAATTCTGGTAGATTATGGGGTAATATTATATTTGCAGGGGCAGGCTGCCTAAAAGCTTTACTCTAATGTTAGATAGCATTAAATCTAAGGCTTTCTGGGGCTAATTTATAAAAAGTATTGAAATAAAAAAAGAAATGCTTATGACAATAGATATCGATATTTTAGAAGATGAAAAGGTAAAGTGCTACTCTTTTATGGTACAGCTAAGTGTTGAAGATTATCTCAACATGGTAAGTAGGACATTTGAAAATAGAGGAGGCTTAGAAGGACAAAGAGATACATTAAAAACAACAACAGCTATTCGGATTCGCAAGAGAATGGTTCAAGATATAGAAGCAGGCGCACTAATTCCACCCATAGTCTTAGGAGTAATCGTGTCGCCAAATACTTTTTCAAAACTGAAGACATTAAAAGACAGAGATTCCTTTTTAGCCTTGATGCAAGAAATTGATAGTGATAGCATCTCTATTATCGACGGAATGCAAAGAACTACAGCTCTACATGAAGCACGAAAGAAGAAAGATATTAGTAAAAACAAAATTCGTATAGAATATTGGATTGCCTCTCAAGTAAATAGTCTTACCTACCGGATGTTAGTTTTAAATACCGGGCAAGTTCCTTGGAATATAAGGAGACAGATTGAAATAGTTTTTAGGTCAATTATTAAAGAATTAAAACAAAAATCTACTTTCGTCGAGATTTTGGAAATAAATGACGAGAGGCGAAGTTCATCACCTGGACAATTTCAGGCTGATAACATTATAGAATTATTTTTAGTTTTTGGGGCAAGAAAAGAAAAAATTGACTTACAGGAGAGGTTAGCAGATGAATTTATGCGACAAGACTTTATAGAATCAGCAGCAAATTCAAATTTCACAAATATATTTTATGAAGTAATAAATTATTTGGGTAAATTTGATCGAGCTATAGCCACATATAAAGATGAAAATTCAGAAGAATATTTTAAAGACGGTAACTTATTCAGAAAAAGTCAACCAGCTTGTGTTGGTTTTGTAACAGCAATAGGTTTGTCTGTACTGGGTAGACCTGGCTCGGATCATAGCTCAGAAAGACAAAATGAAAAATGGAATCAAATTAAAAATGATGCAGATCAAATGTTACAACGTATATCTAGCCATAGTAACGAAATAAGGGATTTTCTAGATTTTCCAACTTTAAATGAATTGATTGGTAAAAAACCAGCTAAGTCTAATGAAAGAGAATTCTTTCTCCAAGCTTTTAAAACCTTAATCGAGGAAAACTTTAAAGTTGACAATATGACTCCGTGTTGGAGAGCTTACTGAAAAGCTTATGCCTAGAAACATGATAGACGCTAACAAATATATATTTGAGGTATTAGCTGAATTTGTCCAAACAAGTGAAGTTGCTGTGCCTGTTTCTAATAATAAACGATGTATTAAGACAAATACTAAAGATAAAGAATGGTTGCAAGAACTCAAAATTATAAACAAGCAGTTAATTTTACCCAATTTCCAAACAGCCTCATTTGAATTTAATAGCAATAAATACTTTGTTGCCGTCGGTTGGCAGAGTAAACAAACTATTGATAGTGATGAAGTTATTGAATTTGTAGAACTGAATGCGGGCATAGTTACAGCATTACTATTTGAACTTAAAATTCCTCTTAGCCATGAAGCAAATCCTTATGATATTGCCGAGAATATTTTATATGATGACCCTATAAACTCAATAATTAAATATGAAGATTATTCTTTAATAAGCAATGTTTTTGAACCATTTTCTGTCTATCGAATTCCAGAAAATTCTCCTTTTATCGAAAAAAATGATATAGATTTAATAAGGATATCAGGCTTCTATGCTTTAAAAAATAGCCAATTAATTGCCTTGAAATTTTCTAGTAAAACATTTGATAAATTTGAAAATATTTTTTTTGAAGGGTCAAAAAACATACATTATGAAAATTTATTATTTAGTTTAGTTTCTGTTTCTTGGAAATATTCATTTCTCGATATTTATAGATGTATAGAAATGCTGTTTCCCCTATCATATTTAGAAATTTTTCACAAGGAATTGAAGATCCAAGATTCGCTCTTAAAGTTTTCGGCTGATGTTGAAAAGTACATGGGTTGGAAACCTAAAGAAAAAGATGCGGTTAATAAACTAATTGACGAGTCCCCGGAAGAAGCTCGTAAGTTATTGCGAGAAATTAAAAAATTGCTTGATGGTACAGAAGAAGGTAATTGTGGAGATTTTGTTTATAAAATTCGGAATTCTATAGTTCATTTTAGACCAGCCACTCAGTCTATTAATATCGAGGATAATAATTGGGATATGCTAATAAGAGCATCTTTATATATCGTTGAATATTGGTATAAGCAATATGACGAACAATTAATGCTTAGATAGTCCCGCCATACCTTACCCACCTCTTCAACAATTCCTACTCTCACGCTTCAAATATTAGGAATAATTAACTGATGACCGCCACAATTGCCACCGAAGAAGGACTCAAAATTCCCGTTTTAGATGCCGCTTATACCGATACCAAAGGAAGAAATGTAGGAAAATTTTTCAACAATCCCGAAATCCTGCGTCACTCGATGCTATATTTGTCACCCCCCAGCTTTTGCATTCCCCTACTGTTCAAGTTCTAAATATCGAGCCAAAATCAGTTGAATTTCTTGTATTTGTTGCAACTCCAATTGCCCAAGACAGCGCACAAGTCTGCGTTTATCAAACGTCATCGGATCGACGCACACGATAAAACTCTCGGTACTCAGACCATTGAGAGTCGAAGGAATTACTGGCAAAACAATGGGTCGTAAATGCTCGTTTGGAACAGCAGAAGTGATGGGCAGAACTGTGACTTTACTGCGTTGATTAAAAGCAGTTCCTGAAATAATTACCGCCGGTCGAGTCTTGCGGATTTCTGTACCGACTGAGGGATCGAAATTCACGAGCCAGATGCTTCCCAGTCGGTAATCGCTGCTTGCTGCCATGCTTCATCCTCATCGGTTAATTCATCGCTCAGTTCATCCAGTAATAAACAAGCTTCTACCATTGCCTGCTGTTCTTGTTGTTTACGCCATGCTTGCAATAAAAGCTCAACTAGCCGACTGCGATTTTCTACACGCTCGTCAATGTAACGCACTAGCTCATCTGGCAAAGAGATAGATACTTTCATAGACAGTATTTATGCTACTTTTAATACTACCAATGGTAGCACATCGATCGAGCAGATAGCAAGCTGATGAAGTAGAGCAGCAGCAACGCCCATTCCGTCTGATTCCGATATGCCCAGAATCCTACACAAAATTAGCCGGATCTTGGTCTCGCCGATGCTTCAATAGAATCGGAGAACCTTGGCCATCACCCACCAAAGCCGCCGTTTCCTCCAACGCTTCCCTCAATCGCTTGGCGGCGTAAATCGACATATCGCGGGGCACATTCACCCGATCGCGCAAATACCGCAAAGCCGCATCAGAACCGGGCGGCGGCGTACAAACTTCGCCAGTCATCATCAAAGTTAAAGCACAACGCAAAGCCTCATCGAATAAATTGTCATCAGCAGGATTGACTCGAACGATGTTGCGGTGGTGCTTAATGACGCGATGAAGTGCTTCAGCCCGCGAGGTTTCCGGTTCTGGATACATCACATCCGGGAGTCCAGCCCAAGGCCCATTATCCACGCGGGCTTTATTGACTAGCATCTGAGGTTCGCCGTTTTCATAACACCCGCCCATCTGAGGCGGTAAATCGTGGACGTGGGTGTGAAAATCGCTCTGAGTGCCCCGATAGGTGGGGCGGGTTTCCATCGCCGCAAACCAGTCAGCAAAGCGCGGGTTTTCTTCCCGCATCGAGTAGCCTTTGTAGTAGTAAAGACTGGCATTCATCCGTTCCACGTAGGGCGTAAAGATGACATCCGCAGTGCCAAATTCATCGAGGAAATAAGGCCCCGGAGTGCTAGCCAAGGCTGCTTCTACCTGGGTGACGACGCTGATAAATTGGTTGCGGTTGTGCTGTTCTACTTTGGCTGAACTTGCTGGGTAGCACAGCCAAGAGCACCAAGCCCTAAACAGCAGTCGTTCTAGCCGCCGCATGGGTATGACTGCGGGGTTTTCCATGCCCAAACCCAAGGGGCCATAGACTCGTTCGAGGGCGATTAAGATGTCATCGCTTTCGGTGATGATGCGGCCGTCTAGTTCGATCGCCGGTAGCATTCCCGATGGCACTTTGCGCTTGTACCAGCTTTCCTTTTCCCCATAGCAGAACATTGTAACTTTGTCAATACGGTAGGGGATTTGTTTTTCTTCCAGCCACAGCCAGATTTTTTGGCAGTAAGGACACCAAGCATGGTTATCGCGGTACAGGGTGACTCGCACATCGGATTCGGTTTTACCGAAGAGGCGCAAGCGGGATTGGGCGTTCGTTGGCCCGTTGACGCGATCGACTTCAAAGTCTGTGAGGGCTTCTAATTCTATCCAGCTTAGGGGGGTCATGCGATTTTAGATTTTAGATTTTAGATTTTAGATTGGAGAATTGAAGACAGCGACTGCTTCGTGGCAATAATAAAACTTACGCACCAACTCTATCTGTAGGGTGCGCTGTGCGCGCACCTTACCTCTACCCATAACGTATTCAACTATTTTTTGGTCTTAGTTCTGAATAAGATAGTTGGTTCTCAGTTAAACAACACTTTGAGGACTCAAGTCCTCACTACAAACTTAACTACAATTAAGGCGACAGTTGGGGAGGGGGTGGGGCGTCTTGAATTTTAGCCAGTGCTGCTTTCATTTCAGGAGTGGCTAGCAACTTTTGCGTATCTGCAATTAAACGATCGCCCCAGAGGTTTTCTTTGAGATATTCTACGGTAGCATAGCGTTTGTCTAGTTTCAGAGCTGCTTCTCCCATCGCTAAGCCTTTTTCTTTGTCACCTTTGGTGTAGAATGCTACTGCTAGAGCTAGCATTGCTTCGGCTGCTTTGTCGTCGATCGCGATCGCTTCTTGCCAGCGTTTGATGGCGCTATCAACATCTCCCATTTCGTATTTGACTAATCCGATATTGTTGACAGCAGGCCACAGGTTTTTTTCTAAAGCAAAGGCTTTTTCGTATTGGGCGATCGCCTGATCAAACCGCTTCAGCTTATAAAAAGCATTGCCTAAATCAAATAATGCACCTGGAGTGTCTGGTTTGAGTTTTAATCCTGCTTGCAAATATTCAACTGCTTTCTCGTAGTTCGCTTTCCGAAAGTAAGCTTCTCCCAAGACAAATTTAATTGATGGATTTTCTGGTGACAGAGATTGAGCTTGCCCCAAAGCTTCAATGCCTTTGTCAAACTGCTCGACTTGAAGGTACAAGCTACCTAACAAAGTCCAAGTTTGAGCATTTTTGGGGGCTAACTGTGTGGCGAGTTCGGCTCTAGGTACCGCTAGTTGGTACTGCTGCAGTCTGGCTAGCTGGACGGCTTCTTCTGCAAGGCTCAAGGCCGTTTGTTCGAGTTGGGCCGAGTCGATTTGCAGGGTGTAAGGCAGGAGTGCCTGTGCCACAGCAGGCTGGGGCATTGCCCCCAAACCGAGTGCGAGTAGCAGAGATAGTAAAGGAATGCGATTAGGCACTGTACAGCCCCAGAAAAAAATATAAGGGTTTCTCGATCGCCTATAATAACTCATATTTTTGAGTTTTGATATTGCTTCTTGACTCGGCACACTTCGGGGTTTTCATTTAAATACTTCTCAAATTATGTTTACACTCAGGCTAGCCCTTTTTATTCACTGTTTTATAGACGACTAATCTCCTCACTACAAATAGGCAAAATTATGAGTTATTATAAACTTGAATCAGTTAACAAATAACGCTTCGCGGTTGTCAGTTAAAGAGTTACAACATTCTGTTTTTGCTCATAAACAATAGTTTATTTTTACTGTTAGAGAGTAGTAAATTCCTCAATACAAACCTGGTAAATTTTTCATTTTCAGGAACTTGAGTGAGTTAATAAAGCCTGTTGAATTTTGTCTAACAATTGTGCTGCCGATAAGGAAGAAGGCAAAATTTTGGCAGATACTTCTTGCAGTAAAAAGTCGATCGCCTCTGATTCCGAATTTACAGCCGATCGATAATCCCAGACTAAAATTGGCAGTTTTACTGCCATTTGGCGCAGGTTCGACAGCGCCTGCAGCATAGCGGTTGATTCTGAGGGGGCATCTCGCAAGCACAGCAAAACTAAGTCAACGCTTTGATATTGCAACTGCTGCAAAACTTCTGTCCAGCAGGGAGCGATCGACCCTCGAAATCCTGCGGTGTGGATGTATTGAATCAAAGCTTGAAGGTTGGGACTAGAAAACTGGGAATTGGGGAGGGGAATCTCGGCATTTGTTCGATCGCAATGTTCCAATTCTTCCGTCGGGTTCCCCCCAGAAGAGGAGTGCAAATCGGGTAAAGTCGAAATGTCAGCAAATAAAATGCTGGGCTTCCAACTCATGCCCGCAGCAACTTGAATCACTTGCCACAAAGCACTTGGCACCAACCCGGTTGGTGAAGTTTCACTGTCGTCGGGACTGGTAGTGGCTAAACAGGGAAATACCGACAATCCTTTGACTTGATTTGCCAGTTGCGTAGTGCGGGGGTCTAAAGTCACCAAGGGGAGAGAACCCAAATTTCGAGACCGACTTAACTGTTCGATAAAAGCTAAGGGGTTTTGCAGTTGACTTGTACCATCCAAGACGATCGCGTCGGGGCGCCAAATTCTGGCCACGAGTTCTGCTTGGCCGAGGTCGTCTGCTTCTAAAACCCGGCAGTAGTTGGGGTTGAGCAGTAAAGCGGAACCTTGAGAGGAACTGTTTTGCGGGCTGAGCCACAATACAGTTAAAGAACTCCTCACCTTGGCGGTACTGCCATTAGTGTCGCCAATCGAGTCCGCCAGCAGTCGCCGCAAAGCGGATTCTTCGATCGGCAAGCTCAAAAAGCCTTCGGCCCTGTTGACACTGGCCCGTTCTTTTTCGCCTCTGGTGGCCGTGACGATCGCCGGAATCGATCGGGTATCCGGGTCACTCTTGAGCAGCGTCAGCACGTCCCAACCCGACAGCAGTGGCAGCAGCGGGTTGAGGAAAATCGCTTCGGGACTGAACCTGCGAGCTTTTTCCAGCGCTTCGGTGCCGGAACGGGCGACTATTACTTGGTAGCCCAAACCTGAGATGACGTTGGTTAAATCTTCGATATATTTGGGAACTGCTTCGACTATTAATACTAAACGAGAGCGAGAATTGGCCGTCAGAGTCGGATATTGGGGTTTTAATAATTCTTCTTCAGCGGCTCCCGATGCCGAGACTTCTTCTCTGCAGTTTGCCGGAGGATTTGGCGGCAGCAACAGGGTAAATTGAGAGCCTTGATTTTCTGAGGAAATAAACGAAACGTCCCCACCGTGCAGCCGAGCTAGGCGTTGAGTCAGTACCAGTCCCAGTCCGGTTCCTTGAAAGCGCCTGGTGAGGGGGCTTTCTAGCTGTTGGAATTTCTGAAAGATTAGATGCTGTTTGTCGGCGGGGATGCCGATGCCAGTGTCCCAAACTTTGAATGCGATCCAGCCTTCCCAAACATTTACTTTCAATCCGATTTTGCCGCCGAGTTCGGTGAATTTTAGGGCGTTGGAAAGGAGGTTAACCAGCATTTGCCGCAGTCGCAGTTCATCCGCAATTAATTGGCTCAGTCCTGGTTCTATTTCGAGTGTAAATTCTATTTGGGCGGATGGTTCTGCGTTTGCTGTGCCGTCAGTTTTGCTTGGTTCGGGTGGTTTTTTTTCTTCTTGCTGTTGCAGTTGTTTTGCTTGTTCAAAGGCTCTTTGGCAGGTTGATGTTATTTCGACTGCTTCGGGAATTAGTTCTAGCTGTCCGGTTTCCATCCGGGTCAGGTCTAATATATCGTTAACTATTGTCATCAAGTGCCGCCCGCTTTTATGGATTAGTTTGGCGTAGCGTGTTTGGCGATCGTTGAGTTCTCCGATCAATTTATCTTTGAGGAGGCTGGACAAACCGAGGACGGCGGTGAGCGGGGTTTTTAATTCGTGGCTGATGCAGGATAAAAATTCGTCTTTTAGTCGGTTGAGGTGGATTAAATCTGCGTTTTTCGCTGCTAGTTCTTTGGCGACTAAATGTTCTTCGGTGACATCTTGTCCCATTACTAAAATTAGCTGCTCTGAGAGCGGTTGTTTGACAAATTGCCAGATCCGTTCTTGGCCTTTTTGTACGGGGCAGTCGCAAATATAGGTATCTGGTTTGCCGGCGGTGGGGCACCAAGCTGGAGCGGTTAAGGTTGAGGGGGAGGCGGCGGCGTACAAGGGCAGCGGGCAACTGGTGGCTGCTGTGGAATCGCGATCGCCCGAACTACGTGCTCCTACTAGGCTCCTGCAGTCTTTTGTGATAGCCTCTAACTGCACGCTCTTGTATTCGCTTGTTAAATGGCTTGGTTTGCGGGGCGAGTGTTTACCCAAATTTGCTGCTGGTTCTGGAACTGGTTCTGGGCCGGCTCCCAGCAAACTCCGCCACGCTGCGTTTTGGCTGACTATTTGTGCGGTAGGGGTTTGCAATCTCAGGGGCAGGGGCAGTTTTTCCAACAGTTCAACTAGGGAGTTCAGGTTTTCCGAAGGTTTCAATCCTGCTTCTAGAAAGCGTAGTTGAGCGTCTAGGGCCGTGGCGATGGCTTCGGAAACCGGTTTTAATTCGATTTCTTTGACGGCTGTTTCCTGCTCTGTCAGGCTGCAGAGCGAGCTGCTGTTGAGTGCGGCGAATTGCAGCAGGCTCAGGCTGTCTAGCATTCCTAAAAATTTACCGCTGGCATCTGTGACGGCGATCGGGCTGTTTGAGGAAATGCCTGCGGTTTGGCCGTTTGGCCGGGCTGGGGTTTTCAATTCCTCTGTTTGCAGGTACTCCCAGAATTCGCTGACGCTCATAGTGGCGGGTAATGCCCTGACTGGTTCGATCGCGATCGAGCTTTCTGACAAAGGTTGCTGCCCGTCGTTTGGGCGATCGGCCGCGCGGGCCCAAAGGCTGCGGAGGTAAACTAATCCCAGGGGCTGTAGCTGTTCGTTGACTATGGCGACTCGATCGCAGTTGCAGGAGCTGAAAATTGACTGCAGCGATGCTAGCGCTGCTGTTTGGAGGCACACCGGCACTGGCTCGATAAAATTTTTGAGACTGGGGGTGGTGAGTGGCATAACAAACCTGAGAGTCGGCTCGCGAGAGCAGTAATATTTTTGATGCTCAATGTAGCTGCGGATTTCTGTATCTTATTTGTTTTATATCAGTTCCTTATCAGGCCCGGGATCTGCACCGAGACCTGGGAGTTCGATGCCTACACCTGATTTGAGGCGACTAGCAATTATTTTAAGGCTTAAGCTTAATTGCAGAAATCACGCTCAGGGTGCTTGACACAAAAACCACGGAGTAAACTTTGAGTCTTCCTCTGGTAGAAGCGCATCACTTATTTTGGGGTTAAGATTGGTTAAAATAAATGTTGAGATGATTGTTAAAATGTTAAGTTTTTTGTAAAGGAGATATCAACTCTGAGCGATCCAGCACTTTCAGGTAACTTAGGTGGTGCACCTACAGCTTTGCTTCCTCAACTTTCTATCGGTATTTTTGTCCGCTCTGAGGAAATTGCAGCCTCTGCGATCGAGCTTTTGAGAGGCGAACGCTATGCTTTAACGCACATTAAGTCGGCAGTGGAGTTTTTGGGGTTCCTTAAACACAATTATCACCTTGATTGTTTGGTTTTGGAGGTGGATGGGGATCTGCGAGCGCTTCTGGGCAAGCTGCAAGAACGATCGCTCTTTTTGCCTGCTGTGATTTTTTCGCCTCACGCGCAGGTAGATGGCAGGCCCGAAGCACCATATTCAGATGGTTTTGAGGCCGCAGCCAGTAACGCCAACCAGAGTCAAGACGAAAGCTGTGCTTTTTTTTATCACCCTGCTGAGGTGCAACTGGCAATCGCTCAAGCGAGCGAAATAGCTGCCGGTATCGATCGGGCGATCGCACAATTTCTGAAACTTTCAACTCCGGTTCCTTTCAATTACCAATCCGTAACGATCGATGCGACAGCCCAATTGACTGCTCAAAGTTTGCTCAGCCGACAGCAGCGGCGGCTGGCGGAAAAACTACGGGAGCGATTAGGATACTTAGGTGTGTATTATAAAAGAAATTCCCAGATTTTTTTGAGAAATCTGTCGGCAACCGAGAAGCAAAAGTTTTTGGAGCAACTCAAGTCAAGTTATCGCGACATCGTTTTGAATTATTTTTCTCAAGATACTGCGGTCAACAATCAAATAGATGAATTTGTGAATTTGGCTTTTTTTGCTGACGTTCCCGTGACTCAAATTGTAGAAATTCACATGGAATTGATGGACGAGTTTGCTAAACAGCTAAAATTAGAAGGGCGCAGCGAGGAAATATTGCTGGATTACCGTTTGACCCTGATTGACGCGATCGCTCATATGTGCGAGATGTATCGGCGATCGATTCCGAAAGAGACCTCTCAAGGTAGAATGTAGAAGGGATTCGGCATAATTTAAGAAACAAAAGGTAGAAGGTAGAATCTAACAAAAAAGAAAGGAGCCGACCAACGGCCGCGCGAGCGCGAGGCTGAAATTATTATAAAATAACAAAGAACAGCGGATTTAAGACAAATAACAACTACAACTAACATCTGACAACTAATACTCAACATTTTAAAAAGTTCATGAGTCCTCTGAAGAAAACCTACGTTCTGAAGCTATACGTTGCGGGGAATACTCCCAACTCAGTGCGAGCTTTGAAAACCCTAAAGGACATCCTAGAACAAGAATTTCAAGGCGTCTACGCGCTGAAAGTCATAGATGTTCTCAAAAACCCTCAGCTAGCAGAAGAGGACAAAATATTGGCAACCCCGACGCTGGCCAAAATCCTGCCGCCGCCGGTGCGAAAAATTATTGGCGATTTGTCCGATCGTGAGAAAGTTCTGATAGGATTAGATTTGCTCTATGAAGAACTTCGCGAAGAAGACCTGAATTCATAAGATAATCAGGTAAGAGTCAGTCGATTTTAGATTTGAGACTTCGGTTTGGCGTGAAACGTTCGGCGAGCGCTCAGTCGAAGCGTCCAGTCGCGCTCTGTCGAACGATTTTAGATTTTAGATTTACTCCACAGATGAATCGGGGAGGTTGAACAAAAGTCTAAAATTTCTATCTTTCCACGACAGGAGTACGTGGCACGGTATCGGTTTTTGGGCGGGGTCATTAGTCAGCAGTCAGCAGTCATTAGTTATTGAGCAAGAGCCAAAACTAAAAGCTGGGTACAAAGACTCATGATCGGCGGTTAATGAGTGACAACTAAAGAATACTGAGAGTTGACAAAAATCGACATGAATGAAATTAGTCAAACGGTTAAACGAGAAGGATTGGTAACGGCAGGAGTTGAAAAAATTCGCACGATGATTGAGGGTTTCGATGACATCAGTCACGGCGGAATGCCCATCGGCCGAACCACCCTAGTCAGCGGCACATCAGGAACGGGAAAAACTTTATTTGCCGTACAATTTCTCTATAATGGAATTACCCATTTTGACGAAGCTGGAGTTTTCGTAACTTTTGAAGAATCTCCGACAGATATTATTAAAAATGCTTGCAGTTTCGGTTGGGATCTGGCACGGTTAATCGAGGAAGGCAAGCTATTTATTTTGGACGCTTCCCCCGATCCAGAAGGTCAAGATATCGTAGGAAATTTTGATTTATCAGCCTTAATTGAGCGAATTCAGTACGCCATTCGCAAATACAAAGCCAAGCGGGTTTCAATAGATTCTGTTACCGCCGTATTTCAGCAGTACGATGCTGCATCGGTGGTGCGCCGAGAAATTTTTCGCTTAGTTGCGCGCCTCAAACAAGTCGGAGCAACTACAGTTATGACGACGGAACGGGTGGAAGAATACGGCCCGGTGGCTCGGTTTGGAGTGGAAGAGTTTGTGTCGGATAATGTGGTGATTGTTCGCAACGTATTGGAAGGAGAACGCCGCCGCCGCACCATCGAAATTTTGAAGTTGCGCGGTACAACTCACATGAAGGGCGAATATCCTTTTACTATGACTAATGACGGAATTAATATTTTCCCATTAGGGGCGATGCGATTAACTCAAAAGTCTTCCAACGTGCGGGTTTCTTCGGGCGATAAAACTCTCGACGAGATGTGCGGTGGCGGCTTCTTCAAAGACTCGATTATTTTGGCTACGGGTGCAACGGGAACCGGCAAAACGCTGTTGGTGAGCAAGTTCTTGCAGAATGCTTGTATGAACGGCAATCGGGCGCTGCTGTTTGCCTATGAAGAGTCGCGGGCTCAGTTGTTCCGCAATGCTTATTCTTGGGGCATTGATTTTGAGGAAATGGAACAGAAAGGAATGCTGAAGCTGCTGTGTACTTACCCGGAATCTGCCGGTTTGGAAGACCACTTGCAGACTATTAAATCAGAAATTGCGGAGTTCAAACCTTCTCGAATTGCTATAGACTCGCTGTCGGCCTTAGCTAGGGGTGTCAGCAATAATGCTTTCAGGCAATTTGTGATCGGAGTGACAGGTTTTGCGAAGCAGGAAGAAATAACCGGCTTTTTTACGAATACAAGCGACCAGTTTATGGGTTCTAATTCGATTACGGACTCCCATATTTCTACGATTACTGACACGATTATTATGCTGCAGTATGTAGAGATTCGAGGCGAAATGTCGCGGGCCATTAATGTGTTTAAGATGCGCGGTTCCTGGCACGATAAAGGAATTCGGGAATACACAATTACTGAAAGAGGCCCACAAATTAAAGATTCGTTCCGTGGTTACGAACGGATTATCAGCGGTTCTCCGACTCGGATTACGATTAATGAGAAGAGTGAGCTATCGCGGATTCTCCAGGGTGTGCAAGGTCAAGACGATGAGGATATTTGAGAGTTAACAGTAATTCGTCGTTGTTAAAAGTAGGTTGGGTTGAGCTAGGAAACCCAACTTTTTTAATTTGAGGAGTTTGTGAACATTTATAGCAACCGCGACAATGTTTTGCAGGTTCTTAATTGCGGAAATAGGAGCTTTTATTGCCTATCGAACCCAATACCTATAGTTTTTATACAGCAACAATACCTTGGGTCAAATCCAATACCCTGGCGATCGCAAATCTCTTGAATTGTGCTGGGAAGGCGAATGCTTGCTGTATGATCAACCTCAGCTCAATTGGCAAACAGGTAGCCTTGCTGGTGTTAAAGTTATAGTAGGAGAGCCTTCTCCTGAACTAGGTTGGATTCATCGCTATCGATGTATTCCCATTGCCGAAAAAACTGGATTGATTTTGCCCGAAGAGCAAATTGATTTTAGAGCAAGCTTGTGGGCAATATCAGCAGTGGCTAGCAGCCCGACTAATTCTGCCTAATATCGCGGTGAATCTGTCGGCACGTCAACTCACCCAGCCGACTTTAATCGCTAAGAGCGATCGCATTGTTGAGCGCACCGAGATGAAGCCAAAATATCTATAGCTACAGATAACGGAAACTGTCATGATGCTTAATGTTGACATTACCTACAATCTTTTGAGCCAATGATCGAAGCGTGGTATTTGGATTTTTGTCGATGATTTTGGGAGTGGCTATGCTGCTTTTAACTACCTGAAAAATTTTCCGGTAAAGTCGCTCAAAATTGATCCCTCATTGTGCGCGAGTGATTTAGCCAGCGATCCGCTCTATCGCGGAATTGCCAAACCCATAGTTGTAATCCCAGATGGCTTAAATCCGATCGCAATTTCCGAAGGAATTGGAACCCCAGCGCAAGGGCAATAGTTAAAAGCGATCGCGTGTGAAATCGGGCAGGGTTATATGTTTAGCCAGCCTGTCAGTGCTGAGGTTGCCACTCAATTAATCCCACATCCTGAATTGTTGTCTACCACTATGTGGGATCAGCAATCCTCGCTCATGAAAGCGCACAAAAGTCTTATAATTAATTTAATGCTCGTGTCGCTCAAATGACTAAAAAAATTTTCTTACGTAATAATATAAAAGTGTTTGGACAAGGCACCCAGACCATGATGTTTGCTCATGGATTTGGGTGCGATCAAAATATGTGGCGTTTCGTAACAAGGGCATTCGAGAAGGACTACAAAATTATCCTATTTGATTATGTAGGTTCTGGAAAGTCTGATATTAGTGCCTACAGTTATGAACGTTACAGCGACCTCCATGGGTATGTTCAAGATGTCCTCGACATCTGTGAAGAATTGGCGTTAAGGGATGTGATTTTTGTAGGTCATTCTGTCAGCAGTATGATCGGCCTTCTGTGCTCAATTCAAGCTCCTAATTACTTTAATAGCCTGATTCTCCTAGGGCCTTCACCTTGCTACATCAATGATTTACCAAATTATTACGGAGGGTTTGAGCGCAAAGATATTGAGGATCTCCTCGATATCATGGAGAAAAATTACATTGGTTGGGCAAGCTTTCTGGCGCCAATGGTGATGCAGAATCAGGATCGTCCAGAGTTAAGTGAGGAACTTGAGGCAAGTTTTTGTTCCACCGATCCGGTGGTGGCAAGTCGCTTTGCCGAGGTGACTTTTTACTCTGACAATCGCAGTGATTTACCGAATGCCTCAGTACCTTCACTGATATTGCAATGCGCTGATGACGTGATTGCTCCCACTGAGGTAGGGCATTACCTCCACCGCCACCTACCTAAAAGTACGCTACGGCTGATGAAAGCTACGGGACATTGCCCGCACCTGAGTCATCCACAAGAGACGATCGAGATGATTAAGGAGTATTTGAGTTTACCTCATACTACTTGATTTGTATGGCAAACATGACCTACCAGATAAACGAACTACTCAACACGTCACCCTGTGGATTCCTCTCGTTTGCTGACGAGGGTACGATCGTAATGGTCAACGCCACATTACTGCAATTACTCGGATACGAAACCGATGAACTGCGGGGACAGAAAATGGAATTCATTCTGCCAATGGCCAGCCGGATTTTCTATCAAACCCATTTCTTCCCCCTGTTGAAGCTCCACGGTAAAGTAGAGGAAATTTACTTTTCATTAAGGTCAAAGCAGGGTAGTGATATACCTATGCTGATCAACGCTGTGCGTCGGAATCAGGGAGGAAACTTCATCAACAATTGCATCTTGATCTGTATCCGCCAGCGTATCCTATACGAAGGTGAAATTATTAAAGCCAAAAAAGCAGCAGAGGCAGCTATTCTCGCCCAAAAGCAAGCAGAAATCGCTCTGCGGAAACAGTACGACAAGGCTATATTACTTCAAGAAATTACTCAACACATCCGTCAATCTCTTGATTTGTCTACAATTTTTGAGATTGCTTCGCAGGAGATTCGCTTGTTTCTTGATGCCGAGCGCGTCGGCATATTTAAGTTCGATCCTGACAGTAAATTTGGATATGGTGAGTTTGTTTCAGAATCCGTAGGCGAAGGATGTAAATTGGTAAGCAGAAATCAATTTAACCACCACTGTGGTGGTGGACAATATCCTGATTCATATCAAGAAGAGAGAATGCAGGTAGTAGAAGATATCAATAATATTGACCTTCAACACTGTTACCGCGCTCTTGGGAAACAATTTCCGGTTCGGGCTAATTTAGTTGCGCCGTTGCTCAATGGACAAGATTTGTGGGGGTTGTTATGTATTCATCAATGTTCTGCTCCTCGGCAATGGGAAGAATTTGAAGTTGACCTTGTTAAACAGATTGCTAATCAGTTAGCGATCGCCATTAAACAAGCGGATATTTTTCAGAAGTTGCAGAAGGAATTGGCAGAAAGGCAGCAGGCCCAAGCGCGAATGAGAGAAATTAATCAACAACTTGCACTCTCTAACGAAGAGCTAGCCCGCGCTACTCACCTCTTAGAACAAGTGGTAAATATTGATGGGTTGACTCAAATTGCTAATCGCCGCTGTTTTAATGACCGCTTAGAGCATGAATGGCAGCGGCTATACCGGGAACAAAAACCTATTTCTCTTTTGTTGTTTGATGTGGATTATTTCAAACGCTATAATGATTGCTACGGTCATCAAATGGGGGATGATTGTCTGTTCAAACTTGCTCAAACGGTGCAAGAGGTGGTGTACCGTCCGGCGGATTTGGTGGCGCGTTACGGCGGAGAAGAATTTGGCATCATTTTGCCTAATACAGATCTTGAAGGAGCGAGTTCGGTGGCCCAACGGATTCACGCTGCTATTAAAGCTTTACATATTCCTCACAAAACCTCTGATGTGAGCGATGTAGTTACTGTTAGTATGGGTATCGCCAACTTGATTCCGATTTCGGAACTATCATCGGCTGACTTGATTGCGATCGCCGATCGTTCACTGTACCGTGCCAAGCAACAGGGGCGCAATCAGTCCGCAACCTCCGACTACAGCGGCGATTCGATTTTTGACACTGACGCTTAAATCAAAATAATTGAGACCGAGGACAAAAATTTGTCCCCGGTCTCTCAAAATCAGTCATTTTATAAATTTAAGTGAGCACGGAGGGATTTGAACCCCCGACCCTCAGGACCGGAACCTGATGCTCTATCCACTGAGCTACGTGCCCTCGACTTTCTGAAGTATAACACGTCTTGCGGAAAATGGCGAGTGCCGATCGCAAATTTCCTGGCCGGCCTCCAAACCGCTTGACCCATGCGGGTTAAACTCGCCCGCGCGATCGGATATCAGGCTGTTCTCGCAGCCAGAGACTGCAACTTTTAGCTAAATGGTAACAATAATACGACAATGGGTAAAATAAGAGATTTTAATCGAGTAAACATTAGGTTCAGATTCGATCGGGGTCGAGCATCTACCACAGCTAAAATAGCCCGCATCAATTCCCCCTAGCTAATCGGCACTAAATAAATGGTGCTGCAGTTAAGACAGGTTGTGCAAATACGGTTCTAGACTAAGTTCACCAAACCCCTCAATCTTATGGTTTCTAAAATTTTAGACAAATTACCGCTGCGAACTGTTCTCATAGTTCCATTTGTATTGCAAATCGTGGGAGCCGTGGGACTTGTAGGATATCTGTCTTTTAGAAACGGACAAAAAGCAGTTAATAACCTTGCCAGTCAGTTAATGAGCGAAGTGAGTTTGCGTATCGAGCAAAACCTGCAAGTTTACCTGACAACTCCCCATCAAATCAATCAAACCAAGCTGGATGCTGTCAAGCTCGGCTTGTTAAAGATGGAAAACTTATCAGCTTGGGAGAAATATCTTTGGCGGCAAGTACAATTATATCCATATATCAATTTTACCTCCGTTGGCAACAATAAGGGAGATTATAGATCCGGTGAACAACTGTCTAACGGCTCCCGAATGATGAATGTGATAGAAACATCTACTGGGTTAAATTTTAATTCTTACAATACGAACGAGCGAGGCGATCGCACTACATTTATCACCCTTGTAAAAAACTATGATAATCGGCAACATCCTGCGTACAAAAAAGCCGTAAAAATCGGAAAAGCTACTTGGAGTTCGGTTTATGTTTCCTTGCTAGAGCCGACCTTAATTATCAGCGCTATCCAACCCGTATACAGCGAAAAAAATCAGCTAGAAGGAGTCTTATTTACAGCATTGCGTCTCGACCATCTTGGGAGATTTCTCCACAGTCTAAAAGTTGGCAAATCCGGTCAAACATTTATTATAGATCGCCAGGGTACTTTGTTAGCCACTTCCACCAGAGAAAAACCGTTTCGCACTAAAGGTAATGAAAGACAATTGTTTAAAGTAGAAGAAAGCAGCAACCCTTTGACTCGCTCGACAGCTAAATATTTGACTGCCAAGTTTAAAAAATTAGACCAAATTAAAAAATCCGAGTTATTGAGCTTTGAAATAGATGACAAGCGACAATTTTTAAAAGTCTTGCCGTTCCAAGACGGCAAAGGTTTAGACTGGCTGATTGTCGTAGTTGTTCCCGAAGCAGATTTTACCAAAGAAATCGATGCCAATACCCGCACAGCGGTTTTGCTTTGTTTCGCAGCTTTAGGAGTAGCTGTGGCGATCGGCATTCTGACTTCTCAGTGGGTGACAAATCCTATTTTGAGCTTAAATACAGCAGCCAAAAATATTGCTAAAGGTGAATGGGACAAAACAGTAGAAAGCGAACGTTCTGACGAATTGGGGGAATTAGCCAAGTCATTTAACAGCATGGCTCAACAACTGCAACAATCTTTTGAAACTTTAGAACAGCGAGTGCAAGAGCGGACGGCAGAATTGGCTATAGCTAAAGACAAAGCGGAAGTAGCGAATCAAGCTAAAAGCACTTTCCTTGCTAATATGAGCCACGAATTGCGATCGCCTCTCAATGCAATTCTCGGCTTTTCCCAACTGATGACTCGCAGCCAAACTCTATCTCCAGAAAATCAAGAAAATATTAGCATAATTAGGAGCAGCGGAGAACATCTCCTTACCCTGATTAATAACGTGCTGGATTTATCTAAAATTGAATCGGGCCGCACCACCCTCAATCTCCATAAAATAGACCTCTATCGCCTGCTAAATGACTTGGAAGATATATTTCAACTCAAAGCAGATGACAAGCACTTACAGTTGGTTTTTGACCGCAGTCCCGATGTGCCACAATACATAGAAGCTGACGAGTTAAAGTTGCGACAAATCTTAATTAATTTGCTCAATAACTCTCTTAAGTTTACCCATGAGGGCGGTGTGGCGGTCAGAGTTAGCAAGCAGTCATTAGGCAGAAATCAGCAGGCAGAAGGGGGAAATTTTGAGCACTCGCAAGAATCAACAAACACAGAAATTTCCGCCATTAATGGTCTTAAAATATCTCAAGTCAGTCAGTCGCACAACCAGATCATTGCCACGCCAAATGACGATTCAGCTTCTACCTCTTCCTTCTTCCTTCATTTTGAAGTCGAGGATACTGGGCCCGGTATTGCTACCAATGAATTAGAGGATCTTTTTGAACCTTTCGTGCAAACCAAGACAGGCAAAGATTCGCAAGAAGGTACCGGCTTGGGATTGCCAATCAGTCGCAAATTTGTGGAATTAATGGGCGGCGAAATGAGCGTCTCTTCTGCTGTTGGTAAGGGAACTAATTTTAAGTTTGACATTCAAGTTATTGCGGTCGATGCGGCTGAGATTGAAAGCCCTAAACCGAGCCGGAATGTTATCGCCCTGGTTCCCAGTCAACACACCTATCGAATTTTGATAGTAGACGATAAACCGCTCAACCGCCAACTGTTAATTAAAATTCTCTCTCCTCTGGGTTTTGAACTAAAAGAAGCTACTAACGGTCAAGAAGCTATTGAGATTTGGGATAGTTGGGAACCACATCTAATTTGGATGGACATGAGAATGCCTGTAATGGACGGCTACGAAGCTACGCAATACATTAAAGGTACTATTAAAGGTCAAGCTACTGCGATTATTGCGCTGACAGCGAGCGTTTTGGAGGAAGAACGGGCAATTATTTTATCGGCGGGCTGCGATGCTTTTATGAGGAAGCCTTTCCGGGAAGCCGATATTTTTGATGCTATGCACAAACATATCGGAGTGCGCTATATTTATGAAGATCCGGGTCAAACTAATTTATCGCCAATCAAAGAGGTCGATCGCGCTATGAGTGCGGCTAATTTCGTAAAATTGCCTGATTCAGTGGTAGCTGATTTAAAGCTAGCAATACTGAATGCAGATATGGATTTAATTGATACCTTGATAGAGCAAATTCGATTAAAGGATGCAGTAACGGCAGGTGCGATCGCAACTTGTATAGAAAATTTTGAGTACGACAAAGTTTTAAAGTTAATATCTCAAGCAATATCACATGAATAACGACATTCTTAGCACCGATCGCGGTAATATTTTAGTAGTTGACGACACCCCAGCTAATTTGCGGCTGCTAGCCGGAATTTTGAATAGCAAGGGCTATAAAGTGCGCCCGGTACCTAGCGGCGAGTTAGCGCTTTCGGCGGCAAAAGGTATGCCTCCTGATTTGATTTTGCTGGATATTATGATGCCCGAAATGAATGGATATGAAGTTTGCGAAAAAATCAAAGCTGATGAACGAACTTGCGACATCCCGGTGATTTTTATTAGTGCGATTAATGACGTACTTGATAAGGTCAAAGCCTTTGCTGTGGGCGGGGTAGATTATATTACCAAGCCCTTTCAGGTGGAAGAGGTTCTAGTGAGGGTAGAAACCCATTTAGCAATATGCCACTTGCGAAAAAAACTCCAACAGAAAAACAATCAACTTACAGTTACTTTAGACCAACTGCAAGCTACTCAGAATCAATTAGTGCAATCGGAAAAAATGGCGGCATTAGGGCAACTGATTGCGGGCATTGCTCACGAAATTAATACGCCGTTGGGGGCGATTCGGTCGTCTATTGGAAATATTACCAGCTTTTTAGATAACAATCTCGAAAGTTTGCCAGTTTTTTTTAAAGAACTGTCAGCAGAACGCCAGCACGATTTCTTGCGTTTGATGTACAGTTCTACTCAACAAAATTACTCTTTATCTACGCGAGAAAAACGGGAATTTAAAAAAGGGCTGAAGCAGCAACTAAAGTCCGAAGGAATTGACAATGTTGACAGCCTTGCTAGCATTTTAGTCAATATCGGATTGCAAGGAAATCTGCAAGAATTCTTGCCGCTGCTCAAAGATCCTGACAGCGAAAATATTATAAAAACAGCCTACGACTTTGCTAGCATTCACAGAAGCGCCCGAACCATCGCTACCGCTACTGAACGCGCTGCAAAAGTCGTCTTTGCTCTGAAAAATTACGCGCGTTACGATGTAAACGGAGAAAAAACAGAGGTGAATATTACCGAGGGAATTGAAACTGTATTAACTCTTTATCAGAACCAGATTAAGCAGGGTGTGGAAGTTGTCAGAAACTATCAAGATCAATTGCCTGCGGTACTGTGTTATCCCGACGAACTCAATCAAGTTTGGACAAATTTAATTCACAATTCCTTACAAGCCATGGACAATCAAGGAACTTTAAGAATTGACGCGGTACAACAAGATACCAACGTCTTGGTAAAAATTATTGACAGCGGTAAGGGGATTCAACCAGAGATTATTCCGAAAATTTTTGAGCCTTTTTTTACTACTAAACCTGCGGGAGAAGGCAGCGGGTTAGGATTGGATATTGTCAAAAAAATAATTGAAAAACATCAGGGTAAAATTGATGTGGAGTCGATGCCCGGTACAACAGAATTTACCGTGTCTTTGCCGATTAATTTAACTGAGTAGGTAAAATGCCGGAGACTGAAGTCTGAGGCGAAAATTTGCAGTCTACCCGCGCAGAATGTAGAATTTGGAAAACGGTGTGCTGCCCATGGGGGTTCACCCTGCCACACTAAAGAAGGAAACTAGCGATGTCTAAATCAGCAATTTTGTGTGTGGACGATGAAGTAGGAGTGTTGGAAAGTCTGGAAATTGAACTGCAACAGGCATTTAACGGTAAATATCTTTGCGAATTTGCTGAAAGTGCTGCCGAAGCCCTGGAAATTATTGAAGAGCTATGTGAAGCTGAGGTTAACATTTTAGTAATTGTCTCTGATTGGTTGATGCCCGGAATGAAAGGAGATGAGTTGCTGATTCAAATTCATCAAAAATATCCGCAAATTGTGACAGTGATGCTGACTGGCCAAGCAGACAAAGAGGCAATCGAACGCACAAAAACTCAAGCAAATCTTCATGCTTTCATAGAAAAACCTTGGCAAAATCAAGAATTAATTGAAGCGATTAAGTCTGGTCTAGCAAATTTATGAAAAAACCAGTCATTATTTGTGTCGATGATGAGCAGACTATACTCGATAGTCTGGAAATAGACCTGCTAAAAGCCTTTGAAGATAAATATTTAATTGAAACGGCCCAAAGTGGCGAAGAAGCTTTAGAGTTGCTGTCAGAACTTTTAGCAGAACAGTATGAAGTTCCTTTGGTTATTTCGGATCATATCATGCCTAGTATGAAAGGAGATGAACTATTAAGGAGCGTTCATGCTATCTCGCCGAACTGTCTCAAGATTATGCTGACGGGGCAGGCCGATTTGGAGGCGGTAGCCAATGCTATTAACTATGCTAAATTGTACCGATATATACCTAAACCTTGGCAATGTGATGACTTAAAATTAACTGTCACTGAGGCAATATATAGATATTTTCAAGATAAACAATTAGCTGAAAAACAAAGAGAACTTCAGGAAATGAATCAGGAGTTGGTAAAATTAAACCGCAAGCAGGCAATGCTGATTGCCAAACTCCATGAAAACGAAAGTCGCTTGACACAATATCTAGAAGCTATGCCATTGGGCGTGTGTGTACTGGATGCAAACGGCCAATCTTTCTACGCTAATCAGAAGGCACGGGATGTATTTGGCAAAGGCACTGTGCCGCATATTAATTCAGAGCAAAAAGCCGCAATTTATCAATTCTATAAAACCGGAACTAATCAGAGATGCCCCGTGGAAGAATTGCCAATTATGCGGGCACTTCGGGGCGAAAATGTGCGGACTGAGGATGTAGAAATTCGTACAGCTAATAAGATCATTCCTGTAGAGAGTTGGGCAACTCCAATTTATGATTCTACAGGCGACATTTCCTATGCGATTATTGCTTTTAGTGACATAACTGAACGTAAGGAAGCTGTAGCGGCGCTAATTCAAGCTGAAGAGAAGTATCGCGGGATATTTGAAAATGCTCTAGAAGGTATTTTTCAGACGACGCCAGACGGAAATTTTATCAGTGCGAATCCTGCTCTGGCGGAAATTTACGGCTACGATTCCGCGTCAGAATTGATAGAAAGTATTAATGATATTCAGCAGCAATTGTACGTGGAACCGAACCGCCGTCAAGAGTTTCTGGCGCTGATGAAACAGTACGGTACTCTGGGTGAGTTTGAGTCTCAGGTTTACTGTCGAGATGGCAGCATTATCTGGATTTCTGAGTATGCGCGCACAGTTTATGATGCTAACGGTGAAGTGCTTTACTATCAGGGTTTTGCTAAAGATATTAGTTTGCAAAGACAGGTGGAAGTAGAACGAATCAGGTTTACTAATGATTTAGAAAAAGCTTTGGCAGCCGAAGAAAAGTTAAATGAGGCACTGTCAGAAAACGAAAGCCGATTGACTCAATTCCTGGAAGCGATGCCAGTGGGAATATTTGTTGTCGATGGTAAGGGGAAACCTTTTTACATGAATTCTTGGGGCGAAAGGATACTAGCCGAAGGTTTAATTTTTGATGGGGGTACTGAGCAATTCCCTGAAGCTTATCATTTTTATGACGCTGGAACTAATCAATTGTATCCGAGGGATAGCCAACCGATTGTTCGGGCGTTGCGGGGAGAATTTGTGCGTATGGACGATCTAGAAATTCATGGGTCGGATCGGATTGTGCCGATCGAGGTTTGGGCGACTCCAATCTACGACGAACGGAAAAACATAGTTTACGCGATCACGGCTTTTCAAGACATCACGGAACGTCTAGAGGTAGAAACCGAGCGCCGCCAATTCACAGACGAGTTACAAAAAGCTTTAGCAGCGGAAGAAAAATTAACAGATGCTTACGGGCGGTTTGTGCCGCACGAATTTCTCCACTTTCTGGGATATGAAAGTATTCTGGAAGTCAAATTAGGCGATCAGGTACAGAAAGAAATGTCGGTGCTATTTTCAGATATCCGCGATTTCACTTCTCTTTCAGAAAGGATGAATCCCGAAGAAAATTTTAAATTTATCAATGGTTATTTGTCGCGAATGGAACCGGCAATTACTAATAATTTTGGTTTTATTGATAAATACATGGGCGATGCGATTATGGCGCTGTTTGATGGCAGTGCGGATGATGCTGTGAAAGCTGGAATTGCAATGCTAGAACAGCTTAAGGAGTATAATATTAGTCGCACTCGACCCGATTGCCCGCCGCTGCAAATTGGCATTGGAATCAATACGGGTTCTTTGATGTTAGGCACGGTTGGCGGTCAAAGTCGGATGGACAGCACGGTGATTAGCGATGCGGTAAACTTAGCCTCCCGCGTGGAAAATTTGACAAAAGAGTATGGAGTTTCGATGTTAATTACTCACCATACTTTTATACAGTTGAACGATATTTATGATTTTAGGTTGATCGATCGCGTAGCAGTTAAAGGCAAATCGCGAATGGTAACAGTTTATGAAGTATTTGCGGCCGATCCGCCAGAGTTACGACAGAAAAAGTTAGAGACTAAGACAATCTTTGAGCAAGCTTTGGTACTCTACAATAGTGATCAGTGTGTCGAAGCTAAAAGATGGTTTTCGGCCTGCTTGGAAATCAACCCTAATGATAAGGTAGCTCAAATTTATATGCAGCGGTGTGCGAAAGGAGCGATCGTTCCTCCATAATACAATTTTAAATTTTAGATTTTATAATTGGGAATGATTTATTCGATAATGGTTGGGAGTTTGCCTACCGTTATATTCTTTTTTGAAACTGGAATAATCATTGTTTAGACAGGCAGAGAAACGCAAACTATTGTTGCTTGCTGCGGCGGTAAACTTTCTATTTTAAATTCTCCTCCGTGCAATTCTACAAGGCGTTGAACAATAGCCAGCCCCAATCCCAAACCTGCTTGTTGGTACAGTTTGCGATCGAACTGCCTGTAAGCTTCTAGCTGTGCAATCTGATCGGCAGTCATGCCGCGGCCTTGGTCTTTGACAGACAGAATAAAAGTCTGATTTTCGACGAAAGTGCTTAATAAAACTGGCGTTCCTTCTAATGAAAATTTGAAGGCATTGTCCAATAGTTCTTCAACAATTTTTGCGAGTCTGACAGAATCCATAGCTACCGACGCATCTTGCAAGTTTAATTGTAAATCGTCTGTTCTATTCGCGTGTTTTGCTTGCTGCCGCGCTTTTTGACTCAGCAAAGATTTTACACAGCTAAATTCGCTATTACGCATTTCCTTTAGCAGTTCGGGATTTGTGGCTGCTATCTCCAGTTCTGCATACAGCAAAAAGTTCTGAATAAGTCGATACAAGCGATGACCGGAAGTTTGAATTTGACCGATCATCTCTAAGATATCTGATTCCTCTAAGACCTGATATTCTGACAGAATCAGCTCAGAAAAACCCAGAATTGCATTCAAAGGAGTCCGCAATTCGTGGGGAAGCGACATACTAATATTAGTGCGTAATTCGTCTAGCGTCTTTTGAGAGTGCCGACTAATTGTTTTTTGTTTTTCAAGTCGAATAGCAATCGCTTTTAGCAGTTCTTGCGGCGTACAAGGCTTAGTAATGTAATCGTCCGCTCCCAGTTCCATGCCCGTGCGAATGTCAACTTTATCGGCTTTGGCAGTGAGGAAAATAAACGGAATTGTGGCAGTCAAGGGTTCCGAGCGCAAAGCTTTGAGGACGCCGTGACCGTCTACTTCCGGCATCATCATGTCGCACAAAATTAAATCAGGGATTTGTTCGATCGCCAATTTGATGCCGACTTGGCCGTTAATCGCTCCCATTCCTTCAAAATTCTCGGCTTCCAGCAACTCTAAAATATTTTCTCTAATCGATTCTTCGTCTTCTATTACCAAAATCTTAGTCACGGTGATACCTCCTTTGAGTTAGTAGGTTGTTGGAAAAATCCTGGGCTCATACACTTGATAAATTTCTTTTTAAGGCGCTTAAGTGAGGGTTAAGCAGCGGATATGTATAGTTGATAATTCACTTGTTATGGACAGGGAGCGCAAATTAAAGGCAAGGTAATAGTGAAAGTTGTGCCTTTTCCTTCTTGACTGTCGAGTGCCAGTTGGCCACCGTGAAGTTCCACAGCCCTCTTCACAATTGCTAAACCGAGACCTGTTCCCGAAATGGTGCCGACATTTGGAGAGCGGTAAAAAGTTTCTAATATCCGCTCTCGATCGGCTTGGGGAATGCCGATGCCCTGGTCTTGAACTTGGAACACAGCTTCTTTGTTTTGACAGTTTAGGTGCAAGGAAACTGTACTGCCGACGGGGGAATATTTGATGGCATTTGAGAGGACATTTCCCAAAATTTGCTGCAGCAGTTTTTCATCCATTTGAGCCTCGCAGTTGCCGCCTTCATGTTGAAAGGCGATCGGGTGTTGGTTACTGTCGTTGAGCTGCTGCTCTTCTACCAGTTGACGGCAAAATTTTTCAAGGTTTAAGGAAACCGGTTGAAACTGCAAGGTATTGGCTTCTATTTTGCCAATTACGAGGATATCTTCTAATAACTCTGTCATGCGTTTAATTGCTAATTGAATCCGCACAAAATGTGTAGATTTTTTATCTTGGGGCCACTGAGAACTGTAATCTTGCAGCAATCCAGCGGAAAATTGGATGGTTGTCAAAGGTGTGCGGAACTCGTGAGAAACCATTGTGACAAATTTAGCTCGCAGTTCTGAAAGCTCCTTTTCTCGTGCGAGGGCTTTGAGAATTTCCGCTTCTGCTCGTTTACGATCGCTAATGTCACGGGCTTCCGCTATCAGCAGCAAAATTTGTCCTGTCTCATTTTTAACAGGTTTCAGTGAGAAATCAACTGTCATAATTTGGCCACTTTTGCCTAACAAGTCGATTTCGCTGCGGAAAAACTCGCCGCGACTTGCTTTGCCGATCGCGCATTGCAATTGTTCGGAAACCTGTGGCGACTGGGCCCAAATCGCCATTTCCCAAATCGGGCGGCCCACAATACCCTCCGATCGCAATCCGGCAAAATCGAGGGCTGTCTCGTTGACTTCCAGCACAATTCCTTCGGGCGTCAACAACTTGGTTAGCTGAAATGATGAGTCAAAAATCGCCCGAAAGCGGCGCTCGCTTTCCCGCAGCATTTTAAATGTTTGAGATCGTTCGATCGCGTAGCGGATCGTCCGCACTAATAATTGAGTAGTAATTTGACCTTTAACAATATAGTCTTGAGCTCCCAAGCGAACTGCTTCTAGGGCGATCGCCTCATCGTCCAAGCCTGTCATTACCACCATTGGCACATCAGGAGCAACTTCTCGCAGGCGAGTTAGCGTTTCCAAACCGCGGCTGTCGGGCAAAGAAAGGTCGAGCAAAACTACATCAAAGGGTTGTTTACACAGTTGTGCGATCGCCTCATGCAGGAACTCAACAGACACCAGTTCCCACTGGACTCCCACAGATACTTCTAACAGTTCTGCAAGCAAATCAGCATCAGCCGGATTGTCTTCTACTAACAGAATCTTAATCCACATAGCTTTGACATTTTTGACTGTAAAATTTTTACTCTACCAATCTTAGGTTAAACTTTTTTGCTTTCCCTTGCCATTTTCAACTTGAAAATTATTATTTGGGAACTGTCACCACCACCAGCCACCACTCCTCAATCCATCTCACAAGCTTAGCGACTTGACTAAAATGGATAGGGAGCATCTCAATGAAAGCAGGCAAGCTAAAAATTGGAGTTTTGAGGCTCTCTTGCTGCGAGGCTCTCTTGCTGCGGAGAAAGAGTCAGAAGGAAGAAGCCAGAAGAAGTGTTTTTACAAATATGAGATGCTCCCAATGGATAGGCTTAGTGATGTAGCAACGGGCTGACAGGGCATAAAACTGGAGCATCTCTTTATCGGCTACTGAGGTTGTCATAATTACCACCGGAATCATTTTTAACTTGAGTGGTGAGTTAATTTAGATCAATATTTCCCAACCATTTTTTATGCCAAATCAAGTCAAGCAGAATTAAATCGGGACTGGAAGGTTAACAAACAAGCCTTCTTTATTCACTAAAATTATTGGTGATCCTCTATTTTCTACTGTGCGACTTGTTAATAATTTGCTTGTCGCCAGATTTTATAAAGCCCATTCAGCATCCCTGAGCGAATGATCCACCAGCCGAATTTCCATAGGTTGAAAACTTTTATAGCGTTCATAAGCCAAGCATCTGTTCGTTTAATTTAGAGGAAGTTTGACGACTGCCAGCCAGAAGTCCTCAATTAACCTGACTACTTTAGTAAATTCTACGAAGTCTACAGGCTTGGTTATGTAACAGTTGGCATGGAGCGAGTAGGACTTAAAAATATCTTCGGGAGCTGCTGAAGTGCTGAGAATAACTACAGGAATTAATTTTAACTTGGGGTCGGTTTTAATTTCTTCTAGCACTTCAATACCGCTTTTTTTCGGGAGATGCAAATCGAGCAAAATCAAATCGGGACGGGGTACTCTGAGATAAGGTTCTTTGCGGCGCAAAAACTTGATTGCTTCGACTCCATCCTCCACAAAATGTAAGTTATTCAATATTTTACCCTGACCTAGGACTTCTCTTGCCAAATCGGCATCGCTGGGAGAATCCTCAATCAGCAGAATCTCTATGGGCCTAACAGTGCTTCGATCGCTCATAATCGGCGTATCCTTTTGAGTATAAAAACAAAATTGAATTTTGAGCCTTCAGGTACTAATTATAGGAATAGTGAAGTAAAAAGTCGCTCCTTTTCCCTCCTGAGATTCCACCCAAATGCGGCCGCCGTGGCGTTCAACAATGCGCTTGCACATCGCCAAACCTATGCCAGTACCAGAATATTCGCGGCGGGAGTGCAGGCGCCCAAAAATGATAAAAATGCGATCGGCATACTGCGGATCGATGCCAATGCCGTTATCGCGGACACTGAACACCCATTCGCTCTCTTTCCTGCGGGCAGCGATATGAATCAAAGGGATATCTTTGCGACAAAATTTGATGCCGTTGCCGATCAAATTTTGGAATAATTGCACCAGTTGAGATTCATCCGCCATCACGGTTGGCATCGCGTCGCAGGTGATTACAGCTTTTGTTTCGGCGATCGCAATTTGCAAATTGCACATACTTTGCTTAACCACAGCGTTGCAGTCCGCCTGGTCAAACTCCTGACCCCTCGTTCCCAGGCGCGAATACGCCAACAAATCGTTAATTAACTGCTGCATTCTGGTGGCGCCATCGACAATATAATTAATATACTTATCTGCGCGATCGTCCAAATTTCCTTGATAGCGCTGGGCAAGCAATTGAGTGTAACTGGTAACGGCTCGGAGTGGTTCTTGTAAATCGTGGGAAGCCACATAAGCAAATTGTTCTAATTCCTCGTTGGAACGCTTCAAATCTTCTGTCAGTTGCAGCAGTTGCTGCTCTGCTTCTTTGCGGCTTGTAATGTTGTAAACCAAGGCGCAACAAGACAGCAGATTACCCTCGGAGTCCATGACTGGACTGGTAGACATATCAGTCCAAATATCTTTACCGTCCTTGCTTTTGAATTTAAATTCGTGTTGTTCACCAATACCTTGCTTGCGCCGCTCGATATGATCGAGAGCTTTTTCTTTTTCCGGTTCGTCCATGAACTCAAAAAGCGGCCGACCGAACATTTCTAATTCACTATAACCTAGCATTCGCGCCATTGCGTGGTTTACGTAAGTCGTGAGGCCATTTCTGTCAATTACCCAAATACCTTCTTCTGCTAATTCAACTATTTGCCTGTACTTGAATTCGCTTTCCTGCAAAGCAGTTTCAGTTAGTTTTCGCTCAGTGATATCTTTCATAAAACAGTGATGGCCGTTAAATATCCCTTGTGAGTCGCAAGCTTTTACCATTGTTAATTGCTTATAAAAAAACGAGCCATTTTTCCGAACGCCCCTAGCTTCAACTTCTACTTTGCCAGAAATTAACATTTCCTGATAAGCTGAGAGCATCATCTCAACATCGCCCGGATGTACGGTGAGCTGCCATTCCATGCCAAGCATTTGTTCCGGTTCGTAACCGCATTTATGAGCGTAAGCTCGGTTAACCTTCACGTAGCGTCCCTCAATATCAAGCAGCGAAATGCCTTCCACCGTATTTTGCATGGCATTTGTGAGGTCACGCAGCTCTTTTTCAGCTTGTTTGCGATCGCTAATATCCTGACCGATACCCAAAAAACCGTTAATATTTCCGTTACTATCAAATAAGGCAGTCACCGACAGCAGTACCGGAAACCGCGAACCATCTTTGCGAATGTAAGTCCATTCATTTTCGTCCGCGATTTCTCGGCACGGGAAGGCAAAAAATACTTGAATTCCCGGCTCTATTTTCACTCCCAATTCATGAGAAAGAACTTCAGCTCTTTTAGCTATCTCCCGAGGATCGTGAATTATTGCTAGCGTGACTTTCCCCACCACTTCTTCTAGCGAATAACCTAAAAGTTTCTCAGCAGCACGATTAAATGTTTTAATTATACCGTCGGTATCTGTAGAAATAATTGTGTAGTTAGCGCTATTAAGAATTGCATTTTGCAGTTGCGTCAATTCCAACAAAGTGAGAGCAATTTTTTCGCGGTAGGCTATTTCTTTTTGCAATTGGTGGTTAGAAATTTCCATTTGAGCAGTGCGCTCAGCAACTCGATGCTCCAGAGTTTCATTGAGCCGTCGATTTTCATCTTCTACCTGCTTGCGTTCTGTAATATCAGTAATAGTACACACATAACTTTTGACCTCCCCATTTTCTCCGATTTGACCGACAGATTGACCGAACACCCAACTGATTTGAGTGTGATTAATGCCTTGAAAGCGGTACTCTGATTTAAAGGGCAATTTCTCCTGCGCGGCGCTATACCATTCAGAAAAAACCCGATCGCGGTCCTCTGGATGAATGCCTTGCAACCACCCTTTGCCCAAAGCTTCATCACAGGTAATTCCCGAAATTTGACACCAGCGCTCGTTGACATACAAGCAGTCTCCTACAGCATCTGCATAAAATATTCCTACCGGCGAAGCTTCAGTTAAAGTTTGATAGCGAGCTTCCGTTTCTCGGCGTTCTATTATTTCTTTTTGCAGTATTAGATCGATCATCCCTAATTGAGTTGGGCTGAGGAGAGTTAATGATTGAGGAAGTAAAGGAATTAATGCAAAAGCGCTGTAAGCAGAAATCGTGGCGGTAATAATTTTTAGAATGCCAGAAACCCAATAAACAGGATGCCAAAGCATCCAAACATCCATTATATGAGTAGTGCCGCAGGAGATAATAAAGGCTGCAAACAGCCAAAAGATATTGCGAAAGGGCAAGTCTTTTCGCTGAAATATAAAATAATAAATTAGCGAAAGAGGTATTGAATAGTAAGCCAGGGCAATGATAGAGTCTGACACTATGTGGAGTGCTACTAGCTCTGGCTGCCAAAGGTAACAGTGGCCGTGAGGAATATAATTTCCTGTGAATAACAAGTGATTTAAAAAGTTCCAAATCATAAACGGAATGGGAAATGGGGAAGGAGTAATTTAACGTAATAACTTATAACTTATCTTAACTCTCTGAAATATAAAGTTCTGGAGGCACGGGGGGCTAAAAACCCGGTTTCATCATCAATGCCTCGTTGCCAAACCGAATATTGTTGTAGAAACTGGTTTTTCTTCCGTAAGTCTTAATATAGCAATTCTCAATGATTCGCAAGCTGTAGCGAGCTCTAGGTTGGGTATAACTCATATGTTGCACCATTCTCAATAATCCTTTTAGGAACAGGCTTTCCGGCCCGTTCCACAAGAGATGAATTTTCTTGTGGAACAGGCCGGAAAGCCTGTTGCTGACAATGGTTCAAGATGTGAGGTATGACGAAGTGAAAGCCTATATAGCAATCCTAATTCCTTTGTGAATTTCTTACTCCCTCCCCTTGCTAAGGGGAGGGTTGGGGTGGGGTAAAAAATTTACGACTCCTCCAAGGATTGCTATATGCCGATTTGAGATTTTAGGATTTTAGCTTTTCCTGTCTTCTTCCTTATCTTCTAAATAACTAAAGCCTTCTTCCATCCATCCGTTACATCTGCTACATCGGAAGAAAGCGAATCCGTTGCCGAACTTCCTTCTGCTATAAAAAATGGGGCGAGCCTGAAGCCCGCCCCACCAAAAATTATGCTGCTGCTATTAGCCCAACAGCGCCTGAGCCTTAGCTACCACATTATCAACGGTGTAGCCAAACTTTTCTAAAGCAACGGGGCCCGGTGCAGAAGCGCCGAATCTGTCAATACTGAGGCTATCGCCTTCAGAACCCAAATAACGTCCCCAGCCGAAGCTACAACCTGCTTCAACGGCCAACCGCTTAGTAACAGCTTTCGGCAGTACAGATTCGCGGTAAGCGGCATCTTGTAAGTCGAACAATTCCCAGCAAGGCATCGAAACTACGCGCACTTTATTACCTGCGGCGCGCAATTTTTCAGCGGCATCAACGCAGAGGTAGGTTTCGCCGCCGGTGCCGATTAAAATGATGTCGGGAGTGCCGCCGTCGTCAGACAAAATGTAAGCGCCTTTGGCGGTTCCTTCGATCGAACTTCCAGCCAAGTTGGGCAGATTTTGGCGCGACAAAGCCATTAAAGTTGGGCGAGTGCGGCTTTCAACTGCCACTTTGTAAGCGCCGGATGTTTCATTACCATCCGCAGGGCGCATTACCAACAAATCGGGAATTACTCGCAGAGAAGCGATGGTTTCCACGGGTTGGTGAGTTGGGCCATCTTCGCCCAAGGCTACGGAGTCGTGAGTCATTACGTAAATAACTCCAGCTTCCGAGAGTGCAGAGAGGCGAATTGCTCCCCGCATATAGTCAGCAAATACCAAGAAAGTGGCGCAGTAAGGAATTAAACCGCCGTGCAAAAGCATACCGTTGGCGATCGCACCCATGCCGTGTTCCCGCACACCAAAGCGCAGGTTACGTCCTTCGTACTGACCTTTTTGGAAGTCTTTTTCACCCTTGAGCAAAGTCATGTTTGAAGATGCCAAGTCAGCGGAACCGCCGATCAATTCAGGTAGAACACCTGCCAAAGCATTCAAACATTTTCCAGAATGATTCCGAGTCGAATCGGCCTTATCTTCTGCCTTGTATGTCGGCAAAACTTTATCCCAACCTTCGGGAAGTTTGCCGGCCACTGTGCGCTCATATTCTGCTGCTTCTGCAGGATATGCTGCTTTATAAGCATCAAAAGCTTTCTGCCATTCTTGCTCCGATTGAGCACCGCGATCGACTGCTTTGCGGAAGTGTGACAAAGCATCATCAGGAATCTCAAACGGTGCGTGTTCCCACTTCAAGAAATCGCGAGTTGCTTGCACTTCATCGCTACCCAAAGCAGCACCGTGAGCGCTGTAGGAATTGCGCTTGTTTGGAGAACCATAACCAATGATGGTACGGACTTTTATCATGGACGGTTTGTCCGTGACTTTTTTGGCTTCTTCAATAGCTTTGTGAACTGCTTCTAGGTTAGTATCTTCGTCTAGAGCGGTATTGTCTACTGTAATAACGTGCCAGTTGTAAGCTTCAAAACGCTTGCCGACATCTTCAGTAAAGGCCAAGCTTGTGTCGCCTTCAATAGAAATGTGATTGTCATCGTACAAGGCAATTAATTTGCCGAGTCCGAGGTGTCCGGCCAAAGAACAAGCTTCGCCAGAAACGCCTTCCATGTGGCAGCCGTCACCCATGATGACATAGGTGTAGTGGTCAACAATGGTGTGGTCGGGCTTGTTAAACTTAGCAGCGAGGTGAGCTTCTGCCATTGCCAAACCGACGGCATTAGCAATTCCTTGTCCGAGGGGGCCGGTGGTAACTTCTACGCCTTCGGTGACAAAGTTTTCGGGGTGTCCAGGGGTTTTGGATTCCCATTGACGAAATTGCTTGATGTCGTCGAGGGTGACGCTATCGTAGCCGGTCAAGTACATGAGGGCGTACTGTAGCATACAGCCGTGGCCGGCGGAGAGGACGAAGCGATCGCGATTAAACCACTTGGGGTTTTTGGGGTTGAACCGCATGAACCGATCCCACAGCACGAAGGCCATAGGGGCAGCGCCCATCGGCAGTCCCGGGTGTCCTGATTTTGCTTTTTCTACCGCATCGATGGCCAAAAAGCGGATAGAGTTGATGCAGAGTTCTTCGAGTGATTGGGTTGCAACAGCCATAATTCTGGTTTTTATACGTTAAGAGAGAGTGTGTGTGGTCGATTCTGACAGAGGTGCGATGAGCCGAGTTCGATCGCTCGCGTTTCTGCTGTTCAGTTTCTATGGAACTGCCGTGAGGCTGCACTACATATCATCTCACCAGTTGCGATCGACAGACAACTTAATTTTTTAATGTTTCGGTCGCTTTGTGCAGTCGATAACAATAGTTGTCTGTTGACTGTTGACTGTTGACTGTTGGGGAGAGGGAGTAGGAGGGATGGAGAGGATAGAAGACTTCCGTCAGGATTAAAACCTTACTGACCTTCCGCATCTGTCGATCGCCAGTGTGTCTGGATTATCTGACAAATTGGTCTATGTTGACCAGTTATGATAGAGTTTGGTGTTTCTGACATTTTGCAGCTCGATCGCGAACAGGCAAGATGCCTGTTCCACAAAGAGTGAATTTTCTTGTGGGGCGTTGCTTTGAGCAATGCCCGATCGCACGATCGCCAGAATAGTGCAAGATGTCAGATATTTGTAATTTTAATCAGGCAATAACTAATGACTCTCAGTGAAGCCGAAGTCCGCAGTCAAAAAGTAGACGAACTGCGATCGCAAGGCATAGAACCGTATCCCAGTGAATCCTACGCGCGATCGCACACAGCCAAGCAAGTTCGCGAAATATTTAGTCAGCCGGGAAAAGAACTCGAAAACGGACAAAGTGACCCCGAAGAAATTTCCCTGCGATTAGCCGGCCGCATCACTTCCAAGCGAGACAGCGGCAAAATTGGTTTCATCGATTTAAAAGACGCCACAGACAAAATTCAACTCAAAATCGAGAAAGCAATCGTCACCGGCGAAGTTGGTTTGAGCTTTGAACAAATTAAAAAATTGCTCGATGTCGGCGATTTTGTCGGCGTCGAAGGTATCGGCTGCCGCACCCCCAGGGGAGAACTTTCTATTTTAGTGAGGGAATTAAAGCTTTTATCAAAAGCTACCATTCAATTTCCCGATTCTTATTACGGAATTAACGACCCCGAAGTTTGCCGCCGTCACCGCGAAATGGATTTGGCAAGCAACCAAGATGCGCTCAACCGTTTTATGCTTCGCAGCCGCATCGTTCAAAGCATCCGTTCCTATCTCTGGCAAGCCAATTTTTACGAAATAGAAACGCCCACACTGCAAGCTATTTACGGCGGTGCTGCTGCTAAGCCATTCATCACTCACCACAATGCTTTAGAGGTGGATTTGTATTTGCGAGTTGCTCCAGAATTATTCTTAAAAAGAGCAATCTGCGGCGGTTTCGAGCGAGTATTTGAACTAGGCAAAGCATTTAGAAATGAGGGCATTGACAGCACCCACAATCCAGAGTTTACCTCTTTAGAAGTTTACCAAGCTTATGCCGATGTTTTCGACATTTTAGGAGTTGTCGAAGACGTGATGTGTTTCGCGGCTGCGGCGGTATTTGGGGATGTCAAAGAAATTGAAAATCAGGGGGAAACGATTAGTTTAGAACGCAAGTTCGACTACAGCGAAAAATATCCCGGTTTCAGCGGCAAACACTGGCAAGTGAAAACGATGGTAGAAGCTGTCAGAGACGAGTTTGGGCTGGATTTTGACAGTTTGGACTTGGAAAGTGCGATCGCCTCTGCAACCAAACTAGAATTGCACCTGTCTAAGTTAGAACAACAGAGTTTAGGCTACGTGCTGTATGCAGTTTTTGACAAATTAGTTGTTCCCAAACTAATTCAACCTACATTCATCATCGACTATCCTGTCGAAGTCAGTCCCTTAGCAAAAGGACATCGCAGCAAGCCGGGATTTGTAGAACGTTTCGAGCTCTTTATCAACGGTACAGAATACTCGAACGGCTTCTCAGAATTGAACGATCCGAAAGAGCAAAGAAAGCGGTTTGAGGAACAGTTGGCGCAGAAAAATGCAGGCGATGACGAAGCGCATCCAATGGATGAAGACTTTATTCAAGCGCTATCTTTGGGAATGCCTAATTGTGCGGGAATGGGTATCGGCGTAGACAGATTGGTGATGCTTTTAACTAATACTCAAAGCATCCGAGATGCGGTGATGTTCCCGACAATGCGGCCTGTCAAAGATTGATTCGTAATTTCTTGTAGGGGCGGGTTCACCAATAACATTTAATTCCCACAAACAATCTATATAAACCCGCCCCCACCCGACAAATAACCTACATCAACCTTGATTTCGATCAAATACGAAAAATGTGCATTGCGATTTACCTTTGGGTGGGGGCGGGTTTATTTAGATCGTCAATTATTGGCTAATATTGTTGGTGAACCCGCCCCTACAATTATGCAGAAAATGTGCATTGCGATTTACCTTTGGGTGGGGGCGGGTTTATTTAGATCGTCAATTATTGGCTAATATTGTTGGTGAACCCGCCCCTACAAGCCTGAATTTAACAGATTTGATATCACCGCATAAACGAACCCACAACACCGTTCATATCTTCAGCCAAAGGATTTCCCAAAGCCTTAAATTTCCACTCACCGCCTTCTCGATAAACTTCTCCCATCAACATATTTAATTTTCCTTCATAAGATGGGTCATTGGACAAGCGATAGCGAGCGATTTCTTTCCCGGCGGCATCTACAGCTCTCACAAAAGCATTTTCTACCAGGCCAAAATGCTGTTTTCTCTCTTTTCCATCGTAAATATTTACGCCCAAAATAATTTTGTGATATTCTGCTGGCAAAGAACTCAGTTTCACCACTATTTGTTCGTCGTCTCCCTCTCCCTCCCCCGTGAGATTGTCGCCTGAGTGAACAACTGTTTTGTCCTTTGACTCCAAATGAGAGTAATAAATTACATCCTCTTTGTAGTTCTTTATTTTGCCATTTTCTCCCAGCAGCAGAGCGTAGGAATCTAAGTCAAAATTGGCACCGCTGCTGCGGCCGAAAAGACCTTTTTTAGCTTGGGCAACATCCCAGCCCAAACCCATTGTCAGTCTGGACAAGTCGTATTCGCTTTTGCTGAGAACGATCGATTGTCCTTTTGTCAAGTTGATAGCCATAGTTTTGTGATTTTTTAAGGTTTATGGTGAAGTTGAATGATTGCCCTAAGCTAGCATTTTGTTTGCCTGCAAAAGCTGTTTCTAGGGTAAGAGATTTTTGATTCGTGCTGATTTTACCCAATGCGGATATTCGGCAGTCAACAAATCGTATAATTCCTCATCGGCAATATGTTCCGGGTCTTCTAAACTGAAGAAATCGGCGTTGTCTAGGTAGCGATCGCCCATTTGGTCAAGCTGCTCTAAAAAGCTAAAATCGCTCGCTACGGCTCTTGCTAACCACCCGCGAACTCCCTTGCTTTTGACATCTTTCTGCGATTTGCCGATCGCCATAAACTGCCAAAATATCGGCTCATAGGACGACCATTGTAGCTGCTGCTTGCTTTCCGATTCGTCCGCAGTTTCTCCATCCGTGACAAACATCACGTAGACAGGTCGATCGGCTTTAATACCTGCGTTGCGCCTGCTACCGCGAGCGTCAGGAAAATAGAACTTTCTAATTTCCTTCATCACTTTACCGTAGTAAGTACCTCCTTCTAAAGGATACTGTTGGAGTATATGGTCGATGAAGTTTGAGAAATTGTCGATCGACATTTCACCGGGATTGTGGGGGTTGACTCCAAACAGAAATATGTCGATCGCTGCGTTGTCATCAAACCGACATCCCAAAGCCAAAATCTTCTCTGCCAAACGCTGAATTTTTCCTGAACTGTATAGGGAAGACATGGAACCAGAAATATCGAGGCAAAGCGCTACTTGAGCATCGTGATTGGTGAGATTTGCCTTTTTGAGCGAGATATCGGCTTTCTTCGCTAGATTGAAAATGTGCGGCGCTTTCTCCTCAAGCTTTTTGTCTAATGCTATAGCTTTCTGACTTTTGTGGCTATCTTCAATAACTGGTAATTTAGGCAGTTCTACTGTACGTTTTGCTGGTTTTTCTTGCTGTTGAATCTCAGAATGATACTTATCAACAAAACTCTGCAACCCTGCTTTATATCCTTGTCCTACGGCCTGAAATCTCCAAGCTGCATCTTTTTTATACAACCGTCCAAACTCGACTGCTGTTTCTTCAGAAAAAGCTTCGGTTAAATCATACCGCGCTAGTTCGCTGTCGGTTTCGCGATCGTACAATCGGATAAAAGCATTTCTGATTTGGCTAAAATTTTGATGTTTAGCTTGTGCGTCGTGAATCGTGACCACAAAAACCATTTCCTCAACAGCAGCCGTTACTTTTTCTAAGTTTACATCAATTGTCTCGTCATCCCCTTGAGTTTGACCGGTTTGATTATCTCCCGAATGGGCGATCGATCCGTCCGGCGACTGCGAGTTATTGTAAAATACAAAGTATCTTTCATCGGGAATTTTGCCATCAGAACCTAATGCAAAAACCGAGGCATCGATATCGCAGCTTTGCTGGTTTAAGTTCGATAAATTTAGTTCAGTTGCTATTTCCCAACCCAGCGCGATCGCAACTTTGGTTAAACTTGGAGATGTTTTAGAAAGATTAAATCTTTCGCCCTTCTTTAATTGAATTCCCATCTGGTTTGTCACCTCATGAGTCTGATTGCTTAAAATCGAGGGAAACATTCCTGCTTCCGAATTTCCCCTCGATTTATTTAGCTAGTAGCGATCGACCTTTTATCCGGCATACTTATCTACAAAGCTTTGCAAGCCGGAATTGTAGCCTTGTCCTACAGCTTGGAACCTCCACTCGCCGTCTTTCTTGTAAAGTCTGCCAAACTCTACCGCTGTCTCCCTAGAAAAATCCTCGTCCAAATCGTACTTCGTTACCTCTGTGTTAGTAGTAGTGTCGTAAATCCTGATAAAAGCATTCCGCACTTGACCGAAGTTTTGCCTTCTCGATTCTGCTTCGTGGATAGTTACCACAAACACAATTTCTTCCACCGCCGGATCGACTTTGGTTAAATCGACTGTAACGGTTTCATCATCGCCAAATCCTTCTCCGGTTCTGCTATCTCCCAGATGTATTACAGAAGTGTCCGGCGACTCCTTGTTGTTGTAGAAAACAAAGTATTTTTCGCCGGGAATTTTGCCCGTAGCCCCCAACATAAACACGGAAGCATCTAAGTCAAATGCTGTGCCGGTGTCTGTAGCATTGGTATCCCATCCCAAACCGATCCCGGCATTTTTCAGCCCGGGTGCTTCTTTAGATAGATTGATTCTCCCGCCTTTTTCCAAATTGATAGACATTCGCCCTCCTATTCACAACATCACTGGCGTTACTACTAGCAATTATATCAAGTGTTATAGTAAGTTGACAATTTGCTTTTGGTACTCGTCCTCTGTGATTAGTTCGTGGGTATTTTCCACTCTGTCTAAAAACACGATTCCATCTAAATGGTCGTGTTCGTGTTGAAAAATTCGGGCCACAAAGTCTGTCAATTCTTGTCGGTGGAGTTTGCCGTCTCTACTGGTGTATTCTATCTCGATCGCCCTACTTCTCGGCACCAATCCCCGAATACCCGGAATGCTCAAACAGCCTTCCCAGTCTTTGACTGTCTCTGTTGATGCAGCCACAATCCGGGGATTAATCATCGCTGTGGGTTCCATGTTGGGTGCTTGGGGATACCGCAGGTTGGGGCGGGATGCGACGATGAACAGACGATCGGACTGAGCCGCTTGAGGGGCGGCAATCCCCACTCCGTGCGCGTGTTGTACGGTAGAGATTAAGCTGTCAATCAACTGTTGAATGCGATCGTCCTTAATATTCTCGACAACTTGCGATCGGCGGCGCAGCACAGGATTTCCTAATTGTGAGATTTGTAAGATTTCTGCCATAGTTATTGATTATCTGTTATTGGTTATTTGTTGTTACAGTTTTGTCGGTTGAATGGAGGAACAAAATATAACTTACTCACTCAATAATTAATCCGTGTATCCGTGTCCAAATCCGTGTCGTGCTTTCCTTCTTATCCAACTTTCTGAACCGGCAAACTCCCCGGTTTAACAGTCAAATTAACTATTTGCCCGTTACGGTTGATTTCCATTTGCAACAGACCGCCCACCTTAGCATTTTGCACGAACTCCTGAACAGCTTCCGACTGAATAATCGGCTGATTATTAATTTTTTGAATCACATCTCCAGCCCGCAAACCGGATGCTGCTGCCGGAGAATTAGGAACAACACTAACAATAGCCACACCCCGATCGACTGTAACTCGCAGGCTGCTGTTAGCGTTGCTGTTAATTTGCTCCTTAACATCCGGAGTCAGCGTCGCCATTTCAATTCCCAAATAAGCGTGTTCGACTTTCCCCGTCGTAATCAGTTCCTTCGCCACCTGTTGGGCCGCCTGAATGGGAATCGCAAACCCCAATCCTTGAGCACCTTGAATAATCGCCGTATTCATGCCAATAACTTGGCCCGAAGCATTCAGCAGCGGGCCGCCGGAATTCCCCGGATTAATTGCAGCGTCTGTTTGAATAAAACCGATCCGCTTGTCGGGTACGCCCACATCAGAGCTCGATCGCCCCGTAGCGCTAATAATTCCCGCAGTTACGGAATTGTCCAAACCCAAAGGATTGCCGATCGCGATCGCCCATTCCCCAGGCAACAGCTTATCCGAATTGCCGATCGCCACCACAGGCACATTATTCGCCTCAATCTTCACCACAGCAACATCCGTCACCTTATCCGCCCCCAACACCCGCCCCTGATAGCTACGGCCGTCCTTAAGAGTTACATTTACCGTATCGGCTCCCTCTACAACGTGAGCGTTAGTGAGAATCACGCCGTCGGCACCGATGACAAAACCCGAACCAGTGCCCCGTTCGATCCCGCCCCGGCCGCCCGAATTCGGTTCTATGCCAAAAAAATCTTCCGGCGACAGCCCTCTATTTCCCGGTTTCACCCGGCGCGAAGCATCGATCCGAACCACTGCCGGGCCAACTTTTGCCACGGCAGCCACAATAAAATTCACATTAGCCGCGTCGCCCGACAAGGAAGCCGGCGGCAAGACTTTGGTAGCTTGATCCTTTGTATTAGGAGGCAGTTGCAATTTCGGTTCCAGCGTCGTTTGTCCAGAATCGCCAGAATTTGCACGAAATTGAGAAACCGTTAGACGATCGCCCAACATGGCGGCCCCGGCTCCCGTTACCAGCAGCAATATGTAAATTGCCGGTTGCTTCCAAAATTTGCCAGTAGAACTCTTCATGGCCATGTTTTAAGGCTTTCCTGCCAAATCTAAATATTTGCTGAGCAGCTCCCCGATACCTGGTTTGGACTGCAGAGCCGCCAAATTTGTGGGCGATGGCGTCCCGCCCCGCAACCTGCGGCAGACTCCCTTAAACTTTAGCATCTGAAGACTAAACTCTCTAGACTGTAGAATTAATATCTTGAATGCCGATCGGCAGAGGTAAGCAGTGGACATTCCCCTAGAAAGTCTGTGGAATCAGATACTTGAACGTCTCCAGGTACAACTGAGCAGACCTAGCTTTGAGACGTGGATCAAAACTGCCAGGGCAGAACAACTCGAAAATAACTGTTTGATCGTCAGCGCCCCCAACCCCTTTGCTCGCAATTGGTTGCAAAAATATTACGTCAAAACTATTGCCGATGCAGTCTACGAAATTCTCGGCTATCCCGTAGACATTTACTTGACAATTGCCGGGGGAAACGAAACAGGCGGCAGCAGCGACTCGGCCATGATTTGGCCCTCCCCCATCGCCGCCGATGTCCCGGAAACCCACTCGCTTCACCCTCCCAAACCCGCCAATTTAAACCCGAAATACGTATTTTCCCGCTTTGTCGTCGGTTCCAACAACCGCATGGCTCACGCGGCTTCCCTCGCGGTAGCCGAGTCTCCGGGTCGAGAATTCAATCCCCTATTTTTGTGCGGTGGCGTCGGTTTGGGCAAAACTCATTTGATGCAGGCGATCGGTCATTATCGCTTGGAAATTGACCCCAACGCCAAGATTTTTTACGTTTCTACTGAGAAATTTACTAACGATTTAATCGCCGCAATTCGCAAAGACAGTATGCAAACTTTCCGCGACCATTATCGGGCAGCCGATGTTTTATTAATAGATGATATCCAATTTATTGAAGGTAAAGAATACACTCAAGAAGAATTTTTTCACACTTTTAATACCTTGCACGAATCGGGAAACCAAGTAGTTTTAGCTTCCGATCGCCCGCCGCAGCAAATTCCCCGCCTGCAAGAGCGTTTGTGTTCCCGATTTTCCATGGGATTAATTGCCGACATTCAATTGCCAGACTTGGAAACTCGGATGGCAATTTTGCAGAAAAAAGCTGAGTATGAAAATATGCGGTTGCCGCGAGATGTGATTGAATACATTGCTTCTAGTTACACTTCCAACGTTCGGGAATTAGAAGGTGCTTTGATTCGGGCGGTAGCATATCTTTCAATTACCGGTTTGCCGATGACCGTGGAAAATATCGCCCCGGTTTTGAATCCGCAAACTGAAAGCGTAGAGGCAACGCCAGATGCAGTAATTGCAGTTGTGGCTGAGGAGTTTGATGTTTCTGTTGAAGATTTGAAAGGAATTTCCCGTCGGCGAGAAATTAGTCTGGCACGTCAAATAGGGATGTATTTAATTCGGCAGCATACTGGTTTGAGTTTGCCGAAAGTTGGCGAAGTGTTCGGCGGCAAAGATCACACGACTGTGCTTTACAGTTGTGACAAAATTGCTCAGTTGCGGAACACTGACCCGAATTTGGCCCAAACTTTGCGTCAGTTGAGCGATCGAATTAACGTTGTCAGCCGCAAAACTTGAGAACAAGTCAGTTGTCAGTTGTCGGTTGTCAGTTGTCATCACTCAACGCCGTCATCACTCAACGCCGTCAACAGTCAACAGTCAACAGCCAACAGTCAACAGTCAACAGTTAACAGTCAACAGTCAACAGTCAACAATTCCCATTCCCAATTCCCAATGCCCCATAATAGACAATCTTGCCTGTGGAAAAACCTGTGGAAAAGTTGCCTTCCGTTTGTGGAAAACTTTACTCGATCGCCCGAAACAGTTTTTGCACAAAAATGGGCGATCGACCGCACCAGCTTTTCCACAAGTTTTCCACAGGTATTTATTACCTATAAGTGACGCCCAGCAAGCAGTTAGCCTTTTTTTCCACAGTTTCCACAGGGCGATCGATACAAAAATAGTTCAATAAATTAAAAAAACTGGCGATCCCTACACACCCTACACACATAGTTCGCGACGCGCGCTGACTTCAGAAACCCGGTTTCTAGCCCCATGCTTAAGCCCTACACACAGAAAAACCGACCCGCCGGCTTTCTGTGATACGATTTGTTTCTGTTTCAAATCCGGTTAATTAACCTTCCTACCATGAAATTGGTTTGCACCCAAAGTGACCTCAACGCCAACCTCTCGTTGGTAAGTCGGGCCGTTCCCTCCCGCCCGACACATCCGGTACTCGCCAACGTGCTCTTAGTAGCGGATGAGGAAAATCAGCGGGTTAGCTTGACAGCTTTCGATCTCAGTTTGGGCATTCGTACCAGCTTCGCAGCAGAAGTAACAGGCGGCGGCAGTTTTACAATACCCGCTAAATTGCTTAACGATATTGTTTCGAGACTCCCGGATGGAGAGATTACTTTAGAAGACGAAGCGGGGGACACCGTAGCATATCTCACTTGCAGTTCTGGCAGCTACCAAGTTAGAGGCATGGGCCCGGAAGAATTCCCAGAATTGCCCGCAATCGAAGCCGGAACAATCCTCAAATTGCCGCCGGAAGCCTTGATAGAAGGACTCAAAGGAACTTTATTTGCTACTAGCCCCGACGAGGCAAAACAGGTACTTGCAGGCGTGCATTTAAAGGTATTGCAAGATTGCCTGGAATTTGCAGCTACAGACGGCCACAGATTGGCAGTAGTTCAAACTGCCAATGAAAAGGCTGAAGGCGAAGAAGCCGCAGAAGAATTTGAGGTGACAGTCCCCGCTAAAGCATTGCGGGAAGTAGAAAGAATGTTGGTGATGCGGCAGTGGACTGAACCTGTAACCCTGCATTTTGAACACGGTCAAGTAGTGTTTGAATGGGCCGACCAGCGGCTGACCACTCGTACACTGGAAGGGCAATATCCCGCATATCGGCAGTTGATTCCGCCCTCCTTTGAGCGGCAAATTACCTTAGAAAGGCGATCGTTCTTAGCAGCAGTAGAAAGAATAGCCGTTTTTGCAGACCAAAAAAACAATATTCTCAAATGCAGCATCGACGAGGAGAGTCAGGAAATTACTTTGTCTGTAGATGCTAAAGATGTCGGCTGCGGCAAAGAGTCAATGCCGGCCCAGATTTCGGGAGATAGCATAGATATTGCTTTCAACGTGAAATACTTAATTGACATTTTGAAAACTGCTCAATCCCCAGAAATTCAACTGCAATTAAACGGTGCTTTAGCCCCCGTAATTTTCCAGCCTTTGGGCGGAGTTAATGCTACATTCTTGGTAATGCCTGTTCAGCTAAGAGCTTAAAAAGAGTCAGTAGTCATTAGTCAGTAGTCATTAGTCAGTAGTCAACAGTCAACAGTCAACAGTCAACAATCACCGATGCTGCAACCGAAATCGATCTAATTCATCTGCGTTAATCTGTGTTAATCTGCCCTCATCTGCGGTTAAAAAAAGAGAATTTCTCGACCGCAGATGACAAGGGATTGACGCTGATTCACGCAGAGGTCGAGAAGAGAGATAGGAATAATTCCGATGCTAATAGATTTGATATGACTTATTCCTTCAAATCAATGGCAACAAAATTTCAAATTCAGTACCAGTACCGGGCGTAGAATGCAAATTTAACTTGCCTTTATGCTTTTCTGTAACAATTTGATGGGTAATTGCCAACCCCAAACCGGTACCTTTCCCGGCCGGTTTGGTGGTGAAAAATGTCTCAAAAATCCGCCGCTGAATTTCTGGCGGAATTCCCGGCCCGTTATCGGCAATTCGGATGGCTATCCAAGCGTTATTTTGATTTTTTTCCGCTGCTTCTGGGCAGAAGTCGCCGTTTTGGCTGGCGGATGATAGCTGTTTTGCATTTTGTCGATCGCCCATAACATAATTTTGAATTAATTCCGAATTCACGCAGTCTCCGTCAGAACTGTCTATTACCTCGGTTTCAATAGTAATCACAGGCACAAAACCTTTTTCTGCTTGTTCCTCTTCCAAAGCGTCGATCGCATTGCTGATGATATTCATAAATACCTGACTCAACTGACCAGAGTAACACTTGAATAAAGGCAAATCACCATAGCTTTTAACTACTTTTATCCCGTACTTCAGACGGTTTTTCATAATTAGCAGCGTACTGTCAATACATTCGTGGATGTTAGCTTCTTTCAAATGGGTTTCGTCCATGTGAGAAAAGGTGTGCAGACTGGTGACGAGTTCGGTCAGCCTCTGTGATGAAACTTTCATACTTTTGAGAATTTCCCCCCAATCTTCTTGCAAAAAATCAAATTCTATGTGTTTTTTGAGTGCGCCGATTTTTTCGCTGTCACCCACAATGTGTTGGTAAGCAGACAGCAACTCCATGATGTCTTTCGAGTAGTTGGACAAAAAGCCGAGATTTCCGCTGATGCAGGTGAGGGGATTTCTAATTTCGTGGGCGACTCCAGCTACCATCTGCCCCAAACTGGCTAGTTTTTCGGTTTGAATTAGTTGAGATTGAGTTTGCTGCCTCAGCAATTTGGTCGCTAGTTCATGAATGTTAGATTGGGCTACTAACAGTTCGTGCACGTCTAGTAAACTATAAGTTTGAGGCGACACTTGAACTACAATCGGTTCGTAAAGCAGTTCTTTCGATCGCAACAGCGACTTCCTGGCTGCATCCACGATTAAAGTATTGCTGGGAAAAATTAAACTCTCAGTTTCGGCAAATCGGTACAAAGCCCTCACAGGTCGTTTTAAAAATAATTCTCGCCCAAAAGGACGGCTGATAAATTCTAAAAATCTCCGCCGGGAAATCATACCGGCAAATTCACCTCGATGGGTGACAATGACTCCCGGTAACAGCGGATTAGCTTCTAACATCTGAGAAATTCGCATTCCCCAATCCGTAGCTTCTACCTGAAAATCGTAAAGCGACAATTTTTGGAGAGTAGAGTCTAAACAAAGTTCTCCTAGGTCAGCCTGGGAGATGGGTTGGACTGGTCTTTCTACGCAGGAGGTATTCAACATAAATTTATCAGCACGCTTTGTTGGGGTTCTATTTGCCAGCAGACACTCAGCTATCAAAGGTCAGCAGGTGAGTTGCTGAGTGCTTTGACCTGCATCCCCCTGGCAAACTGCATTTTAAATTACACAAAAAACTGACTCTAGTAAATGGGATTTTACCACTTAAAGCATTAGGCAAGATTGAGTATCACCGAGATAAATGCGCCCTGGCAATTACACCTGACTTTATTTTATACTGACTTGAGCGGTATTAACGCTTGTTTCGACTATTTAACTATTCATTAATCTTAAGTGAACCTCTTAACCTTTTGTTAATAAGTTTTTGTACTGAGAAATATAATTGATTGACAATAGAATAAAATCGCAATTGCCCGATCGCCCACGCGATCCACTCCGTCAGGAGACAAGTTAAAAGCACAAATTGGAGCGATCGCGTCCCGGAGTTTTAGCTTGCTAAGCGCGATGGCGTCGGGCCCTCGCCCGTGCTACGGCATTGGAGGCTATGTTACCAAAGAACGGGGTTTAAAGCCCCGTCCTTATAGGACGGTTTTAATTTCTAAATTGTCCTAATTTTCTCAGATGTTGTGGTATAGTATAATACGAATAACACAGGAGAGAGAGGCATGAAAGCGCGGTATCAATACAGATTTTATCCTAGTACGGAACAAAAAATTAGCTTAGCTAAATTGTTTGGTTGTACTAGAGTAGTCTGGAATGATGCCCTAAGAATTTGCAAAAACTCTGCCAAAAAACCTAGCTGTGCAGACCTGCAAAAAATTGTAATAACTCAGGCAAAAAAGACTGAGGAGAGAGCATGGTTGGGAGAAGTGTCGGCGATTTGCCTGCAACAATCTGTCTCTGATTTGGAAACAGCTTTTAAGAATTTCTTTTATTCTTGTAAAGGAAAACGTAAAGGCAAAAAAGTCGGCTATCCAAAGTTCAAAAAAAAGACAAACAGCCAATCCGCAAAACTAACCACAAACGGTTTTTCCTTGAGGAATGATTATGTTTACCTTGCAAAGATTGGCAGAGTTAAGCTGATTTGGTCTAGGGAATTGCCAGACCATCCAAGCTCTTTAACTATAATCAAGGATTGTGCAGATCGGTATTTGATCAGCTTTGTAGTAGAGGATTATCCCGAAGAAGTCGAAGCTAAGAACCACAGCGTCGGCATTGATTTGGGCATTAAAACCTTCGCTGTAATGAGTGACGGGACTAAAGCGGTAAGCCCTGACTACAAAGTGTTAGATCGCAAAATTCGCAGATTACAGCGTAAACTTTCCCGTCAAAAACTCGACTCTAAACGGCGGAATAAAACCCGACTGCAAATAGCTAGACTGCACAACCGAATTGCTGACACTAGAAAAGATTTTTTGCACAAACTATCAACTAACTTGGCTAAGGATAATCAACTTGTCATTTTAGAAGATTTGAATGTAGCAGGAATGGTAAAAAATAGGAAGCTATCAAGGGCAATTAGTCAGCAAGGTTGGGGTGAGTTTAGGGCTTTGTGCGAGGGAAAATGTGGGAAGTATGGCAGAGAGTTCAAAGTAATTAGTCGCTGGGAACCTACCAGCCAAGTTTGCTCAGATTGCGGGTTTAAGTGGGGGAAAATAGACCTCTCTGTGCGTTCTATACTCTGCTTCAATTGCGGTATTAAGCAAGACAGAGATGAGAACGCCGCCAAAAATATAAATAAAGTCGGGATAGGGCATTGCCACGACTCTAAATGAACATGGAGACTGAGTAAAATTACTTCGGTAGTATCGGTCAATGAAGTGTTAAGAATCCCCGCGCTTTTAAGCCGGGGAGTATGTCAACCCATCTCTCCAATCCTTTACTGGCAATCCCCCGTAACGGTCAGTGGCACACCCGCCAGTGCGTCTTTTATAGGTTTGTAGCGAGACTAAAGTTCTCACTACAAACCTATTTTATAGCGATCTTTATCTTTATATAAAACAGTTAACCTCGCCCGCAATCTCCAAAATCAGCCTTGCAGTTGTTCTACAATCAACCATTGTTAACCGAAAGATCCATAAAATCGGCGACGGTTTGCAGAGTCAATTATTGATTGGCTGTAGGAGGCGGATATGAATAAAAATTCAGTCCAATTCAAACAACTTTAACCAGTCCAAATCATTCAAGGCATCAGCATTGATTAAATTAGAATGTCTACAAATTCCAGCAAAAAAAACCAAAAAAAATTAACTGGATCTTAACTTAGTGCTATGCTTTGGTATGATCGAAAGGGACTCAGCCAAATACGTGAAACTAAATACCAATTTACCAGCAGGCGATCGATGCAACCAGCCCTAACAAATCAGTTAAATAATGCTTTCACCCTGTTTCTCAGCTTGTTAGTAGAAGCAATACCTTTTCTGCTGCTGGGAGTTTTATTCTCAGGTTTGCTGCTGGGGTTTGTAGACGAACGCAAACTCGTATCGCGCATCCCGCGAAACCCACTGCTGGCGGCTTTGATGGGCAGTTCGATCGGCTTTTTGTTTCCCGTGTGCGAGTGCGGTAACGTGCCCGTAGCCCGCAGGTTACTGATGCAGGGAGTACCCGCACCAGCCGCGATCGGCTTTTTGCTCGCAGCCCCCACCATCAACCCCGTGGTAATTTGGGCTACTTGGACGGCATTTCGCGATCAGCCAGAAATTGTAGTTTTGCGGGTGGTATTTTCTCTGTCTATAGCCACAATTATCGGCTGGGTGTTCAGCGCCCAAAAAGACTTGCGGCCTCTGCTGCAACCCTCTGTAGCCCGCGCGATTCCCCTGCCAAAACCAGATTTTTCCGAAAAAGAAATCGTCCAAGCCAACACTCCGCTGCTGCTGCAGTCGGGAACATTTATGCTCGGTCAGCCGGGGGGGGCGGTGCCGATCGAATCTTTGCTACAAGACGACTGGAAGCGATTACAAACAGGCAAAACAGAAAAAACCTCGAAACGTTCCTCCATGTTCCACCGCGTTTCTAAAGAGCGTTTACGCCTGCTTTTAGATACTATGGTACAGGAGTTGCGCGAATTGGGAGGAGTGTTGGTAATCGGAAGTGCGATCGCAGCCATCATTCAAGTTGGCGCCCCCCGCGAACTAATTCTCAACCTAGGCCAAGGTCCCGTTTCCTCGATTATAGCCATGCTGATATTAGGCGCAGTCGTGTCAATTTGTTCTACAGTAGATGCCTTTTTTGCCCTGTCTTTTGCTTCCACATTTACCAGCGGTTCGCTGTTAGCATTTCTCGTTTTCGGCCCGATGATAGACCTCAAAGGCATCGGTTTAATGCTGTCAATTTTTAAAGGTAGATCCGTAGTTTACTTAATTGTCTTGGCAGCTCAGTTAACCTTTTTAATGACCCTCGCTGTCAACTTGCATTTAGGTTAATAAATTAGATCTATCAGACCACTAATACCATTTTCGATTTTCAATGACCTTGCTCCACGACACGGAAGTCACGGATATACGGATAAGTATTTTTTTCTTATCCCTCTTCCCTGTTCCCTCTTGTTTCCCAATCACTATTAAAAAATGAATCTTAAAAAAATTAGCCCTTGGCTGGACGCCCTAGCTATCTTAGCCTGGGGAATACTGCTTCTTAAATATTGGATCACCGGCAAGTTAAGCATTCTCATTCATCCCAATTACTTTGGCTTGACTCTAGCAGGAGGAATCGGCTTAATGGTTATTGGCGGTTTAAAAACTTGGGAACTCGTAAAACTCGATCGCACCACCAAGCAATCGCGGACATCACCAGCAAATAACTCTCTCAGAATCACAGAAGTTGAACACGTTACTTTGTTTCCCCCCAGTATCGGCAGCACCTTAATGTTGAGCGTCGCATTAATAGGTTTACTAACAACGCCACGCACATTTACCAGCCAGACAGCATTAGAACGAGGCCTCACCGAATCCCTGCCCATCACCAGACTGCAACCCCAAGAATTTCGCAATACTACAAAACCCGAACTGCGATCGCTCGTCGAATGGGTGCGACTGTTAAATTTCAACCCCGAACCCGATACATACAGAGGTCAAAAAGTCAAAGTTCAAGGATTTGTAATTCATCCCCCTAACCTAGCAGAACAATATATGTGGATCGGGCGTTTTATCATTACCTGCTGCGCGGCAGACGCCTATCCGATCGGGTTGCCAGTAAAATTACTGATCGGTCAAAGCCGCACCGCCTTTGCCCCAGACAGTTGGCTAGAAATAGAAGGAGAAACGATCGTAGAAGAACTGCAAGGCAAGCGCAAATTAATCATTCAAGCATCCTCCCTCAAACCAATTTCCGAACCAAAAAACCCTTATGATTATTAGATGGGGAGTAAGTATGAGATTCAATTTTATCTTTATTGCGAAATGGACAGTCCAGACCAAACCTTCGTATAGAGATGAAGATACGGTAAAGTCAGCTATAAAAGTGCCAGCAGCCTCCTGTAGGAGTTGCAAATAACAAATTGAGCAACTACACTCGTAATTAGGAAATAAATTCTGAGTATATGTCATCAGAAAAAAAATTAGCTATCAAAGGTGCTGCCTGGACGATCGCCAGCTATGGAAGCAGTCAAATTATCCGATTTGGCAGTAACTTAATCCTGACGCGTCTACTTTTGCCCGAATTATTTGGTCTAATGGGTCTAGCCTACGTTTTTATCGCAGGGATTAACTTATTTACAGACATAGGTCTGGGCCCAAGCATAATCCAGAATAAGCGCGGGGAAGATCCTCAATTTCTGAACACCGCTTGGACACTGCAAGTTATTCGCAGCTTTTTCGTTTGGATTTGTTTAGTTATAATTACCCAGCCCGTTGCGAATTTTTATGAAGATCCCCGTCTTCTGTGGTTGGTTCCCATAATAGGTATAAATTCCCTAATAGGAGGGTTTAAATCGACTTCCGTATCCACCCTCGAACGCAAAATGAGCGTTAAGGAAGTAGTAATTTTTGAGTTGGGCATACAGATTGTTTCTACAACAGTGATGATTGTCTGGGCCTGGTTCGATCGCAGCATCTGGGCGATCATCGTCGGTGGCTTTACTGGAGCTTTAATGGAGCTAGTATGGAGCCATTTTTTGATTCCCGGCAAGTCAAACCGCTTTGCTTGGGATAAAGAAGCAGCTAAAGAAATATTTTCTTATGGGAAATGGATATTTTTGTCTACGGCTTTGTTTTTCTTGTGTTCTCAAGCCGATCGACTTATCCTCGGGAAAATATTTACTTTAACAATGTTGGGCATTTACGGCATCGCTTTTACCCTGGGGGATATGCCACGCCAAGTCATCCTCGCCATTAGCGGGAGGGTGATTTTTCCCTCGATTTCTATGCTGGCAGAGTTGCCACGGCAGGAGTTGCGCGCCAAGATACTCAAGAACCGCAAGCTAATTTTAATACCATTAGCCATAGGTTTAGCAATTTTTGTGAGCTTTGGAGATCAGTTAATTTTAATACTGTATCGGAAAGAGTATGAGGCGGCATCTTGGATGATGCCAATCTTGGCGTTAGGTATCTGGCACACCACCCTCCACAATATAATGGGTTCTTGTCTCTTAGCGGTAGGAAAGTCTCAGTACCCAGCTATGGGCAATCTGCTGACTTTTGTGAATCTATGTATAAGTATACCGCTGGGATACCACTTAAAAGGTAATTTAGGTGCCGTGATTGCTGTAGCTCTCGGCGACATTCCTACCTATGCAGTAACTAACTACGGTTTGTGGAAAGAAGGACTAACTTGTTTTTGGCAGGATATTCAATTAACAGGGCTGTTTGTAGGGGTGCTGGTCACTCTAGTTTGGTGTAGAGTCGCTTTTGGTTTGGGGCTGCCGATCGATAAAATTTCACCGATGGATTTAGTTCCAATCAATCAACTGTTTCAGTAAACAAAAAGGAGATTCTCTATATGTCAGCGGAACACAATACAAGAAGAAAAGTAATGCACTTTATCTTTTTACAAATGGCTCTGTTACAAGAAATATCGCGAGTGGCCACGAGGTATACTAAACTGATGTTTTTTTATCAAAGAAATCGCATTATAAATTTATTCCAAGAAAACGAACAGCGAGAAAAAGAACGCCCCAAAGTCTTTGCCGCTGTCGCTCACATTACATCAGTTGAAGAATCTAACAATCCAGAAAAAGGCGCAGCAAAAATAGAGAGACTCAGGCACACAATTGATGGACTGTTAACGAGTTTTGCTCATTGTGACCTGACAATTACTATCCAAACTCTACCGAACAGGCACGTTACAGCCTACTTACCTGAATATCAAATTAAGTGCATTCAGATACAAGAAGGCCCTGAATGCGACCCCATGTTTGTAGGGTTTAGACTTCAGGAAGAATTTGTCGAAAGAGTAGAAAAATTTGACTGGTTTTTATTCATAGAAGATGACATTGTTTTGTACGATGCTTTCGTTCTAGAAAAATTAGAAAATTTTAACCGACAAAGCGGGTATGAGAATGCTATTCTTTACCCAAATCGTTTTGAAATGTATCAAGGAACCAAGAGATACATTGATTTGACCATAGAGCCACCAGTATCCTGGAATCAGCTATCTAGTGTAGAAATAGAAAGTGTAAAATTTGCTGAATCTAGCCATACTCATTCAGCATTTTACTGCTTGTCAAAAAGCCAGATGAAACACTGGATAAAATCAGGTCGCATCTTCAAAAATCAAGTAGTGAATGTCGGGCCTTTAGAGAGTGCAGCAACTTTTTGTATTTTGGAATGTTTCTCGATATATAAGCCTCATCCGTCAAACTTAAACTATTTTGAGGTCAGGCATTACGATAGCAAATATTCTAAGCTATATCCCGAACCGGAATCTCCGTATACACTATCAGCGGTTAATAATAATTCCCACACACCAATCGTCAAGGATTCGTGAAAGGGATAGAAGTAGTGGTCATGATTCTTAGTAGGATGGGTAGAGCGCAAGCGTTACCCCTCAACCTATTAAAGAATTAGCGATTTGAGGTTTGAGATTAAATTAAAAATCTAAAATCTCAAACAATGCTGGACGCAACTGGTACAATGGTAGGGTGCTCTACTTTCCTCAAAGCCTCTCTAGATCGAGCAATTTTTAGCTCTGAGGCATCCTAAAAAGTAAAATCTATAATTTCACATCTCCACTCGGTTGATACTGTTGGAAGTGCCGCATACTCCACGGATTTAAGCTTGTGAGTTTAATTCAGTCCTGAAAGTACCAACACTTTCAGAAGCCGAGTTTTTTACCAACATACGTCGTTGCAGTCCTTTTCGCTGGTAAAAAAAAACCTGTTTCAGAGGGTCGGGAGTACGCCCAAGACGGTAAAATTTAAGAGGGAAAATTTGGCAGTTAATTTTCAGCAGAAAGTAGGAGAGAAAGATTTGTGAGTATTTTTAAGAAAAAAATTAATCCTTCACCCTTCGCTATTCTGCCATTCAAACAGCCGATCGACCGCACGGCCATCTTCCTCATGCTAGTGCTGAGCGTCTTAATCGGACTGCTGCTGCTGAGCGGCGATCGCACAGCACCCAGAGTGCGAGAATTTACTTGGGAAAACAAACAAATCGGCGCCGAAGATACCGGCTTTATCCTCACATTCTTTCGGCCGATGAACCAGTCCACCGTCGAGGAAAACTTAAAGCTAGAACCCCCCCTCCCCGGTAAATTTAGTTGGGCTGGAAGGCGCATGGCTTACACCCTCAAAGATCCAGCACCCTACGGCGTTACCTACACAGTCAAACTCGCCGGAGCAACCGATAAGTATTTCGGAGAAAAAAACCAAAATAAAGGAACGCCAATGCAACCGTTTAGCAGTTCCTTTCGCAGCCGCGATCGAGCTTTTGCTTACATCGGTGTCCAAGGCGAAACAGAAAGCAGATTAATGCTAGTCAATCTCAGCAGCAACGACTCAAAACCGATACCCCTAACTCCCAAAGATTTGGTTGTCACCGATTTTAAACCGTATCCCGACAGCGATCGCATTTTATTCTCCGCCACAGATCGATCGATCGCCCGTACTCGTGGCACTCTAAATCAAGAACTATTCACAGTCACCACCGGTCTCAACCCCCAATCGGACTCAGGAACGCAACAAAAATACCCAGCCGGTAGAATCGACAAAATCTTAGACTCCAAAGATTACCAAAACCTCAAATTCGACCTCTCAGCCGACGGAAAAATCATAGTTGTCCAGCGCGTCAACCGCCGCAATCCCGGCGATTTCAGTCCTTGGATTGTGGAAGAAAAACAGGCGCCCAGACCCTTGGAAAATGAACAAGGCGGAGATTTTATGATTCGCCCCGACAGCAAATCGATGGTAATATCTCAAAAACAAGGATTGGCGATCGTCCCCCTCAAACCCGAAGCAGACCCAGTAGAATTTTTGCCAAAATACGAACAAGTATTGGGCATGGCCCGCGACAACTCTGCCGCCGCCTATGTTAAATACAACAGCGATTTTACTCGATCGCTTTTCATCTTAGATAACCAAGGTGTAGAACAAGAAATATTGCGTATTCCCGGCAGCATTATGGCCGTTTATTTCGACCCCCGCAAAAACCAAGACAACCAAGTTCAGCGTCTCTACTGTTTGTTAGCCCAACGCCTCAAAACAGAAAGCTACAAAGAACAGCCTTTCATAGCCACCATCGACCTCAAAAAAGAGGGTACTCGTTTGGTAGGAACCATCAAACCGCTGCTGATTTTGCCCAACCAATTAGATACCCAAATCAGTTTATCTCCCGACGGGCTAGCATTAATTTTCGACCAATCAGTCACAGCAGCAACTCCCTCAGCAGCAGACAGTCCCCGCAACGATAGTGGACAGTCGATCGCCACCAGCCGCCTCTGGCTGCTACCCTTAGTAGAAATACCAGCAGACGGTTCTCTCCCAAAACTACAGCCAGAAGAACTTCCCTTTGCCGGCTATCACCCCCGCTGGCTCCCATAAATCAATTTGAGATTTGAGAGCGCACTCCTGACTAATGACTGGTGACTAATCTAAAATCTAAAATCTAAAATCATTATGACTCCCGAAGAAATTAGCAATACCCTTAAAGACTTATTTGGTGACAGTGTTGAGATGCCGGCTGCCACTTCTTGGCAAGTAGAAACCCCCAATTTTCGCCTGTTAGTCCTCCTTTCAGAAGAGGGAAGTTGGCTGCGGATTTTGCTGCCGATCGCCGATGCCCAGGAAGCTCAACCATTTCTTGATAAACTGCTAGAAGCTAACTTTGACACCACCCTCGAAACTCGCTACGCCTTACATCAAAACGTTTTGTGGGGAGTATTTCAGCACAGTTGTGCCACACTTGCGGCCGCCGATTTCTCAGCCGCCGTCGCCAGACTGCTGGCTTTGCAAGAGCGAGGTTTGTCTGACTTTTTCGGCGGTTTGATAGAAAGCCGCATCCGTCAAATCATCAAAGCTGCGAAGATGCAGGGACAGTCTGTCGAAACTACCCTTCAGACTTTAGACCGTTTCTACGCAGAGGGATTGATGGGTGAAATGGAACTAGGGCGAGAGTCTAGCGAAAAAACTCTCGCCGCTTGGCGGTATCAGCTAGAACGCCTTTGGCCGGAGGTGGAACCCTAAGACGATTGCAGATTGCAGATTGCAGATTGCAGATTGCAAAAAACTGATGAGTATCGAGGTTCGGAAGTTGCCTAAAGTTGCATTTCTTTGTAGTGGTATAGGAACTGTGATCGACGGTTAGGATGTTCTTAATTGCACAAACCCTTGGGGAACATTGCTTCTGACTTCTCTTCTAGATAACTCAAGCCTTCCATCCGTTACATTCGGTTACATCCCAAAACAGCGAATCCCTGGCCGAACTTCCTTCTGCTGTACAAGCAGCAGATTTTGGCCTGGGCCCTAGTCTTGACAGTTGGAGCCTGCAGCTTCCTGGACGATGGCTAATCCCGGTCCTCGAACCCTCGAAGGACGCCCGTATATTCACTGATAACCCGCGAGCGGTTCTCCAATTCCCTTCTATCACGGGAAAAATGGTATAACTTATCACAATAATTCGTTATAAGTATTAAAAATTTTCGGAAAACACGCGCTCGCAGGTATATCATGGTAAAAAGTTTAAAGCGCCTACTCCGTAAGTTCCACAAAAGCTTAGATCGTTTAATATTAACTTAGAAACAAAATCTTTAGCAGACAATGCTGCTGCGATTGGGTTTTCCCATCGGGTGCTGTTGTAATTTCACAAATTAGCAACTACCCGCTACCAATTACCCGTTACGAATTAATAGCAACTTAAGTTGTTCATGAATACAATTTTTAACAGGGGTTTCATCTATGTTTGCTGTGCGTGAGACTAGCTCGGAGTTATCAGTGTTGCATATACCTGAATTTTGTACTTGGAACATCTCCTTAGAATCAACTCTCCTAGACCTGCCACTCTCCAACTGCCAAATTGAATTAACTCAACAGGCAAAAGAAGTAGCCAAGGCTTTTGAAGAAAATTCTATGCTTCCCGGCGTCATTTTGACAGATGGTGGTAATTTTGTCGGCATCATATCCAGGCGTCTATTTTTTGAAAAAGTTAACTGCCGCTACGGAGTAGAAATGTTTTTCAAGCGACCAATAGAGGTACTGTACAAGTTTGCCAAGCCAGAGGAACTCGTACTTCCCGCCAGTAAATTAATAGTAGAAGCCGCCCAGGAATGTCTTTACAGATCAGCAGAATTAATTTACGAACCCGTAGTAGTGGAAATAGCCCCCCAGACCTACAAGCTGTTAGACGTACACCAATTAATGGTCGCTCAATCAAGAATTCACCAATTAACAAATAAGTTACTCCACAAACAAACCCAAGCCAAACTCATCCAAACAGAAAAAATGGCGAGTTTGGGGAGGATTGTAGCAGAAGTAGCCCACGAAATCAGAAATCCGCTCAACTGTATTTGGGGAAATTTAACTTTTCTGCTGTCCTATTTTGAAAACTTGCTTCAGCTAATGTCGGTTTATGAAGAAGAATATTCGGCACCCTGTCCCCGAATTGATGCCCTTAAAAAAGAAATTGAATTTGATTTTTTACAAGAAGATTTACCGATCACCTTAGAAGGGATGGAGTTGGGAGCATCGCAATTGCTAAAAATAGTTAACGGGCTGCACCACTTCTCTCACATGGACGAGACAAAACCAGCAGAGACAGACATTCACGAATGCTTGGAGATGACGCTGTTAATTTTGAAAAACCGCTTTAAAAACAGCATAGAAGTGGTTAAAAATTACGGCAAACTGCCGCTAGTTAGCGGCTACTCCGGTCAGTTGAGTCAGGTGTTTTTGAATTTGTTAGTTAATGCTCTAGACGCGCTGACAGAGTACGCAGCCGATCGAGAAATAAAGACCCAGTGCTCGGACAACTGGCAGCCCCAAATCGAAATTACCACTAAAGTTATAGAAACCGAACACGGCAAGCGGGCCGCAATTTGCATTGCCGATAACGGGCCGGGCATTGCCCCAGAAAATCAGCAGCAGATATTTGACACCTTTTTTACCACTAAACCAGCAGGCAAAGGCAGCGGTATGGGGCTGGCTATCTGCCATCAAATCGTCACAGAAAAGCACGGCGGCCAAATGAAATTGCGATCGCAACCAGGTAAGAATACTGAATTTGAAATTCTCCTGCCTATAGTTGGCACAACATGATTAACTTAAGAATATTCTCGGTTGTTCGCTCCTGCGGTGAAATGATAGGGTAGCCTTAGTAGTAGGTTCTCATTTCACTTTCCCAGCGTTTCGGCAACTAAAAGTTCTAGTGGCAAATAAATTCAGTTCCAAACTCCTTGGCCCTTCACTCTCCGAAGGCAGCCATCAAGACCTTTCCCTAGAGTCTACCCTCTGGGATTTGCCCCTGTATGACTTTCAGGTTAAATCGAGCTGCTTGGCGGTGGCAGTTGCCGAAATGTTTGAACAGCACCCCCTAGTGCCGGGAGTCGTCTTGATGGAAGCAGGAGAGTTTGCTGGCATGATATCGCGCAGGCAACTGCTGGAATATTTGCTCAAACCCCAAGGCCCTGAGCTCTTTTTGCACCTGCCGCTGAAAGTTTTCTACAGTTACGCTCGCGTCGAAATATTATTAGTTGCAGAGAGTACAACTATTTTGGCAGCAGCCCCACAAGCTCTGCGTCGATCGCCCGAATTGCAGTCAGAACCAATCGTCGTCCAAATAGACTCCCAATCTTATCGCCTCTTAGACCCTCACGCGCTAAACATCGCCTACTGGCAAATTCGTGGCATCGAAACTCAAGTCCGCTACGAAAGAGCCCAAACTCAAATGATTCAAAGCGAAAAAATGGCTAGTTTAGGGCGTTTAGTCAACGGAGTAGCCCACGAAATTTTAGATCCCGTAGGCTTTATTTGGGGGAATTTAACCTACGTCAGCGACTACAGCAAAAACTTGATGGAATTGCTCTCAGTTTACGACGCATACTGTACTGATCCCCCGCCGGAAATAGCAAGGCTCAAGGAAGAGATCGACTATGACTTTTTGCAAAACGATTTTCTCCGAACTGTTGCCAGCATTAAATCGGGAGCAGAACGTTTGAGCAAGTTGGCAACCAGTTTGCAAAACTTCTGCCACATCGACGATATTTATCCCAAACCCACCGACTTGCACGCCAACATAGACAGCATACTTTTGCTGCTCAAAAGTCGTTTGACCAGGGAAATCCAAGTAGTGAAAAACTACGGCTACCTGCCACCAGTGCCGTGCTATGCAGGACAGCTAAACCAAGTATTTATGAATATCTTGACCAATGCTATTCATACATTAATTAATGAAGCAGTCGGTCAAGAATTGGCGAAAGAGTTCAAAGGTGGAGGAGTCAGAGACGCCGATCGCCAGCCTAAAATTGAAATCACAACTCAAGTCTGCTGTCCCGAACCTGCGCCGGATTTAGACAAACTTCATGTTCGCTGGGTTTCGATTTGCATATCAGATAACGGGCCCGGAATGTCACCTAGCAAGTACAAAAAAATCATAGAATCATTCTCTACGGAAAAACGCGCCCTCAAAGAAACCAGTTTAGCAGTTAGCTATCAAATTGTGACGGGCAAACACGGCGGTGCGTTCAGAATGCGATCGGAATTAGGCAGCGGCACTGAATTTGAAATTTTGTTACCCTTAGCTTAAAGAAGGAAAGCACTACACGGATTTTGACACGGATACACGGATGAATTATCTAGGGTGAGGCAGTAGTCAACAGTCAACAGTCAACCGTCAACAGTCAACCGTCAACAGTCAACCATTATCTAATTGACTGCCGCACATTTTACAAAATCTAGCATTAGCATCGTGTACAGACCAACCGCAACCTTGACAAACAGCTTTTCCGTGATTAGCACTTTTAACTAAGTGTTTAATCAAATCCCCCAATTGCCAAGGAATCAGAGCAATTCCCGTCAAAATCATCAAAATAGTCAGAAAACGGCCGGATTCCGAAATCGGAGTAACATCGCCAAATCCCACCGTGGTCATGGTGACAACCGAGAAATAAACAGCATCCAAAAAAGTTCCAAAACTTTCGGGATTTGCCGGATGTTCGACTTGATAAATCAAACCAGAATAAACAAAAATTATTGCCAGCAAAGTAAACAAAATCCGAGCAAAAATCGCCCCATCTTCGCTGCTGATGCGGAAAATAGAAATTTTCAATTCCAGAAAACGGATGAGTCGGAGAATTCTAAACCAGCGAAAAATGCGGATAAAACTAACGTTGACAAATCCCAGTAAAAATGGTAATATTGCCAGCAAATCAATAATTGAAAAAAAACTAAAAATAAATTTAACTCGATTTTCGGCACACCATAGTCGCAATAAATACTCAAACACAAAAACAACTAAAAGCGCTGTATCGAGAGTTTGCAAATTAATTCTAACAGTTTCCGAAATCGGGTAAGTTTCGGCGATGAAGCTGGTCGAAGATAAAAGAATGAGTCCGGTAAGAGTTAAATTGACGGTTCTGCCAATTGGGGTTTCGATGTCTTCGAGATAAAATCCAATTTGCGATCGGGTTAACATAGATGAGAGAATTAATACCATTTATGAGGTAAGGGAATTATCGCACATGAGTATCGAATTAACTAAGGGTGAAAGGTTCAATCTTTCTAAAGAAACTCCTAATTTTAGTAAAATTGCGATCGCCCTGGGTTGGCAAGTCAGCCAGACAGCACAAAACTGCGACATCGACGCATCTGTTTTTATGTTAGCGGCGGACGATCGCATTCCTGATGAAAAGTATTTTGTATTTTACAACAATCTGACATCGCCGGACGGTTCGGTGCGACATTCGGGAGACAGCAGGAATGGACAAATTGAAGGAGATGATGAGACGGTTTATCTGGATTTGAGCAAAATCAATGCGGCGATTCAGGAAATAGTGTTTGTTGTGACTATTCACGACGGACAGGAAAAAAATCAAAGTTTTAGTCAAGTTGAAAATGCTTTTATCCGGCTTTACAATTCAGAGAATCTTAGCGAATTGGTTCGGTACAATTTAAATCAGATATTTTCCCAAGAAACGGCTTTAGAATTTGGACGCTTGTATAAGAAGAATGGCGAATGGAGATTTCAGGCCGTAGGACAGGGATATAATGCTGGGTTGCAAAGTTTTGTAGATAAGTATTACGTTGAGAATGCGGTTGAGAAAAGCTCGAATGCTGGTGGGAAGGTTGATGATGCTGAGGTTGTGAGGCGGTTTAGCGATCGGGTGGATCGGTTATTGCGCGAAGAGGCGATCGGGGAGACACCGATTCCAGTATCTAGCAAAGCGGTAAAACAGCCAGTTGCTACTCCTGTAAATGCGGATACTGTGGAATCCGATGCTGACAAAATAGGTGATGATTCTAGTCAAAAAAGTCAAGAAGCCGCTGTTACTGCTGAGGAATTTTGGAAACGGTATAAAGACGGAGAACGCGACTTTACAGGGATTAACCTAGCGGGAGTGGATCTAAGTGGCAAAACTCTCGACTCTAATGTCAGTTTAAGTCAAGCAAACCTAAGCAGTGCCAATCTAGCAAATGCCAAATTGACTGGGGTAAATTTGATTGGAGCTAACTTGCAAGGCGCGAACTTGAACTCAACAAACTTGCAAAACGCTGATTTGATTGAAGTTAATTTAAGTGGAGCTAACTTAACCAAGGCAATATTGTATTCTGCAAGACTAATTCAGGCTAATTTTAGTCAAGCAAACTTAAGCGAAGCAAAGCTAGATAGCGCAAACCTGACTACAGCAAACCTCAGTAGAGCTAACTTAACTCAAGCAAGTCTAGCTAGTTCTAACCTGACAGGAGCTGATTTAAGCCAATCGAAGGTAACTAAAGTCAACCTTAGTGGTGCAAATCTTAGTGGTGTTAACTTAACAGGGGTAAGTTTGACCTGACAGGTGTAGGTTTTTTACAACTAGGAGGAGTTACAAGTATAGAAGGCATCTACAGGAGTGTGAGGGAAGGAGA
>NZ_JAUBRC010000047.1:0-47321 GCF_036701635.1 Microcoleus sp. N9_B4 | reverse complement strand
GGCGGCTGGTAGCCCGCGCGCAGTATGCAGCGCTTATTCCCAGCCATCAAAATAATAACATCAGTGTGTGGGGATTCCTTTTAATTAACCACCGGAAGTCGAAAAGCGAGACACCGTGCTGATAACGCGGGGATAGGAGGGGCAGTACCTCCTCGGTGGATGGATTGGTTTATAATAAGTCTAAATTTGGTAGTTATTCAACCTAGAAGCCATGAGCATTCAAGTTCTTAAATTAGAATTAATTCAGTGGATCTTGTTATTAAAGGATACTCAACTTTTAAACGAAATCCAAAAACTGAAAGAAAAGTCACCTGAAAAGACTGATGTCCTCAAACCTCGTCAATTTGGCTGTGGAAAAGGCATTTTTACTTACGTTGCGGATGATTTTGATGAAACGCCTCCAGGTTTTGAAGAATATATGTTGCCATGAAATATCTAATTGACACTCATATTCTAATTTGGTTTGTTGAAGGTAACGCTCGGCTTGATGAAGATGTGCGATCGCTGATTGCTAATCCTGTAAATAAAATTTATATCAGCCAAGCTAGTTTGTGGGAACTTACTATCAAAATCAGCATCGGTAAGTTGTTTTTGTCTATTTCTGTGTCCGAGTTAGAAAGTTTTTTGATTAACCACGACTTTCAAATTCTAGAAACTAAGTTCCTTCATTATGGGAAATTGCAAAATCTCCCTTTTTATCATCAAGATCCTTTCGATCGTCTAATTATTTCTCAAGCCCAAGCAGAAGATTACACTATCATTACACATGACGATAGGTTCAAACTGTACGATGTAAAATTGTGGTAAGATATAATTATCAAAATAAAGGTTAAATATGAGAAAAGTAAAATATTACGTTGCTTGCACAGTTGACGGGTTTATTGCTCGCGAAGATGGCTCATTTGATTGTTTTCCCATGGAAGGAGAGCATTTCGCTGATTTGTTCGATTCCTTTCCTGAAACTTTTCCGGCTCACTTTCAGGAAGCACGAGGCATTCGTGCAGAAAACAAGCAGTTTGATGCGGTTTTGATGGGACGGAAAACCTATGAGGTAGGGCTAAATGTTGGTGTAACTAATCCTTATCCCAGCTTGAAGCAGTATGTATTTTCGCGCACTATGGAAGCCAGTCCTGATGAGAATATTCAACTTGTTGCGGACAATCCTGTTGCATTTGTTAGGGAATTGAAAAAAGAAACAGCTAAAGACATCTGGCTGTGCGGTGGTGGGGCTTTAGCGGCAACTCTTTTTTCTGAGATTGACGAGATGATTGTGAAGTTGAATCCGGTAGTAATTGGAGCGGGAATTCCTCTTTTTTCCGGTGCAATCGCACCTACCAATTTGGAACTTAGCGATCGCAAAATCTATAGCAACGGTTTCATGTTGCTTCATTATCGAGTGAAGCATTAGCGATAAGGACTTTATTAGTTGCAATTACTGCGGGCAAAAAAGGACTGAAGTCCTTACTACAAAATGATTTTCTAGGAATTACACAAAAATTGTATGCGGTATTTTCTCGATTTCAATGTTGAGTCAGACCGATCGCCACAAATTTTTACAAAAAAAGTTGATTTTTCAGAACGGTTGTGTTATACTAGCTTAGATGCGGGAGTATAGCTCAGTTGGTTAGAGCAGGTGACTCTTAATCTCAAGGTCGAAGGTTCAAGTCCTTCTACTCCCATCCCAAATAACATAGCACTCACAAGGCTTTGAGACTTTAAACTGTCTCTAGTATGTCGTTTTTCGCCCATTTTGCGCTCACGATAGCAGCCAATGGCGGTAGCGGTTGGATTACTGTGAGTGTTTGCGTTGTCGGATTTTTAATGCCGATCGACCATTGGGGCGAGTCGATCGATAAAAGTGCGATCGCCCAAGCTATTTTTAAACTGAATAACAACAGGGAATGGTGATTAGCTATGATGGCAAGTCTCTCGGCGCGCTGCTATGGGGGCGATCGCGATTTAGATGCGATCGCCCATTTAATCAATACTTGCGAAGAAGTCGATCGGCTCGATGAAGGCACTTCCATCTCGGAACTACAACAAGAATTTAACCAACCGTCCCTAGACAAAGCCCGCGATATCCGCCTTTGGGAAGATGCGGAGGGAAAATTAATCGGTTTTGCTCAGTTGTCGGTTTCTGAGCCTGGGGAAGTAATTGACGGTTGGCTGTGGTTTCGCGTCCACCCCGACGCGCGATCCGGCGATGTGGAAGCAGCCGCGATCGCCTGGGCTGAAGTGCGGATGCGCGAGGTGTCTGTGATGCGGGGCGGGCGCGTGAAGCTGCGAACCTACGCGCGCGCTGAAGATTGCGATCGCATTTCTGTGCTGGCAAGTTGCGGTTTTAAGGCCGATCGCTATTTTTACCGAATGGCGCGATCGCTCTCTGAACCAATCCCTGAACCGCAATTCCCACAAGGTTTTGCCCTCATTCAGTTCCCCGGCGAACAGGATGCGGCAGCTTGGGTAGAAATGTTCAACCAGTCATTTATCGATCACTGGAATCATCACGATTTAACGTTGGATCAATTTAAGCACGAATTAGCTAAACCCGATTACAGAAATGATTTAGACTTGATTGCTGTTGCTGATGACGGCACATTTGTCAGTTTTTGTTACTGCAAGATTAGTGTGGAAGAGTGCGATCGTACCGGGCGCAATGAAGGCTGGATTGCTTGTCTCGGCACTAGGCGCGGCTTCCGCAAAATGGGATTGGGACGAGCGATGTTGCTGGCGGGTTTGCATCGGCTGAAAGCTGCCGGTGTCGCCACTGCTATTCTCGGCGTAGATGCTGAAAATTCATCAGGTGCATTGCGGCTTTACGAGTCTGCTGGCTTCCACAATATTCGCGACAGCATTTCTTATGTTAAGGATGTTTGATCGATGTTACAGCGGGCGATCGCACTTTGACCCAAGAAACCGGGTTTTTTACCGAATCTGCGGGTTGCAACGAAATATTTTCGTGAAAAAACCTGGTTTCTCGCCACTCGTGTAAGTTTTATCTAAAAAACTTTTGCTACCCCCTTGACACGTCTGTAGTATGTATGTAGTATGTAAATATGGAAAGCGCAGGACAAGCAAAAACCTGTATTTTCCGTGCAAATTCTGAACGTTGACAACTAAATATTGCTCAATTTTTAAGGAACATCAATTTGAAAGTCTTGTAACAGAGACTAGATTGTCATGTTGTTAATTTACACCACACTGTTCGGTTACAAACTGGCTCGCTCAAAGCCAGAGATGATACCGAATAAGTCTAATTTTGACGAATTTAACGCGGATTCAGAACAGACAAGTTCAGCCAGATTTCAATCAACCAAAAAGGCTGAGGAAATCCGCAAAATCCAACAAGCTTATCATTTAGAACGGCGCTTCTTTTAGTAAAGATTATCAGATTTCGTGAATCTTTACCAATACTGGCAGTTTGCTAAGTCTCACAAAAAGCCAAAATCGAGAGCAGATAAGCTACCAATCCCAAATCCAAAATTGCTCTAGGAGGTATCGGTAATGGTTCACATTCGTTTTGAAGGACGTTCCTATGACTTGGCAGAAAACCAACTGGGTATCGCGGCAGGAATGAGCGACAAGGCTATTAAGGAACGTCTGGCAAATCATTTTGATGTCAAGGGATCTCGCTTCGAGTCTTACGTTCTGGATCGCCGTCCCAGCGGGGATTTAATTGTCCGCCCCGAAGCCGTTTACGGCTAGAAATTCACTTAAAGCACGTATTAGGCAGCGCACCCCAACTAAAGAAGCTTACAAACTGGATACGTTCGACTTAAAATCGAATTGTAGGTTCAATTCCTACTTGCCGCGAGGCTAAAGCTTCTCTGACTTGTGCGCTGCCTTTTATAGCTGAATTTTTTATATCTATCCGGCGCTTAAAAGTTCCACTTCGCGCCCCAACAAAGGAAGCTTACATACTAGCTCATTGGTAGAGCAATTCCCTCTTAAGGAAAAGGTCGCGGGTTCAACTCCTGCGTATGTGCCAATGGCTTTCTTAACTGGCGCGGAGTAACTTTATCTACTATTATAAAAAGCCAAAATAATTGAGCAGTTTACAATAAAAAGTCAAATTTTTGTAGTTGATAGATTAGGAAAATTTTGTTCCGCACCCTAACGAGTGAAGCGAATACACACATTTTAATCGATTGGTCGCAGGTTCAAATCCTGCCAGCCCCGTTTAAGGGGCTGTAGCTCAGGGGTAGAGCGATCGCACTGTCAAAACGCTTTGCAAACTTGTGCGGAACATCTCATATTTATAAATATTAGATGTAAAAGTGGTGAAGAGAATTAAATTATGAAAAATACAACTCTAATTTACCGATCGCCCCAGGAGATAGACAGTCTGATTCATGCCTTCCAAGAATGCAGCTTGCCGCGAAGTCAGTGGACGCACGAAGCGCATTTAACCGTTGCTCTGTGGTATCTGTTTTATGACTCCGAGCAAGAAGCAATCAATGCGATACGCACTGGCATTAAACGTTACAACTCGGTTCAAGGAATTGAAACCACACAAAACAGCGGGTATCACGAAACACTAACCCTGTTTTGGGTGCGAACTATTCGCCGGTATCTCGCCGATGAAAGTCAAAATCGGTCGATCGTACATCTGGCTAACGGTTTGATTGCAAAATATGCCGCTCGCACTTTACCTTTTAGCTACTACACGCGCGATCGCCTGATGTCTTGGGAAGCCCGCAATAATTGGGTTGAGCCAGATTTGAGAGCGCTCGAATTAGAAACAGTTTCCCTGAAATAGTTAATTTCAAATCGCAGTTTTTGCCGCGCCCCAATCGCGAGAGCTTACATACAGACCCTATTAGGTTTAGCCATAGGTTTACTAAAAAAAAGCTCCCCAAACTTGCGCGGTGATTTTTAAATTTCACTCGCTAGCGTGCAACAACTGCCAACCACCGATTTTGAATACTTCTCAAATCCAAAATCCAAAATCGAATAGGAAGGTAACACCAATGAATATGAATACAGTAGAACGCGATTTGCGTTTGGAACTGCTCAACTCTCTCCTCACCACTCCTCACCGTGTATTAGAAAAAGTAGCAGAAATTCACAAGTTAATTATCGAATTAGACCCCATTTTTTACGGTCATTTAGCAGTGTGGTATCAGCGTCACGGCGAGGTGCGCGATCACAAGGAAGTTTTTGCCGGAAATTTGCTGACTTCGGCGCTGACGGAACATCGAGATGCCGGTTTTATGATGCTGCAAGAGTTCCCTCCCTACGAGGTTTCGCGGATTGTGGACTTCATGAAGCGGCACCAGAATAAGGTGCCCCGCAGCGCGCGCACTGCTGTCACTCGCTATCTGAAATCGCGGGAAAAGAATGCACAGTTTTTCGATCGCGCCGCCATCCGTAACCGCAAGGCGATGAAGCATTTGTACGCAACGCTGCACGTCAAGCCGAGCGATCGCGCTAATGCTATTCTGTTTAAAGACAATCCGCCGGAAGACTCTCTGGCATTCGTTTTGAAACAGTTGGCGAAGACGGCGACACCTGCGGAACAGGCGAATTTGATTGTTGAGTACAAGATTCCGTATACGATCGCAGTTGGTGCGATCAAACAGCTAACGCCAACGGTTTTGGCCGCGCTGATTAACTCGATGTCGCCGCAGGAAGTCATCAACAATTTGAAATCGATTCAGTCGCGGGGCGCGATGGATCACGCGGAAGTGAAGCAGTTGATTGACTCGAAGCTGGATGAAGCGGCAAAGTGCGATCGGGTTTCTGCTTATAAAGCGAGTGTTGCGGGCGCGGGCGCGAACTTCGACGCAGCAACGGCGGCGAAGCTGGAAGCGGTGACAAACGAACAGGTGAAGAAGCGCGGCAAGATTGCTAAAGCCACCGGTTTGTTGATTGACAAGTCTGGTTCGATGGAAAGTGCGATCGAAGTTGGGAAGCGTCTCGCTGCTTTGATTTCCGGCATTTCCGAGGCTGAACTGTTCGTCTATGCCTTTGACACGATGCCGTATCCAGTCCAAGCAAACGGCAGCGAATTGACAGACTGGGAACGGGCTTTCAAGCACATTCGCGGTGGCGGCGGCACAAGTTGCGGTTGCGCGGTGGAAGCAATGCGAATTAAAAAGCAGGTTGTCGAGCAATTCATTATCGTAACAGATGAAGGCGAAAACGCTGCACCTTACTTTGCAGATGCTTATCAGAATTACTGCCGCAGTTTGGGGGTAATTCCTGATGTTGTGATTGTGCGAGTTGGTTCTTGGTGCGAATATGTCCAGAAGCAATTGAAGGACAAACAAGTATCGGTGGAAACCTTTACGTTTGCCGGCGATTACTACTCCTTGCCGAATTTAGTGCCAATGTTGAGCCGTCCTTCGCGCTTAGAATTGTTGATGGAAATTCTGGATACGTCGCTGCCGGTGAGGGATGACAAGTGATATAATGGAGTATAGCTCGTCAGTTAATCTGGCGGGCAATGCTCGCAAATTTAGTGGGAGTTAGAATTGTATGTCAAATGAGATTACATACACTGATGCTGAAGCAAATTTAGAAAATCTCTGCGCTCGCGCTGTTGAAACTGGGGAAGTAATAATTATTACTAGACCTAACGGCAAAAATGCGATTTTGATTTCTAAGGCCGAACTAGAAAGTTTGCTAGAAACTCTTTATTTGCTGCGAGCGCCCGTTAATGCAACTCGTTTGCTGACAGCATTAAAGAGAGCTAAAGCAAGAGTTGTTCAACCTCAGACACTTGATGAAATTTGCAAAAAATTTGGGCTTGATGAAGAGGATGATACTGAAAATGAGGTAGCGATCGCCAGTTAAATCATTGATGACAGAATCACAATCTTCTACTATACTCTAAACTTGGGAGGAGCCGTTGGTGACTTCAATATTAATCAAAGATTTAGCAACCGACTTAGAGCTTTTTACTGAAGATCCCGTGGAAATATTTATTACCAGCGGGGTAAGTTGGCAACAGTATGAACAACTACTGACTCAACTCGGAGATAGTCCTTGGTATCGGGTTACTTATTTAGATGAAGTGCTGGAAATTATGGCCCCAAGTCGCCGTCACGATCGAGATAAAACCAATATTGGGATGCTGCTAGAAGCGTATTTTCAAGAAACACGGACTCGGTTTTGGGGATTGGGTTCAACTACCTTCCGCATTCAAGCAAAAAAGGGCGGTACAGAACCGGATGAGTGCTATTGTATCGGTACTGAAAAAGAATTTCCTGATTTAGCGATCGAGGTTGTACTCAGCAGTGGCGGCCTGGACAAGTTAGCAGTTTACAAAAAGCTCGGAATCAGAGAGGTTTGGTTCTGGAAAAATCGTCGCTTTGAGGTTTATCATCTTCGGGGAGAGGAATATGAAAAAATGCAGCAAAGCGAGTTGTTGCCGAATTTGGATTTATCACTGATTGCAGAGTATGTACAACGGCCTGACCCCCTTGAGGCTGTGTTGGAGTTTCGGGAAAGAGTTAGAGAAAATTTAAGGGGAAGTTGAGATTTAATATCGTTCTTTACTACCAAACATCTCCCTCAATATCCTCAAGCGACAACTTTTTACCTTTTTTCAATTATTCTTTAATTTGAGCAATAATTTCTTGTAATTCTGGATTAGCGATGGATGACACTAACTGGGAATCTGCCGCAGCCAAAGCCGCGCGCAACTTTTCAGAAGTGAGTGCGGGATATTTCTCTAACACTTGCTGTTCCGTCCATCCCGCAGCAAAGAGCCCTAGCAAAAATTCTACAGACAATCGAGTTTCTGGCGCTGCTGGTTGACTTGTTGAAGCTTTCGAGTTTGGATGAATGAGCTTTCGCCAGTCCATTGTTTTACTTAAACGATTTGGGAAGATTCCGCTGATTATACTGCATTTGGGCACAGTGGAAACACGGGCCTTGTTGACTGATTGTGTAACATGATACGGCAGGTAATACCATTTTAGATTTGAGATTTTAGACTGGGAATCACTGATGACAACCAGGGTTTGGGGTTTGGCGACAGTGGCATTTTTTTTTGAGGTGGTGTCATTTCCCGATTTGGCGATTAAATTGTTATTACGATCGCAGTACAGCACTTTCTTATAGACTAGAGTAATGGGGTAGCGACGGGGCGATCGCCCTTTTTCCTTTTGTCCGTTTCAATACCAAACCGCGTTAGCGAAGCCCTCGAAGAGGATCGCACTCGATCTCAACCCACTGTCTAACGAACTGTGCAACCCACTGTGCAACCCACTGTGCAACCCACAATACAACTACTTTAACTTCTTAAAACTATGGGAAAAAAGTCGAAAGCCAAAAAATCCCAGATCAAAAAATCCAGTTTGCTTTGCGCCAGACTCCAAGAAGCTCTCGATCGAGGCAGCAAAGTTTGGATTAAAACAAATAATAGCAGTTTCGGTGGCATCCCGATTAATTTGTTCGGGGAGTTTGCGGAACTTTTGGTGATAGTTCCCCCTAACGAACAGGCGGAAAATATCGATGCTTACGGACAAGTTACGTGGCTGATTCGACTCTCTGATATTATTGCACTAGCTTATCCTACTGAATACTGGTCTAAAGATAGATTAGAAAGTTTGCTGCCACCAGATGCAGTTACTTCCGAAGTAGGAGATTAACTGTAAGGTGCACATGGTGCACCCTACTTTTAGCTGATTTGTATTCGGTAAGGTGCGCCCAGCGCACCTTAAACTTACTATTGTCTAAACTATTTTACCAGCGATAATCTACACTGCTCCGACGAATTTTTATCACTTTAATTAGTTGTTGCAAGCTGAAAGCTGCACTTTACAACTGCCGCCCTCTAGTTCGCTGCAACCGGCAAGAGCTTGAGCTTCTGCTGCGGCTTTATCGTCGCCCCAGCCCGCACCGGCTCCTCCTTTGCCTACTGCGATCGCTCCACAATTATTACTATTAGATGTCAGGGCTTCGCAGTCGTTCGCACCTCCGCTTTGTTCATTGCAGACGGCTACTGCTGCGTTTAGTGCTTCTTTCTCTGTAGCATGATCCCAACTAATACCAGTGGCGTCAGAAGTCGGAGAATAAGCAGTAGCTCCATAGCTGTCCTGAGCTTTAGCAACCTGGACTGAGCCAAAAAGAGGAAGTGTCAAAGCTGTGACTACAACCCACTTAGAAAAAAGCTTTTGCAGCATATTTACTTAAGATATTTACAAGGTTAAGTTGCGAGGTTCGCTCAATATTATATTAGGGTATTGATTCGCGTCAACAGTGTTGATAAATCTTTATATTTGTTTAATTTAAAAGTGTTTTGGGTAACAAAAAGTAAGATAACGGAGGTCAATTCAGTGGCAGATATCCGCAAAATCCTCAGCCAACTCGCGGCCCAAGAAGCGCACCTACTCGATAACCAATTCCTGGCTCCTTGCGTGTCCGGGGGAAGGGTGCGGATAAGAGTTATCTCAATAATTTATACTTTTCAACCGCAGCCGCGCAACTTTGAAGGATGGGCTATTTTTAAGCCTGTCAATGAGAAAATTGCGGCGGTGATTGAGGAGCCGAGTTTGCCGCAAGTGGCCGAGTATTTGCAACTGCTCGTACCCGTTCGCTTGCACTTGGCTTGCGTGCTGCAAGGGCAAACGTGGCTGGCTTATCCTGTTAACGAATCTGATGCTAAACAGCGCACTGGCGTTGCGAAACCCGTACCAGTTCATTTAGTAACTGAAGGTTCGCAATTTGAGCCGATTGTTGCGCGGTGGGACGGTCATTGTTTGTGGTTTGAAGAGATTGACAGGCGCGCCGATCCGCTGCCCTCTGAGAAGTTGAAAGCAGCTTTAAAAAAGTTGATTTTGTCTCAAGAAGTTCGCTTTAAAGGGATGACGCCGGAAATGCGAACAGTTTACGAATTAGTGTCGCGAAATATTAAAGATTTCGATCCAAAAGTGCGGGCTGAACAGCGCTTGCAGCGGGCGTTGAAAATGGGCGGCGGTGAATTGCGGGACTTTTTCGATCGCCAAAATTATTGGCTGGTTGAATGGACTAGCGGGAGTGGAGAACATCACACTTCTGCGATCGCCAAAAATGACTTGACAGTGATGAGTGCTGGCATTTGTCTCAGCGGATTGGACAAAGACTTCGACTTGCAATCATTAGTTGGAGTAGTTGAAGATAGATAATGGGAATGGGGAATTGGGCATGGGGCATGGGGCATCGGGGAATATCTAATAGTTAGTTGTCAGTTGTTAGTTGTTAGTTGTTAGTTGATCCTGGTTTTTATAAAAAATAATCAAGAAATAACCAATGCCCAATGCCCAATGCCCAATGCCCAATGCCCAATGCCCAATGCCCAATGCCCAATGACTATGAGTATATTTTTTCACGAACAACTTTACAGAAGTGCCGCAGTGATGTCGCAGATCAAAAATTTCCCGGTAACGGTGTGCGGCGCGGGCGCTTTGGGTGCGAATATTACAGAAAGTCTGGCGCGATCGGGCTTTTGCCATTTAAAAGTCATCGATCGCGATCGCATCGAGGAACGCAACCTTTCGACTCAACCCTATTATCGATCGGACATCGGCGCATTCAAAGCCAAAATTCTCGCCAACAACCTCTACCGCGCTTTGGGAGTCAGCATTGACGCCCACTCAAAAGAATTGACACCCGCAAATGCCGATCGGCTGCTAGCCAACAGCGCCACAGTCATCGATACTTTTGATAACAGTGTCGGGCGGCAAGCAGTCAAGGATTTCTGTGCCAGTGTCTCCCTTCCCTGCGTGCACGTCGGATTAGCTACCGATTACTCCGAAATAATTTGGAACCAACACTATCGGGTTCCTTCAGCGGCGAATGATGACGTTTGCGATTACCCGCTGGCGCGAAACTTGGTAATGCTGACAGTTGCAGTTGCCTGCGAAGTAATTGTTACCTTTGCTGCTACCAAAGAGCAACAAAATTTAACTTGCACGATCGGAGATTTTGCAGTAAAGCCACTTATATTGTAGAATGTCGGTTGACTGTTGCCAGAAACCTGGTCAATCAAGATTGGATGCCCCCATCCTATAAACCCGGTTTCTCACCCTCAAACAATTGTCCAACTTGCAAAAAACGCTTGAAAAATTAACAGGGAAAGTATGGCCGGATCACAGACTTTTTATTATTTACTAGCAATTCTCGCTCTATTAGTTTTGACGGGCACAAGTAGAGCAAACTATGCAGCGGGTTCCGCAGTTTGTTACACTGATGATTGCCATCAACCAGTAGTGAGACACCATAAAAGGATTTTAAAATGCGGCTCGAAAGGGCACGATGTGAAGAAACTGCAAAAGTTGTTGAACGCGCGGGGCTTGTCCTCACACCCGATCGTAATTGATGGCGTTTTCGGTCCGACAACCGAAGATGCAGTGAAAAGATTTCAGCGGCAAGCTCATATTCCTGTAGACGGAGTTGTGGGAGGCAAAACTTGGGACAGACTGTTTGCTAGTTCGTAACTTGAAGCACCGGACAACAAAGGTTCCTAAGTCAGTCGATTTTAGATTTTAGATTTTAGATTTTAGATTTACTCGATAACAGATGAATCTGGAAGCTTAAACTCTGTAATCTAATTTTTTTTCTCGACCCTCGATAGCGTCGGAAAGCAAATACCTGTGTTTGGGTGGAGTCATCTTTGGTAATAATTAATCCCTGGGATTTGTAGTTGCATATTAAGTAGATTTTGTGCAACTACAGATACCTAAATTCCCATCAAGAATCAATCGCACACTAGATTGGTAATGAATGAAGTTTTAGATTTTTGGTTTGGTCGATCGAACTCTCCTGAGTTTGGCAAAGTCCAAAAGAAGTGGTTTGAAAAAGATGCGGATTTTGATGCCCAAGTGCGATCGCGCTTTTTGCAGCAATACGAACTAGCCACCTCCGGTCAACTCGACTCATGGCAAGATTCCCCCGAAAACTGCCTCGCATTAATTATACTGCTCGATCAATTTCCGCGTAATATGTTTCGCGGAACGCCCCAAGCATTCGCCACAGACAACAAAGCTTTAGCCACCGCCGAATATGCTGTTAATCATAACTTCGATCGCGAATTGCTGACTGTACAAAAAATATTTGTTTATCTGCCTTTTGAACACAGCGAAAAGTTACAAAACCAGCAAAAATCTGTCGAACTATTTAGCCAACTCAGCGGCGAACCAGACAGCGCTTCACTGATTGAATACGCGCAGCAGCATTTGGAAATAATCGAGCGTTTTGGGAGATTTCCCCACCGCAATGAAATTCTCGGACGCGAAACAACCCCGGAAGAAGCGGAGTTTCTGAGACAACCCGGTTCGGGATTTTAAAGTGCGATCGCAAAACCTGTAGGCTACTTAGGAATTAGAATTAAAAAACTTGCATTTTTTGTAGGTTGGGTTGAGGAACGAAACCCAACATTTTCGCTAAAATTTTCCTTAACCCAAGCGTATTGGAATATATGGAACAATTAATAGCATTTAAACTAAGTAAATTTCCTCTAACTCTCAGAAGCATAGTCAATTTAGAGTATTTCGACGGCCCGCTACTATCGCTTTTTGAGAATGAATACGGCGATAGCTATCTTTATTCTTGGTGCGATGTAGATAATTTGTACAATCGCTGGTTGGTTTTCAGAGTTGCACAACTAACTCTCAAGCTTTACATAGAGGGACAAGTTTCATTGCACGAGTTAATTGTAAATCCTGTTGACGGATTTCTATATTCATTAGATATAGACAATGATTTACAGGTGAAAAAAACTTATTTAATCCTGCCTGAAAATTTACCGGGAGTCTACTTGCCAGAAACAGATTCCTATTACGAACTGTCTGATTTAAATCGCGAAACTGCGGAAGAAGATAGGTTATTAATTTTTCAAAAACTTTCCGGTGAATCTAAACTTAGCAGGGTTTGAAGCTGACTAAAAAACCAGAGTCCCGACTTATTGAAAAAGTCGGTATTTAATAGATCGCCCAATCGTCAGCGGCGATACTGCACCCGATAAATCCGGTTGTTCGCTTCCTCAGTAAACAGCAAACTCCCGTCAGGTAAAACCAGCAAACCAACCGGCCTCCCCCAAGTTTTTGGGCCCGACGGATCTGTCAGAAAACCAGTCAGAAAATCCTCATAATAACCTTGAGGGCGTCCGTTCGCCGCATTAAAAGGTACAAACACGATTTTATAACCAGTTCCAGCGTTCCGATTCCAACTGCCGCGAAACGCCACAAATGCCCCGTTGAGAAATCTTTTGGGAAACGTTTTGCCGTCGTAAAACTGAAGCCCCAAAGCCGCCGAATGCGCCTGAAACAGCACGTCTGGCATTAATGTTTTAGCCGCTAAATCAGGTCGATCGCTATTGCCGTTTCTGGAGTGGCGCGGGTCGAGCAAATTCGGCTTAAAATAAGTGTAAGGCCAGCCGTAAAACTCGCCTTGACGAATTCTTGTCAAGTAATCCGGCACCAAATCATCTCCCAAACCGTCGCGTTCGTTGACTGTCGTGTAGAGTTGATTTGTTTTTGGGTGAAAATCCAATCCCACCGGATTTCGCAAACCAGAAGCAAAAATTTGCGGGTTCTTGCCGTCCAAATTCATCACTTGAACAGAGGCCCTCGGCAGCGGTTCGACATCGGCATTAGACTGCGATCCAACTGAGACGAAAAGCTTGCTCTTGTCGGGGGAAACGATAACATTTCGCGTCCAGTGTTGGTTGTAGCCACCGCCAGGTAAATCGACAATTTTTTGACCGGTACCGGTCAATTGTTCCTGCCCTTTTGTGTAGGGAAATCGGCGGACTTCAGCGGTATTTCCGAGGAAAAAATAGCGATCGGCAAAAGCCATGCCAAAGGGAATATTTAACCCGTTTTGGGCAGTTGCAAAAGTTTTGCGAACCTCAGCAACCCCGTCGCCGTTGGCATCTCGCAACAGCGTAATCCGATTCTGCCGGGTTTCTGTTACCAAAACATCGCCTGTCGGCGTCAAAGCTAGCCATCGGGGAGCGTCTAAATTGTCAGCAAAAACGTTGACGACAAAGCCAGGAGGCACTCGCAGCACTGGCGATGCGGGAATCGGTACTACTTGAGGAGGTTTTGAGGCGCTTTCGCTGGCTCCTGGCTGCGGCAAGGAAGTTGCAACAATACGGATTGGCTGCGGCGAAAGCGGTTTGGTCGGTACAATTTGATTTGTGCCAACATTTGCCTGCGGTGCACGGGAGGGAATTTGCGACAGGGGGCGGTTGTCGCCCACAGCCGGGGCGATCGCATCTGTCGCTCGATCGCACGCAATCATCGGCAACAGCAGAATTAGCAGCAAGAAACGCAGGTAATACATAGCAGCGATTTCTCCACAATTGCTGGACAATTCTATTATTCTAACTGCTATTAAACAGCGAAGCCACCGCGTGCGCGGTGACTTAATTTCGCTTACTCATACCAGTTGCAAAAAAAGAAGGCAAATGTAGGCCCGTATTCCAAACCTTGAGCTTCATCAGTCAATCGATTTTAGATTTGCGATTTTAGATTTTTGATTGAAGAAAGCGATCCCACGAATGAATCCGGGGGCCCCGGATCAAATTGCTTGATTGTCATTGCCAATTTTCAATCGAAAATCTAAAATCTAAAATCTAAAATCGTATAACCTCGGTCTACCAAAGTCCTCTCACAGGAGCCGGACGGGGAGCCGGAGCCGGAATTGGACGGGGAGCCGGAATCGGAGCCGGAGCCGGAGCCGGACGAGGAGCCGGACGCGGTGGCGGTTCTGGAGCCGGACGCGGTGCCGGTGCTGGGGTTGCGGGACGAGCAACCGTTGTGGCTACCACCTTATAATCGGGGATCACCGCGATATTTTGTATCTGAGATCCGGCGACGGTAGCTCTGACTTTCATTCCCGGTACTAGGCCAATAATTCTCAGGACGCATCTTTGAATCCTGAGAGTCCTGTACGGCGCGCTTTCTTCGCGAATAGTTACTACATCGCCGACAATACTTTTGACAAAACCGACAATGGTTGTAGTGTTTGCTGTTGTGGTGGTCTGCGTTTGGGCTATTTGAGTTGCAGGGTTAGCCATCGCAGGATGTACTGAGACCGCCGAAATTACCACCGACAGTGTTGCACCTGTCAATAATTTGATGTTCTGAAGACGCATTGAAACCTCACATTAACTGCTATTCAGGGTCGGGTTTGCTTCCGCTGCACGAAAGTCCCAACCTCTATACCTAATCCAGTTTAATCCCCAAAGTAGGAAATTTATGACAATCTCAAAAAAAGATTATCGAACAAGTATTGAAAGACTAAATTTTACATCATAAGTTCCCCATTTACAACAAGTTCAGCGATTTGCATCTCTAGAGTGTTGCCGTGATATATTGAGTTTATTCGATCGACCGTTGCAGTTTTTTTCCGCCAACCTAACTGTTGCTGGGAGGAACTCTACCCAAAGACAGATTGTGCTTGCCGGATACAGCAGCGCCACAGTTTGAATACTCGATCGCCAGTTGGCCCTGGCTAAAAAATCAAATTAGTCGGAGGTGAAATTTAATCATTTTCTGGCAATATTTACGCATAAACCGGGTTTGATCACGACATTCTATTGCGTAACTCCACTGAGCCACTTATAAAAACCTTGTGGTTTTAGTATTATTGCCTAAGCTTTGTGCTGAGTTACAAGTTATCAGTGGTGGAATTTAAACTAAAAACTGTACAGCGCAGTTGCCGTCAAAAAGCCATCTCAAAAATTTTCTCATCGGGTGCGGTTGGCGGATAATTAGATAGGAACTTTGTAGGAAATGCTGGTGAGGAGTTTAGCGAAGAAAACAATGGTGAAGAGCAAATTTTTGTTTAACAAGTTAATTGTACTGAGCTTGAGTGCAGCCGCGCTGTCGGTCGGCCTACAGCAGCAGGCGACTGCCGAATTGGTGGCTAATTCAAGTAATAGTGCGATCGCAGCGCAGCGGCCCACATCCGAGACAAAATTGCCGAATCTCCGAACGCCAGAACTACCGCCCTTGGGAGAACCATTTCGTTATATTCCCCAGGAACCACAGCCTGCGGTAAATCCTATTGAGGAAGTGCGTTTAGTCCTGAAATTGCGAGAACGCCGCGTCTATGTTTACCGACAAAATAAGGTGCAAACCAGTTTCCCGGTTGCTGTGGGAAAAGGCGGGTGGGAAACTCCTACAGGCAATTTTAAAGTGATGCAAATGATCAAAGATCCTGTTTGGCAAAACCCTTGGACAGGAGAACTTATTCCTGCTGGGCCAGACAATCCATTAGGGAGTAGGTGGATGGGATTTTGGACGGATGGCAAGAATGTGATTGGTTTTCATGGTACTCCGAATCCAGAGTCGATCGGGGGGGCGGCTTCTCACGGCTGCGTCAGAATGTTTGACAAAGATGCACAGGCTTTATTTGAGAAAGTTGCAGTTGGAACGCCGGTGATTGTTGAGCATTAATTATTTGGAGATTGGGGTGCATAAAAACACAGGAACAGGCAAGATGCCTGTTCCACAAAGACTTAAATTTGGTTGTGGGGAGTAGGGGTTGGGCCGAAGAGCCCGCCCATGAAAGACTTATTGATAATGCAGCTATTGGGTGAGTTAAAACTTACATTTTGCACCCCTCTCGGCAACAGGCTTTTCGGCCTGTTCCACAAAGAGTTAGATAGATTGCTGATATTTTTCCAGCAACTCCGGGATGTAATCGTAGCCATCAACACCGATCGCCGGAATGATATTCGCTCGACTTTTAGCCAAAGCTTGTTTAAAAGATTCCGCCCCCATTTGACCCCGCAAAATAGTCAACAAACCAGCCGATTGACGCCACTCCATCGCACCAATTTGCTCCAAAGTATACATCCCCAAACTGCCTGCAAATATCGCTTTTTCTAGTGAGTTGATTCTGTAATAAGCTTGAGCCAAGTAAGCCAAATTCAGACCTTGCAAATATAAATCCCCTGAGAATTGAGCCGCTTGCCAACCTTTGAGCAAATATTCGATCGCAGCTTCAGCATTTTCCAGGGCGATTTTAGCAATACCCAGACTGCTGGAACAAAAAGCTTGACTTTGCCTGTCTCCCAATTTTTCCGATAGCAACAAACCTTGTTCCAAATAACCGATCGCACTCTCGTAAACCTCCGGTTCCACCTCCTCCAACTGCCGCGCTTGAAACACTTCACTGTAACCCAAATTAGCCAGAGCATTTGCCTCGCCTTGTCGCTCTCCCGTTTGTCGTGCCATAATTAAAGCCCGCTGGCTGTAATTAATCGCTTCCTGATAATTTTTTTGAGCAACATAATTGCGGCTGATGTGATTGAGATTGGCAACTTCGCAAGCTTTGTCTCCTTCGGTACGGGCAATTTCCAGCGCTTGCTTGTGCAGCAAGATCGATCGCTCATAGGCCCCAGCCGCCTGCATCGAATAACCCAAAAGCGTCAGAATTCGAGCTTTCGCTTGAGTGCCTTCAACTCGCCGCAGCGGTTCGTCTAAATAATCCAAAGTATGCCGCAGGGCTTTACCATCAAACGAAGCAAAAATTCCTCCGTAAAGCGGAAAATATTCTCGCTGAGAAAAAGCGCGCAAAATTTGTAAAGTTACTTGAAAACAAGCATTTGCCAACTGTTCGCCGCTCTTGGTAGAATTATTAAACCCACTAGCTAGCTGACTCCAAATTACCGCAAAAGTAATGTAAGTAGAAATTGAAGCTTTTGTTGACACTTTGGAATCGTAAACTTGCTTGTCAAACCATGTCGCCAACGCCCGCTGCAAGCACTGCAAAATAATCGCCACTTCCACCAATATGCCTAAATCTAAATTCGATTGCTGGGCTGCGAATTGAACTACAGATTCACCGCTCGCAATAGTATTCAACAGAGCCTGGGGAAAGGGACTGTTAACTTTTTTTGCCCAAAAAGCCCAAGGCCCATTTTGTTCGGGACTACCGGCAAATCCTAGCTGCTGCGGCTGATAAATCCAGCCCACAAGTTCCGGTTCCAAACGCTGCCAAGATTCTAAACCTTTGGCGATGCCGGCGGTGATTTGCTGCAAATCTTGTTCGGTTTCGGGATTGGCAGTTTGCAGCATTTGTTGGTGCAGAGATTTTGCCAATTGCTGCAATTGAGCCAGAGTCAGCGGATGTTCTTTATTCGGATCGATTACTTGCAATAATGCCAGGAGGCGGGCGTTAGATTCGGCACTAACTATTTGTTGAATTGAGGAGGCAATTGCGCGATCGACGCGGTTATCTTTCTGCCAGCGTTCCCATTCTCCTTGGATGGTTTTGAGAGCTCTGAGGCTGCGATTTGCCTTTGCTTGTTTGATTTCGTCTTTTTCATTTCTGAGTTGATTTTCGGCGGCATCAAGGCGTTCGCCGAAACAGCGTTCAAAGATTTCGCCAGTACCAGTGCTAATGTCTTGCACCAGCATTTGATAAACTTGTTCTTTGGAGCGAATTTGACCTTTGAGGGTGATTTCGACAATTTTGTCGATTAGTGCTAGGTAGCGATCGCGCAGTGAGGTAGAGTCTGGCATAATTTATTTTTAGTTAATAAGTTTTTATGGACAGCGCTGGCAGCTTGCACCATTTCATGCTGCTATTTAATTTTACAGCTCCTCTGGATTAATGCCCATTGCTCTGAGGCGATCGGCCAAACGATTTGCTCGCTGTCTTTCTGATTCGGCTCGCCGACTTTCTAATTCAGCTCGCTGCCTTTCAAACTCCTCTGGAGTCAGAACCCAATCGCCACTGACATCGTACCAACGCAGCCACAACCTCGAACAACCTTGATAACAACCTTCCCACAAACCTATACCTAATTCTAATTCCGGTATCCAGAATCTGGGTTCGGTTAAAAATTGTTCGCGGTAACGATTGCCAATCAAGCGAAATACTCTCAGTTGATTGTTGTACCGACTGAAAACAAAGTAGTAAGGAATCTGCAAAATCTGTTCGTAAACTCGCCACTTAGTAGGGGGTTTATTTCGTGCTTCTTCTGTAATTCCTAAATCCTCATTTTCAGTTCCAGGTGATAGCAGTTCTACTACTACCAGAGGACTGACATTTTCTTGCCACATCACGTAGCTGAGGCGCAATTCGTCACCTTGATATAATCTCGGAACCCCCAAGACGACAAACCAATCAGGTCTTTTGTACCAATTGAGATGGTTAGAATCGTAGTAGAGATTAAGGTCTGTCGCTATAAATATTTGTTCGGGTGGATGATTTGCGGGGCGGCAGGTTAGACGCAGCAGTTCGGGTTGAAAGTCGTGAAATTCGTCAGGCAAACCGGGTTCCTCCGGGTCTTCACTGGGTAAATCATACATCGTAGGGAGGACTTTTGTTCGCGAAGGCTGCGAATCCGGTTCGTATATCGTCATAAGATTACCCAGGCGAGACGGCTTGACGAGATTGAGGCGGTACGGCAATTGTAATATTATAGCGCGATGTGATTTGTTGTGGCAGAACGTCGCTATCCTTTGCACCGGAAATTTTTGCTAAATATTTTTTGCTAAATAACGATAACCCACGGCTTCTCTTAATAAAAATTATCACCTCGCTCCGAGGGTTAGTTTGATTTTTTTTTGAGACTTATCAGGTATTTTAGTATGTAATGCAGGTAACATTTTTAAGTGCGAACACTCAGATTGTTGAGTCTGATAGTGCGCCGAATTCGAGCGACAAAAAAATATGACGACGGGCAGTAAAAAGATGTTGACATATATGAGCTATTTGTGGTACGTTAAATGGAATCATTTATTATACATCTGCTACCCAATATCTGCGACACAATTAGTGGTGGCTCTGCAAAATTCTTGGTGAGTACAGAAGCCGTTTTCGGTCAACGGTTAGACGGCTACACCAGGACTCAATTAAGACTGTGTTAGTATCTTTACTGTTTACATCAACTGATTTTGAGGTAACAAACAATGAAAGACTTAATAATGGGTTATGCAACAAACTGTAAATTCGATGATTTCTACAGATTCGTTGCATCCACTCGTCAGCATTGCGATCCAGACAAAGTTGATATTGTTGTGTTTATTAATGCTTTAGGAGATGAGTTCGCCAAGGTAGCTCTAGAAAAAAATATCACCCTTATACCAGTTGAAAATGTGTGGAAGTGGGTTACTAGCTCAAAGGTCCTAAATCTCATCTATCACGCAAAGATGGTGGGACTGCAAGCTTTAATTCGACTAAGTTCAGGCTCTAACCGTACCTACTTAGAAGAGGATTATAGGAGTACGGTTGCCAATTGGATTCATCCACTAGCAGGTCGGTGGATTACTTACCATACATTCCTTAAGGTTAACTCCAGTTATCGAATGGTTATGACTTCAGATGTGCGTGATGTTGTTTTCCAAGCTTCTCCCTTCGATGACTTGGACTCTAGTAAGCTTCACGTTTTTGAAGAAGCAGGTATTTATTTTGGGCCGCCCACAAAAGAAAATGTAGATAGTGAATGGGTGAGTGCTGTTTATGGAAAAAAAACTCTTGAAAAACTGTTGGGAAAACCTATACTCTGTGCAGGCACAGTATTAGGAGGAAACCATCTCATGATGCAATTAATTGAATTAATGGTGGTGGAGGCTCAACGCCATCGTCGTAAACCTCTAGATCAAGCAATGTTCAATAAGGTGATTAACTATGAATTTCCCAGTAACCAAACGGTGAAACATAATTTGAAGAGTGGTGCCGTCCTCACACTGTGTGGAGATTATGAGGGAGTTTGGGAGATTCAGGATGACAAAGTGATGGTTGATGATCGACTTGTTCCTGTTATACATATGTACGATCGCGATTCTCGGACTAAGGAATTATTTCTCAGCAAAATTCCCAGTCCACAGAAGTAACCTGTAACCGGATTTGCTTAGGAATTATGTAACTGGCTTACCTTAATCGGACTCTGCGATTTTCTCAAGTCTTGGTTTAAACTCCGTGAACCGTTACATCCCTGCTATTCTATTCCATGAAATTCTGTAATCGCTTCGGAAGTTGAGTTTAACTTCCCCGTGGGGGCAGGGCTGTTTCGGGGCAACCACGGGGGGATTGCCCCTACCGAAAAGCAGGCTTTTGTAGGGGCGGTGCTAAGAGTGCCCGCCCCCACCCACAGATGATTTCATGGGCATTTCAGGCATCGGGGCTCTTCACGAGGGTTTGCCCCTACAAGAAAATGAAACCGCCCTGGGAGGCAATCTGTTTGGGATTAGCTGTGGGTTTGTCCCCAATTCCAGCCACAGCATTGCGAGTCAACAGCAAACGCGATGTGAAAGATAGAAACTAGAGAGCAATTACGGCAGCTAATCTTTGTCTGCAGTGCTTCGTCATGGGCTAGAATCCTTGTGTTTGATGAGCCGTCTCAGTCATTTGAATAATTCTGTTTACATTCTCATCAAGGTGTTTCAGGACTCCGGGCAATCTAAATTTGTGCTTGTCCGTCGTGAAATCCATCGCCCTAAATACTGCTTAAAAAGCGCCACTTTAAGAACATTCCGCAGTCTAAGGCATAATTAGATATCTTATATTCGTTCTATGATGTGTTTATGATTTCCGAACCCCTTACCATCTCAACCAGCAATCCTGTTTTAGCAGCCAAAGGATTAACTCGCCGTTTTGGTGGTTTAATTGCTGTAAACGATGTATCTTTTACAGTTCAAAAACACGAGATTTTTGGATTGATCGGCCCTAACGGTGCTGGCAAGACAACTCTATTTAATGTAATGACTGGACTGATACCTGCCTCTAGTGGCACTCTAATTTATCAAAACGAAAATATTTCTAAACTGCGACCTTATCAAATTGCTAATAAAGGTATAGCCCGAACATTTCAAAATATTCGGTTGTTTGGGGAACTTTCGGTACAGGAAAATGTGGCGATCGCCCGACACATCCACAGTAGATCGGGCAATCCAGTTTTATCGGTGCTGGCGGGGATTTTCGGCTTGCCAGCGTCTAACGCAATGGAACGCAAAACCCAGCGAAAAGCCTTAGAATTGTTGGATTTAGTCGGATTGGGCGATCGCGCGGGCGAACAAGCCAAAAACTTGCCCTACGGCGACCAGAGGCGCTTAGAAATTGCCCGCGCTTTAGCCCTAGAACCGCAAATACTCTTGTTAGATGAACCTGCAGCGGGGATGAATCCCAATGAAAAGCACAAATTAAGCGAATTTATCCGAGAAGTGCGCCAACAATTCAATTTAACTGTAATATTGATCGAGCATCATGTACCGCTTGTTATGGGATTGTGCGATCGAATTGCCGTGTTGCATTTCGGTCAGCTTATTGCTTTGGGAGAACCTGCTGTTGTGAGGAATGACCAGGCTGTGATTGAGGCTTATTTGGGAGATGAAAAATAACTAAGGAAACCCGGCGATTGGAAATCGCGTCTACACAAACAATGTCCGCCTACGCGGACTAAGAGTAATATTAAAAAATCACATATTGCACCATTATTACACATTCTGTAGGGGCGGGTTCACCGACAATAATTGCCTAAAAATAACAAGCTCATAAACCCGCCCCACCCAACAGTAAATCGCAATGTACCTCAAACTCAAAGTCACAAAAAATGCACGATAGCCCACCCAAAATATCTCAAAATATCCTCTTAGAACTGAAGAATCTTTGTGTAAATTATGGCGGAATTCAAGCTATACAAAATATTAATCTCACGATTAATGCGGGGGAGGTTGTCAGTCTCATCGGCGCTAATGGTGCGGGCAAAAGTACCACACTCAGGGCTATTTCCAAAATAGTTAATTTGCGACAAGGACAAATTATTTATAGCGGGCGCGATATTAGCCGCCGCCAAGCTCACGAAGTTGTGAAATTGGGAATCGCCCACAGTCCAGAAGGGCGGCGGGTTTTGGCGCAGCAAACGGTGTTAACTAACTTAGAATTAGGGGCCTATATTCGATCGGACTCGGCAGCAGTAAAAGCCGATTTAGAGCGCCAATTTGAGATATTTCCGCGCCTAGCAGAAAGGCGTCGCCAGCTAGCAGGAACTCTCAGCGGCGGGGAACAGCAAATGCTGGCGATCGCCCGCGCTCTGATGAGTCGCCCGAAGCTGCTATTATTAGACGAGCCTAGTTTAGGCTTAGCACCTGCGATCGTCAAAGAAATTTTTGCAATTATTCAAAACCTGCGCTCCACAGGCGTTACAATCCTTTTAGTCGAACAAAACGCCAGTTTAGCACTGCAAATTGCCGATCGGGGTTACGTACTAGAAGCTGGTAATATTACCCTCACAGGTATAGGAGCAGATTTGCTAAACGACGAGCGAGTCAGGAGCGCATATTTAGGTTGACTTGGTTAATTTTTGGAATTTTGACCGCTTTCTTTGAAGCCGTCAAAGACGTTTTTGGCAAACAAAACCTCAAAAAAAGTGACGAATATGTTGTAGCTTGGTCTCTCTCATTTTTTTCAGTCATCTTTTTGATTCCCTGGGTATTATATACAGGAATTCCGCCATTAAATTCTCAATTTTGGCTCGCCCTATTAATCGGAGGTAGCATCAACGCTGTCACAGCCCTCCTCTACATCAAAGCCATCAAAGTATCAGATTTATCACTGACAATACCGCTGGTAGCTTTGACACCATTATTCATGTTGGTAACTTCGCCGTTAATTGTCGGTGAATATCCAAATTTTTTTGATTATATTGGCATTTTGCTAATCGTATCAGGCTCTTATTTATTAAATATCAAAGAAAAATCTAAAGGATATTTGGCCCCATTCAAAGCACTGCTGGACGAACCAGGGCCAAAATTGATGTTAATCGTCGCATTTCTCTGGAGTATCACCTCAAATTTTGACAAAATAGGAGTGAAAAACTCATACCCTATTTTTTGGCTATTCTCTTTGTTTGGTACAATGACTGTCTTGCTACTGCCAGTTTTATTGCACAAAACCCCAAATCCAGGGCAAAAAATTCTCAAACAATTACCAATGCTAGCGGCTATGGGGTTTTTCAATGCTATTGGAGTGATTTTTCAAATGCAAGCTTTGACATTAACTTTGGTAGTGCAAGTGATCGCGATTAAGCGTACTAGCGTGTTAATGGGTGTATTGTTCGGTCATTTCATTTTTAAGGAAAAAGATATTCAACAAAGATTATTAGGGGCCGGAATCATGATTTTGGGAGTTTTATTTATCAGTTTATAGGTTGAGACTTCCGGAACTTTGACGCTCATTCTCCCCCCGAATGTAGGGGCGGTGCCCCCGTGATCGCCCTCTCTCGGTTGGCCGGGGATGTCTGGGTTGGAAACAAGCCCTAGCCTCTATTAATGTATAAGTCATGTTATACTCAAGGCGATCGCACTTTCTCTCACTATTTATTAAGATAAAAAAAATTAATGCACAAAATAGCAGCCACACCCGGAGGTTGGAACCCTCAAGCAGAAGGAGTAATTTTTATTCAGCAAACCCCAGCACCAATAGTATTTATTAGTGCTGCTGACACCGACATTCAAACTCTCGCAGCGGCGGCATCCAAAATGCCGGCAAATTTTCCCAAAGTGCGCGCAGTAAACCTGCTTCAGTTGCAGCAACAACTAACAATTGATACCTATGCCGAGGAAGTTTTAGAACGCGCCGAGGTCATAATCCTAAGACTTTTAGGAGGACGTTCTTATTGGTCTTACGGGTTAGAAATTCTGCGAGAAACGGTGCAGAGAACTAACGCATCACTGATTGTAATGCCGGGAGAAGACAGTCCTGACCCAGATTTAATCAGCCATTCCAATGTATCGCTGTCAGCAGTCAATCAACTTTGGCGCTATTTCACAGAAGGCGGAGTCCAAAACTTTGTTAACGCGCTAAAATTTGCCGCCGATACTTGCTTGAAAACTGCTTATAATCCACCGCTACCTCAAACAGTTTTCCGCGTCGGAATTTATGATTGGAAAACTCTTGTGGGGCAGGCATCTTGCCTGCCCTTACAAGATAGCAGGCAAGATGCCTGCTCCACAATACAAAATGATGCTGGCTCCACAATACCAAATAAGTTCCCCGATAATTTATTAAATTTACCAACTCTAGCTAAAGTCGGAATCTTATTTTATCGTGCTCATTACTTATCAGGAAACTTGGCACCCATTGATGCACTTTGTCAAGCTCTATCAGAGCGAAACTTAGTCCCCGTTCCCATCTTTGTGTCTTCTCTTCGGGAACCAGATTTGCAAATAGAATTGCTGGACTATTTTCAACCTAAAGAATCAGACCCAATTCAATTATTACTCAACACCACAAGTTTTGCAGTCTCCGGTTTCAGCAGTCAAGAACCGGAACAAAACAGCTTAAAATCCTTAGACGTTCCTGTATTGCAAGCAATCTTCAGTGGCGGCGGTTTGGAACAGTGGGAAACTGAATTACAAGGACTTTCGCCCCGCGATGTGGCGATGAATGTAGCATTGCCGGAAGTAGATGGAAAAATTATTACTAGGGCTGTTTCTTTTAAAGCGGTACAGACTTGGAACAGCGAATTAGAAACAGATGTAGTAGGCTATGTAGCAGCGGGCGATCGCATTTCATTTGTAGCAGATTTAACGGCGAATTGGGTGAAGATGAAACAAACCCCAGCCGCCAACAGACGCATCGCCATAATTCTGGCAAATTACCCCACCCGCAACGCCCGCTTAGCCAACGGTGTCGGCTTAGATACGCCCGCTAGCTGTGTCGAAATCCTCAAAGCTATGCAGCAAGCGGGCTATCAAATTGAAAACATCCCTGCTAGCGGCAACGAGTTAATTGAACAGTTAACTTCTGGTGTGACAAATGACCCGGAAGGACGCGAATTGCGGCCTGTTCATCAATCATTGGATTTGGCAGAATATGAAGAATATTTTGCTACTTTGCCGCAGCCAGTACAAGATGGGATTTGTAAAAGATGGGGGCTTCCGGGAAGCTATGCACAAGATTTAATAAGTAACAATACGTCTTTTCCGATTCCGGGAATTCAGTTTGGGAATGTATTTGTAGGCATTCAACCATCGCGGGGATATGAACTTGACCCCGCCTTGAATTATCATGCCCCAGACTTAGAACCTACTCACAATTATCTAGCTTACTATTATTGGCTGCGAGAAAAGTTGGGAATTGACGCTATAATTCATGCTGGAAAACACGGCAATTTAGAATGGCTTCCCGGTAAAAGTATAGCATTGTCTAACAAATGTTATCCAGAAGTAGCATTAGGCGCGATGCCGAATTTTTATCCCTTCATTGTCAACGATCCGGGGGAAGGTTCCCAAGCAAAAAGACGATCGCAAGCTGTGATTATCGACCACCTGACACCGCCGATGACTCGCGCCGAACTCTACGGGCCTTTGCAGCAGTTGGAAACCTTAATCGATGAGTATTGCGAAGCCCAAAGTTTAGATCCCTCCAGATTACCCATGATTCGCGATCGCATTCTCGCCCTCACGAACAAAGAAAACTTAGATAAAGACTTAGGGATACAACTAAATAAATCGGAATTTACAGAATTTATTACTCGCACAGACGGCTATCTTTGCGAACTCAAAGAATCCCAAATCCGTGACGGATTGCACATTTTTGGGCAGTGTCCCGAAGGTAGACAGTTGCGCGATTTGATAATTGCGATCGCCCGCCATCCCACCAACGGGCGATCGGGCTTAACGCGCGCCCTAGCAGAAGACTCAGGGTACGATTTCGACCCCTTAACCTGCGATCCAACGTCGATAATTCAGCACCGCACAGCAGGCGATTTAACAGCAGAACTCGAAGAAAAAGCCGCTGAATTAGTAGATAATTTAATCGAAAACATCCGCGTTAATCCGCGTTCATCTGCGGTTAAAAATATCCAAATAGGAGAAGCCACCCAACAAGAATTAGACTGGATAAATAACTATCTTTTACCTTCACTCCTCCAAACAGACCAAGAAATTACCAACCTTTTGCGCGGACTAGATGGGCGGCACATACCAAGCGGCGCATCCGGCGCACCCACTCGTGGCAGACCCGATGTATTGCCCACAGGTCGGAATTTTTACTCAGTAGATATCCGCGCCATTCCCACAGAAACTGCCTGGAGAGTTGGCAGAGTTGCTGCTGAAACTTTAATCGAAAGATACACTCAAGAAAACGGGGAATATCCGAAAACTTTGGGTTTGTCAGTGTGGGGAACATCCACCATGCGGACGGGGGGAGACGACATCGCCGAAGCCTTGGCGCTGATAGGAGTTCAACCAGTTTGGGATGGCCCTTCGCGCCGGGTTGTAGATTTTGAAATATTGCCAGTTTCTGTTTTGGGAAGGCCGCGTGTTGATGTTACTTTGCGAATTTCGGGGTTTTTCCGCGATGCTTTTTTTAATTTAATTGATTTGTTTGATAGTGCGGTAAAAGCTGTGGCTGATTTGGATGAACCGGCTGAAAATAACCCTTTAGCCGCACAAGTTAAGGAAGAGATTTTGTATTGGGAATCTACAGGTTTGAGTCAGGAAGAGGCGCAAGGGCGATCGCAATTTCGAGTGTTTGGCTCAAAACCGGGTGCTTACGGCGCAGGACTTCAAGGCATAATTGAAGCTCAAAACTGGACAGACGACAGCGATTTAGCAAAAGCTTACATTAATTGGAGCAGTTACGCCTATACAAGTACCCCCCCAACCCCCCCTTATCAAGGGGGGGCTAAATCTAATTCCTCTGCTTTACAACCAGGGGATACCCCCCCAACCCCCCCTTACCAAGGGGGGGCTAAATCCAACTCTTGTCCCCCCCCTTTACAAGGGGGGGCTAGGGGGGGTGAATTAAGTTCTGAGGCTAAATCCAACTCTTGTCCCCCTCCTTACCAAGGGGGGGCTAAATCCAACTCTTGTCCCCCCCCTTTACAAGGGGGGGCTAGGGGGGGTGAATTAAGTTCTGAGGATAAATCCAACTCTTGTCCCCCCCCTTTACAAGGGGGGGCTAGGGGGGGTGAATGGGGATGTTCTGCACCCGAAGCATTTGAAAAACGCCTCGGGCAAATGCAAATAGTTCTGCAAAACCAAGATAACCGCGAACACGACATCCTCGACTCCGACGATTATTATCAATTCCAAGGCGGAATGACTGCCGCAATCCGCAATTTGCAAGGCAAAAATCCTGAAACTTATTTTGGAGATAATTCGATTCCTGAGAATCCGAAAGTCCGACAATTGCGGGAGGAAATTGCGCGGGTTTATCGCAGCAGGGCTGTTAATCCCAAATGGATAGAAGGTGCGATGCGACACGGTTATAAAGGCGCGTTTGAAATTGCAGCAACTGTTGATTTTTTGTTTGCTTACGATGCTACGGCAAATTGTGTAGAGGATTTTATGTATGAAGGAATCGCAGAGGCTTACATTTTTGATGAGAAAGTGCAGACATTTATTCAAGAAAACAATCCTTGGGCACTGCGAGATATGGCGGAAAGATTGCTAGAAGCTCGTCAGCGGGGGTTGTGGCAGAGTGCGAAGCAGGATACATTGGATAAATTGAGGTCGATCGCCCTGCAAGCCGAAGCAGTCATCGAATCTCATACTGGTTTCTAGTCTGAACGGAGAAATGATAGAATATAGTTAATATGCGAGGAATCCATGTTGCGCGATCTGACTATCCAAAATTATCGCTGTTTTAAAGATTTTCATATCGACGAGCTAGCTAGGGTTAATCTGATAGTTGGTCAGAACAATAGCGGTAAAACTACTTTTTTGGAAGCCATTTATTTATTAGTCCAACAACAGAGTATTCAAGCTTTGTTTGATGTACTAAATGGCCGTGGCGAAATGAGCAACATAAAAACTCAACTTGCATCAGGTCAAGCAGTAAACCGCAGCAAGTATCAATTTGAACATATTTTTTACGGACATCAACTAACCCCAGATCGAAGTATTTACATTCAATCCCAGAAAGAAGAACAACTCTCACTCAAAATCCAAGCAAACCCTACAAACCAACAAGTGGTAATTCCGGTAGCTGAAGAACTAGAAACAAGATTTTTAGCATGGGAATTAATTGCTTACTACAATCAAAATTCCCGAGTCAAAATTTCACTGCTGGGCGATGCGACTCTTGCTAATATTAGTAGTTTACTTTCTGTTCAATCAACAGAGAGAAATGATAACTATTTGTCGGGTGTTGGAGCCAGCAAAGATAATTTTAATTTACTCAAAACTACGGCAATAACTTTTAACGAAATGGCTGTGTTTTGGGATGCTATTACACTGACACCAAAAGAAGAAAGCGTAGTAGCAGCGCTGCAAATCTTAGAACCAGATGTAGAACGTATTAGTTTTACCAGTAATCCCACTAATAACAGTGGTATTTTGATTAAAATCAGAGGACAGAATCACCCAATTCCTCTTGGGAGTATGGGAGATGGTATGCGACGAATTCTTAGTATAGCAATGGCAGCCGTATCATCAGAAAATGGTTTTTTGTTGGTTGATGAAATTGATACAGGTCTTTACTATCAAACCCAAACTGATATGTGGCGATTGATATTTGAAACAGCACAGCGATTGAACGTTCAAGTCTTTGCAACTACCCAAAGTTGGGACTGCATAGCCGCATTTCAAGAAGCCTTAGAACAGTCAGAAGAGAGTTCAGTTGGCAAATTATTTCGCTTGAGCCGGCGCGGCGAGGATATTCGTGCAGTTGAATACACTCCCGATGAATTGTCCGTTGCAGTGCGCCAAAGTATCGAGGTGCGCTGATGCCAAAAGCACGAAAACCTCCTCACTCAAAACCTCAACAGTTATTGGTAGAAGGTAAGAATGACCGACACGTAATCTGGGCTTTGTGCCAGCAATATCAACTGCCAGAAACATTTTCCGTCGAAGTACCGCAAGAAGAAGGTACAGAAGGAGTTGAAGCGCTGCTAAATGGGTTGCCAGAAAGATTGAAAGCAGAGAATTTACGCACGTTGGGAATTGTGGTTGATGCCGATCGCAATTTAAGTGCGCGGTGGCAATCTCTTAAAGATAAACTGAGTTCGATCGGCTATCGAGACATCCCCCAATCTCCCCCTCCCGAAGGCTGGGTTTGCACACCTTCAGATCCATACTTGCCTCGCGTCGGAGTTTGGTTGATGCCCAACAATCAACTTCCTGGAATGTTAGAAGATTTTGTCGCCTATCTCATCCCCCCTGGCGACACCCTGCATCTGAAAGCCGAAGCAATTTTACAAGAGCTCGAACAAGCCGGACTTAACCGCTATACTTTAATTCATCATCCCAAAGCGCTAATCCACACTTGGCTGGCATGGCAGAAAACGCCTGCAATGCCGATGGGACAAGCAATAACAGCGCAGGTGCTGAGCTGTGATGGCCCAATCGCCTTAATTTTTATTGAATGGTTAAAACATCTGTTTGAGCTAATTGCTTGATCCGCCTGATAATTAGTAATATCTAGTAATATTTTGCCCACGCTGAAAGCTTTATGATTCGCCGCTACATTGCTAGCATCAGCACCAGCATCCTCAAACGTACCTGCGCCGCAGCCGCTGTATTAGCCGTAACTTTGGGATGTTCGTCAACGAAGCCGCCCAACACCGCAGCGCCATCGGGTTCGATCGAATCCGCCGTCCTAGCGCAGTCCCCAACGTCTCTGTTAGCTCAAAACCCCAACAAAACCAGAAAATCTCTCAGCCTTCCCTCATGCCCGCAAAACGACGCCTTCACGGAGTCAGTTAACTTTGCCACCCAAGCTTCTAATTTGGCTCAATCAGCCAATTCAAAACAAGACTGGGACGAAGTAGCCGCCCTGTGGGTGCAGGCCGTCGCCTGGATGCAAGCCGTTCCCCCCGGCAGTCCCAGACGGGCGTTTGCGGAGAAAAAAGTAATCGAGTACATGAGAAATCTGGTTTATTCCCAGCAGCAAGCGAGCGCAACCAGATCGCAAGCCAGTACAGTCAGCTTCAGCAGCGATTTGCTCAACGAACAACTCCAACTTTACCTATCCTACGTTGCTGCGGTCGGCCCACCAGATGTTTTGATTGTCGGCAGTTCCCGGGCATTGCAGGGCGTCGATCCCAAACAGCTAAAACAATCTTTAGCCCAAAGGGGCCGGCCGGGCTTAAAAGTATTTAACTTTTCAGTCAATGGGGCAACTGCACAAGTCGTTGACTTTCAATTACGGCGGCTTTTGAAGCCCGGTCATTTGCCTCAAATGATTGTCTGGGCAGACGGCGTGCGGGCATTTAACAGCGGCCGGGACGATCGCACTTTTAATTCGATCGTCGATTCTGAAGGCAGCCAACTTTTAGCAGCAGGCATTCGCCCCGAACTGCTGTCCGATGAATTCAACGAGATTCCGATGTGTTACAGATTCCCGCAGCCCTGCGCTAACAACAATTTCCGCAAAGCATTTACCTCTATTGATCGACAGTCCAGTGGAACGGGCATCTTGCCCGTTGCCTCAAATGCTACAGGCGGGCAAGACACCCACCCCCCAATCAAATTCCTCTCCAGTGGAACGGGCATCTTGCCCGTTGCCTCAAATGCTGCAAGATATGAGTTAAAACCGATCGCAGCGAATGCAGCCACCCAAAAAGCACAATTGATTCCAGTCTCGCGACGCACAACAGTAGCCATCAGACAACTTAACCAATTGGCAGATTCGATCGACTCCAACGGATTCATGGCTATGTCGGGCACTTACAACCCCAACACTTATTATCGACAACGCGCTTACGTTTCAGGCCAGTACGATCGCGACTACGAAAACTTCAACCTCGGCGGCAAACAAGCAGCAGCCTTTAACTCAGTTGTAGCATTTACCAAAGCTCGCAAAATTCCCCTAATTTTCGTCAATTTGCCCCTCACCAACGACTACTTAGACGGAACTCGCCTGCGGGCAGAACAGCAGTTCCGGCAGAGAATGCAGCAACTCTCGCGGCAAAAAGGCTTCGCTTTCCGCGACTTTTCGCAGCGGTGGCCCGGCCGCAATGACTATTTTGTTGACCCCAGCCACCTCAACCGCTTTGGGGCGATCGCCGTTTCTCGCCTACTCGCGGCCGATTCCAGCATTATCTGGCCACGGCCCAAATCCAGCCGCAGCGACGGGTGAAGGAAGAAGGAAGAAGGAAGAAGGAAGAAGGAAGATGTAGAAATGCAGTCATAATAATATTTCTTATTCCCGGCTTTCTTTTTACCAGGCAGATCCTGGTAACGCAGATCCACAGGCTCTGCCTCGCAATGCTCAAAAATAGTTTAAAATCTAACCTGATGCCCAAAACCAATTTGTGCGATCGAACATTTTAAGATATTTCACTCAGCCTAAAATCTAACAATCAAAAATCCAAAATCGATAGATTGTGAGCTCACTCTAAAATCTAACAATCCCAAATCCCAAATCCCAAATCTAAAATCGATAGATTGTGAGCTCACTCTAAAATCTAACAATCCCAAATCCCAAATCTAAAATCGATAGGTTGTGCAACTAAAACAAGTAATTATCGCCCACAAAGCCAGAGATACCCTCAGCCAGCGGTGGGCTGAACAGTGTGCCCGCCAATTAGAAAGTCGCGGGTGTCAGGTTTTAATGGGGCCCAGTGGCCCGAAAGATAACCCGTATCCGGTGTTTTTAGCTTCTATTAACAGCCCAATTGATTTAGCGGTGGTGCTGGGGGGCGACGGTACGGCCCTAGCTGCCGCGCGGAATTTGGCGGCTGACGGCATCCCGATTTTGGCAGCGAATGTGGGGGGACATCTGGGTTTTTTAACCGAGTCTTTTGAGGATTTCCAAAATACTGAGGAGATTTGGGACAGACTTTCGGAAGATAGGTATGCTGTGCAGACGCGGATGATGTTGCAGGCAACAGTTTTTGAGGGAAACAGAACTAATCTCGAACCCCAAAGCGATCGATTTTTGGCACTAAATGAAATGTGTGTCAAACCTGCTTCAGCCGATCGAATGCCGAGCTGTATTCTAGAAATGGAAGTTGACGGCGAAGTAGTCGATCAATATCAAGGTGATGGTTTAATTGTGGCAACTCCCACCGGTTCAACTTGCTACACAGCATCTGCCAACGGGCCGATTATGCACTCAGGAATGGAGGCGATCGCAGTTACTCCGATTTGCCCTTTGAGTTTATCCAGTCGGGCGATCGTCCTGCCGCCCGGTTCAGTCGTCAGCATTTGGCCTTTAGCAGATTACGAACTCAGTACCAAACTCTGGACTGACGGCATTTTGGGTACTGCAATTTGGCCAGGACAGCGCGTAGACGTGCGGAGGGCAGACTGCGAAGCCAAGTTTATCATTTTGCGGGAAAATTATTCTTATTTCAACACTTTGAGGGAAAAACTTCACTGGGCAGGAGCCAGAATTCGGTACAGCAACAATCACCGCAATTAATCCGAATCATTCAATAGACATCGCAAGAATTGCCAGTCTTGAACAGGCAGGATGCCTGTTCCACAATAATAATTATTGAAGAGGTCTAATATCAAGCCGCATTAACCTGTAGGGGCGAGTAGGCGTGAAAAAACCTGTTAAATCACCAACAATCTAGATACAAAAACCACCATCAGCCAACCCATAATCTTTGTACTTTGTTAAGATCGCTCAATATCTTGACAAACAGCCTGATCCATGCAGATTTTCAAAAAATCAACCCGACCTTTCAACCCTCAAGATACATATCCCTGTCCTGTGTGCCGCACCGGTCAAATTTCCACCATGCCGATGATGGACGCCCTAGCTTGCAACTTCTGCCAGCACATTTATACCGCAAGCGTTGAAAGACAATCGCTCCAAATGGCCGATCGCCAACCGCCCGTAACTTGGCACTGGAACGGCAAACAGTGGATAGGAGCCCACCTCGAAGGCGTAGAATTCGGATGGCCCTACTTTGCAGCGGCTATTGGTCTAATTTTCCTTCCCACTACCTTGCTGGGACTTTCAGCTTACTATTTTCCCCCGGTTCCCGGGAGTCGGTTGTCGTGGCTGCCCGTAGCTTGGACAGGCTTAGCTTTTTTGTCGCATTTAGGCATCGTGCTGTGGTTGGTAGGTGAATTTTATCAATTCCCGGTGGCAACTTACTTCAGAGCTTGGGGGCGCAGGATAAGCCGGCGCTAGCTTAAATGCTCTCAAACAGCCGATCGTCCCAGGACGGCGCACCGACATCGATCCAGGTAAAATTAGAGGCGATCGCAAAATTCAATTCCCAATCAGCACTTAAGCAGCTATAATCGTTAGCTATTCTAAATAGTCAAAAGCAAACGCATTGCGATTTGTGAGGAGAGCGATGAACATACTTGGAATCTCGGCGTACTATCACGACAGCGCCGCAGCCTTAATTCGCGACGGAGAAATTATAGCAGCAGCGCAGGAAGAAAGATTTTCCCGCAAAAAGCATGACGCCAGATTCCCTAAGAATGCGATCGCTTATTGCTTGAAAGAAGCGAAAATAGATTTGCGGGAACTCGATCGAATAGTCTTTTATGACAAACCTTTAGTCAAATTCGAGCGCCTTCTCGAAACCTATTTAGCCTACGCACCCCAAGGTTTTCGCTCTTTCTTAACCGCCATGCCGATATGGCTCAAAGAAAAGCTTTACCTCAAAACCATGCTCAAAAGAGATCTGGCAGCAATAGCAAACTGCAAAACAAATAAACTGCCATCTCTGCTATTTACCGAACACCACCAATCCCACGCAGCATCGGCATTTTTCCCCAGCCCGTTTCAAAAAGCAGCCGTTTTGTGCCTCGACGGCGTGGGCGAGTGGGCAACAACCTCGGTTTGGTTGGGAGACGGCAACCAACTGACACCTCAGTGGGAAATCGATTTTCCCCACTCCTTGGGTTTGCTTTATTCAGCTTTCACTTATTACACCGGCTTCAAAGTCAACTCTGGCGAATACAAACTCATGGGTTTAGCACCTTACGGCGAACCCAAGTATGTAGACAAAATTCTCAACTATTTAATCGACCTCAAAGATGACGGAACTTTCCGTTTGAACATGGATTATTTCAACTATACAGTTGGCTTAACCATGACAAATAAGAAGTTTGACGAACTATTTGAAGGGCCGCCGCGTCAAGCGGAAGGAAAATTGACTCAGCGGGAAATGGACATTGCAGCTTCCATTCAAGTTGTTACCGAAGAAGTTGTTTTGCGGCTTTGTAGAACAGTTAAAAAAGAATTGGATGTCGATTATCTTTGTCTGGCCGGCGGCGTTGCTCTCAACTGTGTTGCTAACGGCAGACTCTTGCGGGAAGGTATTTTCAAAGATATTTGGATTCAGCCGGCGGCGGGAGATGCTGGCGGTGCTTTGGGCGCGGCTTTGGCGATTTGGTATCAGTATTGCGAACAAACTCGCACTGTGAGCGCCAACTCGACAGCAAATAGTATAGAATCCCTCAAAACTGAACTTATCACTACAAACGCAGCGGTTGAGGAGAGGACTGAAGTTCTCACTGCAAAACCAGCGGTGGCAACGGTGGCGAAGTCTGTTGCTCATTTAACTTGTCACGACCAAATGCGCGGCTCTTATTTGGGCCCGAGGTTTACTGACGCAGAAATTCTCGAATATTTGGATGCTGTAAAAGCCAGCTATCACCGATTGGACGATGCCGAATTAATGCCGCAGTTGGCTGAGATTTTGGAACAGGGAAATGTGGTGGGATGGTTCCAGGGGCGGATGGAATTTGGGCCGCGGGCTCTGGGCGGTCGATCGATCATTGGCGATCCCCGCAGTGCTAAAATGCAGTCCGTGATGAACCTGAAAATTAAATATCGGGAATCTTTTCGACCTTTTGCTCCGTCAATCTTAGCCGAACGAGTTGCGGATTATTTCGAGATTGACCATTCTAGCCCTTATATGCTATTGGTAGCACCTGTCAAATCCAGTCTCCGCATTCCGATGACTCCCGAACAAGAGCAGTTGTTTGGCATTGAAAAGCTCAACATTCCGCGATCGGAGATTCCGGCTGTCACCCACGTCGATTACTCGGCTCGCATCCAAACTGTTCACAAAGAAACCAATCCTCGCTACTATGACTTAATCAGTCATTTTGAAGAGCGATCGGGCTGTTCTATTGTGGTAAATACTTCTTTCAACGTCCGAGGCGAACCCATTGTTTGCACTCCAGAGGATGCTTACCGCTGTTTCATGCGAACCGAAATGGACTATCTGGTTTTGGAAAATTTCTTGCTTCCCAAGTCCGAACAAATTCCGTGGAAACAAGATGATGCTTGGAAAAATGAATTTGAATTGGATTAGTCAGTTGACAGTTGACAGTTGACAGTTGACAGTTGACAGTGGTTATTAATAATTCTTGTTTACTGGTTATTGCTTATTAGCAAACGCAGGCAACTAACAACTGACAACTAACAACTGACAACTAACAACTGACAACTAACAAGTAGCAACTAACAACTAATACCAATTTTAAAAAAGAATGCAACAGTATTCTTGTTCCCCCCCTTAGCAAGGGGGGGCTAGGGGGGGTCGAAGAGTGTTGCACGATTTTAGAGAAATGGTATAACAACTAACAACTGACAACTAACAACTGACAACTGACTAATGAGCGACGAAATTAAAAAACTCGACAAAAAAGGCTTGCGCGATTTCGGGCTGCTAATTGGCGGCTTGATTGGAGTGCTGTTCGGTTTAGCAGTACCTTTACTGCGGCGGCATTCTCTACCTTGGTGGCCTTGGGCAATCTGCGGAGTGCTAGTGCTGCTAGCATTGGTGGCGCCAAAATCGCTGAATCCCGTTTATCACGCGTGGATGCGCTTTGGACTTATTCTTAACAAGATCGAAACCCCGATCGTCTTAGGGATAGTTTTTTACCTTATAATTTGGCCGATGGGAGTGCTCAAAAACATTTTCGGCGAAGATGCAATGCGGCGAAAACTAAATCCGAAAATGGATACTTACCGCGTCCCAAGTAAAGCAAGAACCAAAGTTAGTATGGAGCGTCCTTTTTAAGTGTTTGAAGCAACTTTAGATTTTCTCAAAGATTTGTGGGCGTTTATGAAAGAACGCCAAAAGTATTGGCTGTTGCCGTTAATTGTGACTTTAGTCTTTTTGGGAGCTTTGATTGTATTGAGTCAGGGTTCTGTGATTGCTCCATTTATTTACACGCTGTTTTGAAATAATGAGCAAGTTGAAAAATTTGGGTGTCAATTTGGGTTTGACACTCGGCGGTTTATTGATGGGGGTGGTAATTGGTGAAGTTGGGTTGCGAGTTGCTAGAGTTGAGGGCTATCCAAAAATAGGAGATTTCGTAGAGTCGGCGCCAACTCGTTTCCACACTTCCGATCCGAATTTGGGCTGGAAACTGAAACCGGGTGCGTCGGGGGAGTGGAATGGGGAAGGTGCGAGTTTTGTGCAGGTGAATAGCGAGGGTTTGCGCGATCGTGAACATACAAAAGCCAAACCTCCAAATACTTTGCGCGTTGCGGTTTTGGGCGATTCTTTCACCGAAGCAATTCACGTACCTGTCGAACAAACTTTCTGGTCGAAATTGGAACGAAAGTTAGGCAACTGCGAAGCTGTTAAGGGACGCAAAAATGTTGAGGTCATGAATTTCGGGGTGCAGGGCTACGGTACTGCTCAAGAATTGATAATGCTGCGAAAAAAAGTGTGGGATTACAGTCCTGATATTGTAATTCTTGCTTTTTTTATTGGCAATGATATAATTAATAATTCGCCGAAATTGGAATACGATCGCTACCGACCATTTTTTGCTTATGATGCTAGCGGCAAGTTAGTACCGGATATGTCTTTTCGCAATCTGGCGCCGATCGATCGCAACGAAAGAGCAGTTTCCTTTGTAGACCGGATGCCCAGTTTGATCGTCAACAATTCGCGCATTTTGCAAGTCATTAAAAAGGTAGACTTAGATCGGAAAAAGCGGGAGTTATCCGGGCATTTTACCACTTTAAGTACCCTCAACCTCAAGGAACCTCAAAATGCAGCTTGGGAAGAGGCTTGGAGGGTGACAGAGGGTTTGATTGTGACGATGCGGAATGAAGTCGTGCAGAAAAATGCTGATTTCTTGGTTGTGACGATCGGCGATCCGATGCAAGTTATACCGGAGGCCGAGAGGCGAAAAGATTTTATGAGAAAGAACAACATTCAGGATTTGTTTTATCCCGATAGGCGGCTGGAAAATTTGGGCGCGCGCGAGGGTTTTCGGGTACTAAATTTATCGGAACAGATCCAAGGTTACACTGAAAAATATCAAGTCTGCGCCCACGGTTTTGATAATTCTGTACCCTGTGGGGGTCACTGGAATGAACTCGGACACCGACTGGCTAGTATCCTGATTAACCGAAATTTGTGCGAAAATTTGAAGCAGTCTCAAGTACCCAACACACAACCGTAATCAGTCAACTTTCATGAAAGATTCAACGGCTTTGAAAAAAGGCAAAAATATATTAATTATAATCGCGGTTAATTTGGCGATCGCCTTTATTTGTCTGGAAGCTTTATCGCTCGCTTTTTATTTTATCAACCAAAAGCAGTTTTTTTATACCCGAACTAAAGCCAAAGAAAAAATAGTAGAAGATATTGAAAGGATCGGCATTAGACTTGATGAATCTATCGTAGAAAGACTGCACCCACTTTTTGGCTATGTACTCAAACAAGGTGCTTTCACCAATGAAAAATTCAAGTTAAAAGTCAACAAACACGGCTTTTTTTCACTCTACGAATACCCGTTTGTTAAAACCAATCAAAATCAAGTTATTATCGGAGTTTTTGGGGGTTCAGTTGCGAATAATTTTGCAGTTGATGAATACGTAAATCGCAGACTGTCTAACAAATTGAAGACTTATCCAGAATTTGCCAACAAGGAAATTATTGTTTTAAATTTTGGCAACGGTGGTTACAAACAGCCCCAACAATTATTAATTTTAAATTACTTTCTGGCTTTGGGTCAAGAGTTAGATCTAGTCATCAATATTGACGGTTTTAACGAAGTAGCACTGTCAAATTTAAACAACAAAGCCCAAGTAGAAATAGGAATGCCCAGCGTTCAGCACATACAGCCTCTGACTGGTTTAGCTAACAACAACTTGTCGCCGGAAGCGATGAGTTCGATCGTGCAAATTAACGAAAACAAAAAACAGTTGAAAGCAGGTATTGACAAATTGCAAAGTTGTCAACTTGCTTTGTGTCACGCTGTCACCTCGCTACAGGTGAAACAATTAGTCAACAATTACCAGCAAGCAGTTGTCAAGTACGATTCGCAAGTAAAACAATCCAACCCAGACACGGCAAATAGCGGTATAGTATACATTCCCAAAGCTGACTTTGTTTTGCAGGATGCCGCTGCTTTTGAGAAAATGGCATCAATCTGGTATCAATCCTCGATCGGGATGAATCAAATTTTATCCAGTAGAAAGATTAAGTATTTTCACTTTATCCAGCCCAACCAGTATTATCCCACTAAGCGAGCGTTTACCGCCAAGGAAAACGAAATCGCGATCGACCAGAAGAGTCCTTACATTGAAGGTGTGAAAAAAGGTTATCCGGTATTGTTGTCCAAAGTCGATGATTTGCAAAAAGCTGGGGTTAATGTTTTTAGCGCAGTGAATATTTTAGACAATACAAAAGAGACTGTTTACAAAGATGCCTGCTGCCACTATAATTCAGTCGGAGACGAAGTATTGGCAAACTATGTTTCTAGTTCCATTATTAAAGTAGTAAGAGAGTCAAAATAGAGGTTTATGAAAGATTTAAAATTCCTCAACAAAGGACAAGAATTTCTCAAGGTTGCTTTGATTAATTTAGTGACTTTACTATTTTTCCTGGAACTTGGCTCCCTGGCATGGTATTTTGTCAAGCACAAGCAATTTTTCTATACTAGAGAAAAGACGCAAGATAAGTCTGCTTTAGGAATTAATTTAGAAGGAGTGCGGCTGAATCAGTCTATTGTTGAAAGGTTTCATCCTTTTTTTGGGTTCATTCAGAAACCCAGCGCTGATTTTAGACCTGGTTTTAAAGTCAATAATTATGGATTTATTTCTCCTTATGATTACCCTTTGAAAAAAACCAAGAAAAATCAATTTATTATCGGAGTTTTTGGCGGTTCTGTGGCTTCTAATTATGGAGTATTTGAAGTTCAAAACAAAATTTTACCTCAATACCTAAAGCAGCTTCCGGGTTTGAAAGATAAAGAATTTGTAATTTTGTCTTTTGCTACTGGAGGCTACAAACAACCGCAGCAATTATTAATTTTAAACTATTTTTTGGCTTTAGGGCAAGAAATGGATCTGGTCGTCAATATAGATGGTTTTAATGAAGTAGCACTTTCTAACTTAAACAATAAAAATCAAGTCGATTTGGCGATGCCAAGCATTCAGCATATTTTGCCACTGACTAGCTTGGCTAATAATAGCCTTTCTACCAAAGCGATGAAAACAACTATTAGAATCCAAGAAAATAAAGCTAGGATTAATCAAGGTTTGTCAAGTTTGCAAAACTGTTTTTTCGCTGCGTGCGATGCTTTGACTTCGGTTTACGTTCAAAATCTAGTTAATAACTATAAAACCGATGTCATTAAGTTTGAAAAAGAACGGACTCAACAAAAAAAAGATGACAGTGGTAGCGTTATTTACATCAATACTAATAAGTCTGTTTTACAAGATTCATTAGCTTTTGAACAAATGGCACAGAATTGGGTGAAAAGTTCAATTTTTATGCACAAAGTTCTGTCTGCTAGTAATGTGCCTTATTTTCATGTTCTTCAGCCTAATCAATATTATCAGACGAAAAGGGTGTTTGGTGAAGCCGAAAAGCAGATTGCTTTTAACAAGGATACTCCTTATGCTAAATCTGTACAAATTGGATATCCGGCTCTTTTCAAAAAGTTTCCGAATTTGGAAAAAAATAATATCAATTTAGTGAATGCTGTCAATGTTTTTGACAAGACTAAAGATGCTGTTTATGTAGATAGCTGCTGCCACTACAATCAAGCTGGAGAGGTGGTTTTCAGCAATTATGTGGGCCGTTCTATTCTGGAATCTTTGCGGAAAGATGAGGCTAGAAGCAAAAAGAAGTAGGGCTGAAATATCCGCTGAATGGTGGATGTAGGGTGCGCCTAGCGCACCTTACCGCTGAGTTTAAATTTTAGGTTTTTGGTTGGGTTTTAGGTCGATCGCCCGTTGAGTCGATCGGCATTACCAATATCTTATCAACTCGGTTGCCGTCCATATCGACTACTTCCACGCGCAAACCGTTCCACTCAAAATGCTCGGCTGCTGTGGGAATTTTGCCTAAATTTGTAATTACAAAACCGCCCATTGTGTGGTAACTTCCTTTGTGTTCTGCTGACAATTCTTCGATTCCAAATAGCTCAAAAAAATCTTCGACTGCTAGCATTCCGTCTAACAGCCAAGAACCATCCTCGCGCTGCACCGCTTCCGGCTCGTCAGCATCTTCAATCGAGGGAAAGTCGCCTACCAGTTCGACTAAAATGTCGTTGACTGTAACCAATCCTTGAATGACGCCGTATTCGTCTACTACCAAGGCAATTTGATTGCTAGATTGTTTGAAAAGTTCTAATACTTTTAAACCCCGCGTGCTTTCCGGTACAAATAACGGTCGTCGTAAAGAAGCGCTTAAGTCTAGGGGTTGACCAGTTAAAGTCCGAGACAGCATATCAGTAACGTGTACTAAACCGACAACGTTGTCGAGTCCTCCCTGACACACGGGAAACCGAGAATGACCGCTGCCGAGCATTTTTTGGCGGTTTTCTTCCACTGAGTCGTCGAGGTCGAGCCAGGTAAGATCGGGACGCGGAGTCATTAAGGCGCTGACTCGCCGATCGCCCAAACGAAACACTCTTTCCACCATATCTTGTTCGGCTTCTTCAAAGGTTCCGGCTTCTGTTCCTTGCTCGATTAAAACTTTAATTTCTTCCTCTGTAACTTGCGGTTCTGTAGAAGGCACAATCCCCATGATCCGCATCACTAAGTCAGTGGAATAACTTAACAGATAAACCGCAGGAGCGCCAATTTTTGAGAGCATTCGCATGGGAATTGCTACGCTTGAGGCGATCGGCTCCGGGTTGTTGAGCGCCAGCCGCTTCGGCACGAGTTCGCCGATAATTAAGGTCAGATAAGTGATGGTTAAAACTGCTACTACTGAGGCGATCGTCTGAGAATAGGGCGCGAGGGCAGGAATCAGCCGCAACAAAGGCTCTACCCTTTTAGCAATTGTCGTTTCTCCGAAAGCGCCCGACAGAATGGCCAGCATCGTAATCCCGATTTGAACTGTCGGCAAGAACTGATTGGGGGCATTAGCCAGATCCAAGGCTACACGGGCATTGATCGAACCTTGGTTGGCCATCTGTTGCAGTCTCACCTTCCGTACAGAGATGATGGCCATCTCTGACATCACAAACAAGCCATTGAGGAAAACCAGCAGGAGAACAATCAGAATATCGGTACTTGGGGACATTTCTCAAATTATCGGTGGTAAAGGCGAAGCGCTCTGCCCGGTTAGTCGATTTTAGATTTTAGATTTTAGATTTTAGATTGACTCCGCAGCCAGTATCTGGGGGATTTCCCTAATGTCTAAAATTCTTCGATCTTCACAACTTGAGTCGGGGGCTTGTATCCGTCTTTGGGTGCAGTCACAGGAGAGGTCTGGAAGCTGTCAATCTCGATCGCAAAATCGAAATTTTTTCTAAACCTGGCCCTATATTAACGGAACTGGCTCGATCGCGATCGCAGGATCGACATATTAAAGCAGAAATCTATCTCTAGTTAAGTTCCCAGGCGTCAAAAGCAGAGCGGCACAATCATGGATGTTTGTCGTACAATCTCCTTAACAGGCAAAGGGAAAGAGCCTTCGCCGATCAGGGATTAAAATTAAAACCGCATGACTTTCTCTTCAATAATTCGTACCCTGGGCCGATCGCCCCTAGCAACAGAACTCCTCAACAAGCTCAAGCGCCATCGCTACGTGCAACTGTCCGGCATAGCCCGTTTGCCCAAAGGTTTAGTAGCTTCCGCCCTCGCACAGCAAGAAGGGCGGAGTTTACTGGTAGTGACAGCAACTCTAGAAGAAGCCGGCCGTTGGGTGGCAGGGCTGGAGGCCATGGGCTGGCAGACTGTGCATTTTTACCCAACTTCGGAGGCTTCACCCTACGAGCTATCTTACTCCGACGAGAACGAAATGACGTGGGGGCAAATGCAGGTGCTGGCGGATTTGGTCGAGAAACAAGAAACAAACGCTAATTCTAAGCCGATCGCGATTGTAGCTACCGAAAGAGCTCTCCAGTGTCACTTGCCGCCGCCTGCTGCTTTTGAACCCTACTGTCTGACGCTGAAGCGAGGTGCGGTTCAAGACTCGAAGATACTTGACCGCCAACTGGTGTCGATGGGGTACGATCGGGTGACTCTGGTGGAAATGGAGGGCCAGTGGAGTCGCCGGGGCGATATTGTCGATGTCTTTCCGGTAGCGGCGGAGTTGCCAGTGCGGCTGGAATGGTTCGGAGATGATTTGGAGCAAATTCGGGAGTTTGACCCGTCTTCCCAGCGATCGCTCGATAAGGTCGATCGATTAGTTTTAACTCCTACTAATTTTAACACAATTATTAAAGCAGTTTTATCTGAAAAAAAGCTTGACGAAATCAACCACCTAGGCTCTTTTGACCCCGAAAATGAAGCGGAAAATGAAGGCGAAAAATTTGTCCGCAGGCTGTTGGGTTTAGCGTTCGAGCAACCTGCATCTTTGTTGGATTATTTGACAGAAAATACTTTAGTTGTTATTGACGAACCCCAAGGATGCGAAGGTCACAGCGACCGCTGGTTTGAGAATGCACAGGAACAGTGGAATAATTGCAATCGGGAATCGGCAGTTGCTGGTGAGAAAACAGAAAAATTGCCAATTGCTAATTTGAAAGTTCCGAAAATTCACCGAACTTTTGCTGAATCTATGGCAGATGTCGCAGCTTTCGAGCGGCTAGAACTTTCAGAATTGGCAGAAGATTCTACGGCTAAAAAATTTCAAAGCTCTGCGGAGGGCGACCAGCTACCGTCTGCGATTAATTTGGCTTCTCGGCCTGTGCCGGTGATGCCTCACCAATTTGCTAAGTTGTCTCAAATGCTCAGGGAAGAGCGCGATCGCGGGTTTACCATTTTTCTGGTTTCTGCTCAACCGAGTCGATCGGTTTCTTTGCTGTCGGAACACGACTGTCCGGCTCAGTTTGTGGTGAATCCGCGCGATTATTTGGCGATCGACAAGTTGCAATTGCAGCACGTTCCGGTTGCTTTGAAGTACAGCGGGCTGGCAGAATTAGAAGGTTTTATTCTGCCGACTTTTCGGATTGTGTTAATTACCGATCGGGAATTTTACGGTCAGCATTCTCTCGCTACTTTTAGCTACGTCCGCAAGCGCCGCCGCGCTGCTTCTAAGCAAGTAGACCCGAATAAATTAAGCCCTGGTGATTATGTGGTTCACCGCCAGCACGGAGTGGGCAAATTTCTCAAGTTGGAACGTTTGACGATCGATCGCGAAACTCGCGAGTATTTATTGATTCAATACGCTGACGGTACTCTGAGAGTGGCGGCAGATCAATTGGGCGCTTTGTCGAGGTTTCGGACTGTAGGCGATAAAGTACCGGATCTCAACAAGCTGACAGGCCAAACTTGGGAAAAAACTAAAACCAAGGTTCGCAAAGCTGTTAAAAAATTGGCAGTGGATTTGCTGAATCTTTATGCTAAAAGAGCTAAACAAACAGGTTACGCTTTTCCTCCTGATATGCCTTGGCAACAAGAGTTAGAGGATTCTTTTCCTTACCAGCCAACGCCGGATCAGTTGAAGGCAACTCAGGATGTGAAACGTGACATGGAGGGCGATCGACCGATGGATCGCTTGGTCTGTGGCGATGTCGGTTTTGGTAAGACAGAAGTTGCTCTGAGAGCGATTTTTAAGGCGGTTACGGCGGGCAAGCAGGTGGCTTTGCTAGCGCCGACGACGATTTTGACCCAACAGCACTATCACACGCTCTCAGAGCGTTTTTCCCCTTATCCGATCGAAGTTGGTTTGCTCAATCGCTTTCGCACTGAAACCGAGCGCCGGGAGATTCACAAGCGTTTGGCGACTGGGGAATTAGATGTGATTGTCGGTACTCAAGCTGTTTTGAGCAAGGCGATTAAATTTCGGGATTTGGGCTTGTTGGTGGTGGATGAAGAACAGCGGTTTGGAGTTAAGCAAAAGGAAGCGATTAAATCTCTCAAAACAGAGGTAGATGTTCTGACTTTGACAGCAACGCCGATTCCCCGGACTTTGTATATGTCGCTGTCGGGGATTCGCGAGATGAGTTTGATTTCGACTCCGCCTCCCAGCAGGCGCCCGATTCAGACGCATTTGGCTCCCTATAACCCGGAAGTGGTGCGATCGGCAATTCGTCAAGAATTGGACAGGGGCGGTCAGGTTTTTTACGTGGTGCCGCGGATTGAGGGGATTGATGAGTTGGCCGTTCAGTTGCAGGAGATGGTTCCGTCTGCCAGAATTGCGATCGCCCACGGTCAAATGGAGGCTTCGGAACTAGAATCAATCATGCTGACTTTCAGTGCGGCAGATTTCGATATTTTGGTGTGTACGACGATTATTGAGTCGGGTTTGGATATTCCGCGAGTCAATACCATTTTAATTGAAGACGCGCAGAAGTTTGGTTTGGGTCAGCTTTACCAGTTGCGGGGACGGGTGGGACGCGCGGGGATTCAAGCTCATGCTTGGCTGTTTTATCCCAAGCAGAACCAACTGTCTGATGCTGCAAGGCAGCGGCTGCGGGCAATTCAAGAGTTTGCCCAGTTGGGTTCGGGCTATCAGTTGGCTGTCCGAGATATGGAAATTCGCGGTTCGGGTGATGTTTTGGGTACTGAACAATCTGGTCAAATGGAGGCGATCGGTTTTGATTTGTATGCTGAAATGTTAGAGGAAGCTATTCGGGAAATTAAGGGTCAGGAAATTCCGAAAGTTGAGGACGCGCAAATTGACCTAACTTTGACGGCGTTTATTCCTGCCGATTACATCGCAGATTTGGATCAAAAGATGAGCGCTTACCGGTCTGTGGCTTCTGCTAATACCCCTGAAGAGTTACAGCAGATTCAGGCTGATTGGTGCGATCGTTATGGGCCAATTCCTCTGCCAGCCCAGCAACTTATCCGTGTGGTCGAACTCAAACAAATTGCTAAAAAAATCGGTTTTTCTCGGATTAAGCCGGAGAATAAGCAGAACATAGTTTTGGAAACTGCGATGGAAGAGCCTGCTTGGAATTTGCTCAAGGCTAATTTGCCGGAACATTTGCGCTCTCGTTTTGTCTACAGCAAGGGGAAGGTTACTATTCGAGGTATGGCGGTTTTGACGGCCCAAAAGCAATTGGATAATTTGATTGATTGGTTGGGTAAAATGCAGGGGGCTTTGCCGGAAGCCAATCTTTGATTTTAATATATAATCCCCAAATCTCGCGCACCCCCGAAACCACAGAATAATACCGACGGAACCAGAAAAAATATTACTGCTGTTTTCATGATTGTTTTAGCGACAGAAAGGATTAAAATCGTGAAAAAGTTAGTGAGTATTTTTTTGGCGATCGCGCTAGTGCAAGGAGTCCCAATGGCGGTTCAATCTCAACAAATAATTGACCCGATCGATCGGGTTGTGAGTGCCGGATTGATGAATAAAGATGCTAGTGGTAATTTTAATGCTGAGGGCTTTGTCAGTCGCGCCGATTTGGCGATGATTTTAGTGAAAACTTTTGGTTTGGAACGGCGGAAAACAGCTCAGAAACCGGATCGGGAATTGCCCGACGTACCGAAGAGTTACTGGGCTTACAGTGCTATTCAAACTGTTTTGAAAACGGGAACAATGAGTGGATATCGCGACGGAATGTTTTTCCCCAATCAAAGGGTGACTCGCGCTGAAGCTTTGGCAATTTTTGCTCAAGCTTACGGGGTTTTTCAGTTTCCCGATCCCAGCATTTCCGAGATTTTAGCTAAGTATCCAGATGCAGGGGAAATTCCTAATTGGGCTAGAAAGTCTTTGGCTACTGCACTTTATGAAGGGTTTGTTAATGTTGATCTCGCAACTAATAAGATTAATCCTTTGAAGCCGATGACTCGTGGGGATATCGCTTACGCTTTGAGCAAGTATTTGGAGCGGCAAGTAAGGCCCACTTCTTTGCCTGTCCCGGACGAGGAGCCTCCTGAGCGCGGCGTGGGAAGGTAAATATAGTAAGTTTCCTTTGCATGAGAATGGGTAATTGGTAATTGGGCATTGGGCCGAAAAGCATTGGGCCGAAAAGCATTGGGCATTGGGCATTATTCCTTCTTCCTTCTTCCTTCTTCCTTCTTCCTTCTTCCTTCTTTCTTCTTCCTTCTTCCTTCTTCCTTCTTCCTTCTTCCTTCTTCCTTCTTCCTTCTTCCTTCTTCCTTCTTCCTTCTTC
>NZ_JAUBRC010000046.1:0-49727 GCF_036701635.1 Microcoleus sp. N9_B4 | reverse complement strand
TTGTGAAAATATTTTTGAGTTATTTTTGAACCTATACACACCAAGGGTTTCGGCTATTAAGTCGCTCTCCGACCTCCTCTGGCTGACTCCTCTTTTAACTATGGGGTCTTTTTTTGGGCAAGATTGGACTTTTGAGGGGAGTATCTACCGCGTATGGGTAGAATATCTCTACGTGTAGATGTTCTATATATAGATGTTCGATCGCCCGCTCATGAAAAAACCTACAGCCCGCCCTAGTGGCTTATTCATTACCTGCGCTTCACTGCTGCTGGCTTGCAGTCAGACGAACACTCCCCAAACCTCTACTACAGTATCTCCGGCGACTTCCCCATCTCCCGGTACTTCACCAGGGGGTTCGGCTGGGGGAAGTTCCAACACTATATATATAGGGATTGGGGTAGCCCAAACTAGCAATGTGGCTTTACTCGGCCAAGAGCAAGTGGCTGGCGCGAAAATTGCTGAGAAGTATTTCAACGATAAGGGCGGTGTGGATGGGACGCCGATTAGACTGGTGTTCCAAGATACAGGTGGAGATGAACAAGGGACGATCAATGCCTTCAATACTCTGATCAATCAGGATCAGGTGGTAGGTATTGTGGGGCCGACCCTCTCGCAACAAGCTTTTAGTGCCGATCCGATCGCCGATCGAGCAAAAGTTCCCGTACTCGGACCCTCCAACACCGCTAAAGGCATTCCCCAGATTGGCGATTATGTGGCCAGAGTCTCCGCGCCTGTGGCAGTGGTAGCACCTAATGCAGTTAAAGCTGCACTGAAGCAAAATCCCAATATTAAAAAAGTAGCTGTGTTTTTTGCTCAGAATGATGCTTTTAGCAAATCTGAGACTGAAACTTTCCAGACAACGGTTAAAGATATGGGGCTGGAATTGGCAACAGTCCAAAAATTCTTGACTACTGATACAGATTTCCAATCTCAAGCCACTAATGGGATAAATGTCAAGCCGGATTTAATCATTATTTCTGGGTTGGCAGCCGATGGAGGCAATTTAATTAAGCAATTGCGGGAGTTGGGTTACAAAGGCGTTATCATTGGGGGCAACGGTCTGAATACTTCTAATGTATTTCCTGTTTGCAAGGCTCTTTGCGATGGGGTTTTGATTGCCCAAGCCTACAGCCCGGAATATGAAAATGAAGTTAATAAGGCTTTTCGGGATGCTTATCGCGCTCAATTCAAGAAAGAACCGCCTCAATTTAGCGCACAAGCTTTTACGGGCGTACAAGTTTTTGTTGAGTCATTAAAGGCACTTAATGCTAAGTCTAAGCTTAGCGAAAAGCCTTTGGCAGAATTGCGTACAAATTTGAATCAGCAGTTGTTGGGTGGTAACTACGATACGCCTTTGGGGGAAATTTCTTTTACGCCTGAAGGGGAAATTAATCAGAAAGAGTTTTATGTGGCACGCATTAAGATGGAGGCGGATGGTAATAATGGTAAGTTTGAGTTTTTGAAATGAAGTCAGGCACGACACGGATTCTGACACGGATACACGGATGAGTTATTGAGTGTGAGTCTGAGGTTAAACCCGCTGCCCCCAAGGGGGAATTCAGAAGTCAGAGTAAAAATTGTATGCTGTTTGTTTTTGAATAATTTAATATTGATGCCGAATCTCTAACTGGTGATGGACTTAACTCTGTTTTTGCAACAATTTTTGAATGGTTTGTCGATCGGCAGCGTGTATGCTATTTTTGCCCTGGGATATACGCTGGTCTTTTCTATTCTCGGAATTATTAATTTTGCTCACGGTGCAGTATTTACGTTGGGTGCTTATTTCACTTATGGGCTGATGGGAGGTGGTTTCGGTTTTAATGGGTTGTGGGCTAATGCTCGAATTCCCGTGCAGTTGCCTTTTGCTGTGGCGTTAATTTTGGGAAGTGTCATGGCTGGTTTGGTGGGAGTAATTGTTGAAAGAGTGGCTTTTTGGCCTTTGCGCCGCCGACACTCTGATCCTCTGCTGACTGTGGTTTCTAGTTTGGGTGTAGCAGTTGCGATCGCCAATATTATCCAATATCTTGTAGGTGCGGAAATTTACACTTTTCCTGCTAACACTTACGGCTATTTACCGGCTGCAATTAACTTCGGAACGGCGGATAAACCTATTCCGATTCGGACTGTTCAAATAGTAATTTTTGTGGTATCAGTTGCGATTGTGGCTGTCTTAACTTATTTAATAAATTTTACTAAATTTGGCAAAGCAATGCAGGCTGTGGCTGAAGATGCGACAACTTCTAGTTTATTGGGGATTGATACTGATAGGTACATTGTGTTGACGTTTTTTGTGAGCAGTTTTCTGGCGGGTTTGGCGGGGAGTTTGGTGGGTTCTAGTGTGAGTATTGCTGGGCCGTATTTTGGGATTGCTTTTGGTTTGAAGGGTTTGGCGGTGATTGTGCTGGGTGGGTTGGGGAGTATTCCTGGGGCGGTTTTGGGTGGGTTTATCATTGGTTTGGTGGAGGCTTTTGTGCCTGGTGATTTTTCGGCTTATAAGGATGCTGTTGCTTTTGCTATATTGTTTATTATGCTATTGGTTAGACCGCAGGGTTTGTTTGGACGGCGTTTGATTCAAAAGGTGTAAGAAAATTCGGCGATTGAAATAGCTTAAGACTCAAACTAAGTTTCTCTCCAAGAGACTAAGAAATAGAGGTGTTTGATTTAAAAGGTGTCAGAAAATTCGGCGATTGAAATCGCTTAAGAGTCAAACTAAGTCCCTTTCTAACAGACTAAGAAATAAAAAAAGTTATGAATGAATTTTTTACTACTTACGGGTTTCTGATTGTCTCGATGTTGCTGGGTGCAATGTTGGGAATGTCGCTTTATTTGCCTCTAATGACTGGACAATTATCTCTGGCTAGCCCGGGTTTTTATGCTTTGGGTGGGTATATTGCGGCGATTTTATCTACGACGGTTTTTCAACAGACAGGGGGTTTATTTCCACTACCGTTGTTGTTATTAGAGATGATAATTGCAGGGGTTGTTTCGGGGTTGCTGGGGATTTTGGTGGGAATTCCGGCGCTGCGGTTAAGCGGGATTTATTTGGCGATCGCAACTATTGCTTTTGTGGAAATTTTGCGGGTTTTATCCCTGAATTTAGATATCACTGGCGGGGCTGTGGGCATTTTTGGGATTCCGCAACCGTTTGGAACGCCGATCGAGTATTTGTGGATTGTAGTACCTTTACTATTGGTAAGTATGGCGATTGTGTATCGGCTGGAACGGATTCGGGTGGGGCGCGCTTTTGCTGCGATCCGCGCTGATGAGTTGGCGGCTGATGCGATCGGTATTAACCCAACTTTTTATAAGGTTTTGGCTTTCACGTTAGGTGCTGTTTTAGCTGGGGTTGTGGGTGCAGTTAGCGCTCATTTCCTGAATACTTGGAACGCGCGTCAAGGTACTTTTGATGCTAGTATTATTTACTTGACTTCTGTGTTGATTGGTGGTAACAGAACTTTTATGGGAGCAGTTTTGGGGGGGATGGTGTTTACTGCTTTGCCGGAGGTTTTGAGGGGGCTCGCAACTATTCAGGGATTGCCAATTTGGTTGGCGCAATTTCTGCGGGATGGACGTTTAATTATTTTTGGGTTGCTGATTGTTTTGGGGACGATATTTTTTCCGCAAGGTTTGATGACGCCGGAGTTGTTGAAGAGGTTTAAAAAGGGCGATCGTACTTCTGTTTAAAAGTCTAAAATTTCCTGAAGTGCTGGCAAATGTAGCGCCAGGGCTATTAATGCTTATACTATGGCCAATCTTAACGCTCTAGTTTTCTTTGTGTAGTTTTACTTATACGTTGTGCCTTTAAGGTTGCGTTAGCAAGTTTACAATCTCTCAGTCGTTGCTCAAAAAGAGGAATTGCTTTTGATAAGCCGTAAGTTCTGACTGTTCTCCGGAAGTATTCTGAGCAAGATTCAGCACCATAAAATCTGCTGTAGGCACAGGAAAAGCCTTTGTGAGGCGATAGATGTTTTTGATACCTCTGAATGCCTTGAATAGCAATGTAATCAAGTAAGAATCGCAAGCCTAATTTGTCTATTAAGCTTACGAGTGGTGCAACTAACCACAGAAATCTTGTGAGGATACCTTTACGCTTTGCCTTTGTGTTAGCAGAACTCTGCTTTTGAGATAGATAATATAGTTTCGCTGATAAAAACTTTCGGTAGAGGAACTTTATAGACATATAAAAATAATCATTTATTCTGTAAACTAAATACTAATTTATCCAGGATTTGACGTACAGGTTTCGCAAAATGTGGAGAAGTTTTAAGCCATTGAGCTAAAGGCGGGGATATTTGATAATATGCTGCAATAAACAATCGCCCTATAGAGTAAGACATCAATTTTTCGTCTCTAAAACGCCTTAAACTAACTACTTGTGGTGCATCATAGCTGCCATACACAGCAGTAGCAATGAAGCAATCGCAACTAGGTTCACATTCCCCACAATCGCCGCAGTCAGGAGTGTCACCACAATCGCCGCAGTCAGGAGTGTCACCACAATCAGCAACTCCACCAGAACCACCTGTTTGAGGTTCTGGTATCCCTCCGCCAAAAGAGCTACCCAAGTCCACAGGATTACTAACTCTTGCCTCAAGATTTTGTTCAATTATATTGTCAATTACTTGGTCGTGAGGCTGATTTGGGAGGCTACCACCGCCACCTCCACTTCCACCTCCACCTCTAGGAGGAGCAGATGGTTTAGAAAGGAAATCATCTCCAAGTCTAGAACTTTTAAGGAAATCATCTCCAAGTCTAGAACTTTTTCTGAGAGATTGTCCTAAGCTATTTGATTTAGTTGGGTCAGAACTAGGTGGATAGGGTTCTCGATTTTTGGGCAATCGTTTTGGGTCATCTGGCTCGGTTGGGTAAGTAGGTGGATAAGGTTCTCGACCTACAGGTTTATATAACTCGTCATTGGATTTCAGATCCTCAATGACTTTCTCATAATGCGCTGCTGCGATCGCAACTCCAGTAGCACCACCAACAGCAGTTCCCCCAAGGATAAACCAGCCGAGACGATTTTTCAGCTTCTTGTACTTGTTGTCAGAAGATAGCAGCCTATTGAATTCCTCTAAACTCAGTTCACTTAGTTTACTCAGTATTAACAATGTGTCTTCTGATGAAAGTGGCAAACGTCTGCTATTTGCACATTCAATAACTACTTGAAGTATAAGAGATTTCTTAACTTGTAGGTCTGCGTTAAAAGGAAGCAAACAAGCAATATTCTCTACAAATTTTTCGACCAACTCATCGTTAACAATACAGTTGTTAACGATGAGTTGTTGATTAATTACTTGGTTGACTTGATTGATAACATTTTGACCTTGCTGATTAAAATCTGTCATGACGTTACAATAACTAGCTGTTACAGAGTTAGTCCTAGTTGCTACGTATTAATACACCCTGCCAGCTTTCAGTTTCTAAAACAATTGCTGAACTAATTCAATTGCTTTCACAATAGCAGTAACAATTCCACCTGCTTCGACTATATCTTTGAGAAAATCTTTAGCCTTAATGAGGTGTTCTACAATTGCATTTTTGTTGGGAGCAGGTTTTTTAGATTGGTCAACAGCTTTCTGAATTTGATATTGAGCATCTGTAACAATCTCCGCATCAATAACTTGAGCGTCTCCAGCTTTTGTTATCTCAGAATTTAGCTTCTCTAGCTCGTTAACAAGGTCGGCTTGATTTTGAACTGTTGCAAAGTTGATATCTCTAGCAGCATTGTATTGGTAGTTTACTTTCTGACCGCGCTGATCGAACAATGACATAATTTTTCTCCCGGTCGCGAACTAAAGTTAATTAACACTATGAGCATATAGCTTGGGATAAGTTAGCTTTTGTGATCTTTTTGTGCCAAACCTACGCTTTTCCAAAGGCTGCACCCCGAGCGTACAAAAAACTGAAGTAGCTAAACACCGCCCAGCTTGGACACCCGACAATCAGGTTTACTCCCTGCCTTATCCCATCGCATAATCCTCCATTCACAGCTCTTGCCTTTAATGGAGTTAATTTTTATAATATTCTCTTCCTTATCATAAACCGATCGCTCAAAACTGAAAAGCGAAAAAAGACGGAAAAAGACGGGTATTTCTAAAATTCGGATGCAAGGCGGATGCAAGGCGGATAAAGACGGATAAAGACGGATAAAGACGGCTATACTAACTATAGTTCTCTGACACCCCTACTGATGGACACTGCCCATATCTTGCAATTTGTAGATGAAGTGCTCAGCGCTAATACAGGCAAACATCTAAATGACTTGCAGCGCGGAATTATCGAGGGAATACTGAAGCGACAAAAGTATTCTGATATTGCAAATACTTATGGTTGTACGGCGGGTCATGCTAAGGATGTAGGTTACGAGCTTTTGCATATGTTATCTGATATTTTCGGCGAACCAGTGGATAAACGTAATCTTAAATCTGTCCTAAAACGGCAATCAACTATAAAGATTGCTTTAAATAATAGTAATAATATTGAGGGTAATAGCAACACTATTAACTATATCAATGGTTGCTCAGAACTACCCACTCCTACCCCAGATAAAAGTCAGCCGGCAACTCCCGACTACTAGGACAGCACGAATCAAGTGAAAATTGAAATGGTTGGTAAATTACGACAGTTGGGATTGAGGGATGAGCAAATTGCAGATGTGTTAGGGTTAGCCTTGGAGGTCGTGAAGCAGATGGATTGAAAATAATGAGTTTATTAAAAGTTTAGTAAGGGTTCATCAGCTCAATTGTTGTCTGCTACCCCTTTTAAGTATGCTTTTAGCTGCTGTTTATCTTCGGGTGTCATTTTCTTGATATCATCCTTTTTTTACAGTTTTACTAGATTTTTCATTTTAGCCATTTTTTCAGGGATTTGCCAAACTGAGATGCACCCTTTTTGGATTTTTGGATATTCGATCGCTCTTCTCAATGGAATCGCTAACTTGGACCCATTGAGAAGAGCTTTGTATTGTTTTCAGGAAGCAGATAGAAAATGCCTAACCTTGATTTACTGCGCTGGGTTCCATGAACATAGTTTCCCAAATGTGGCCATCTAAATCCTGAAAGCCATGACCATACATAAATCCGTAGTCTTTGGGTTCATTGTAGGTCGTTCCGCCAGCAGCAACTGCCTTGCTAATCATTTTATCCACTTCTTCTCGGCTCTCGGAAGACAAGCAGATCAGCACTTCTGTACTCTTGGTGGCATCGCAAATTGCGTTGGGTGTAAATTCCTTGAACTTGGCTTCTGTCAAGAGCATGACGAAGATGTCTTCGCTTACAACCATACAAGTAGCAGTTTCGTCAGTAAACTGGGCGTTAAAACTGAATCCAAGTTTAGTAAAAAATTCGACAGACCGATCGAGATTTTTGACGGGTAAATTCACGAAAATTTTAGTAGCCATGTTTTCTCCTTTTTAACTTCGATCGCAAGGTGAAACATTAACGATTTTTCGCTAATGTTTGAATTGAAGGGTAACGCCTGTGAGCAAACTTGAAAAAGTTAGGTAGCTGGCTGGACATTAATCATCCACGGTGTGCCAAATCGATCGACAAGCATTCCAAAACGGGTAGACCAGAAGGTCTCTTGGAATGGCATCTTCACCGTTCCGTTTTCTGCCAATTTTTGAAAGATCCGCTCCGCTTCGACCAGATCGTCAAATTGAAGATTCACAGAGAATCCCTGTGGTTTTTTAAAGCCATCAGGTGGAGTGTCAGAACCCATCAATACCATTCCACCAACAGTTAAGTTGGCGTGCATGATTCGATCGCGCTGTTCGGAGGGAATTTCCTCAGACATGGGCGCATCCCCATAAGTCATCATCCCGTCGATTTTGCCACCTAAACATTGTTCGTAGAATTTAAATGCAGCTTCGCATTCACCGTCAAAAAAGAGATAAGTATTCGATTGCATCATGTACTCCTTTGGGTAATAGTCGATCGAGCAATCCATTCATGGGAAATGATGTGGCTGCCGGACGAAAAGTTAGGCAGCATTTATGCCCTCAAGAACGCTGGAGTTGTTCTGCCTCCGCCCGAATGCGTTCTTCCTGTTCCCTGAGTTCGGGCGTGAAGGATTCGCCGAAGTCCTCTGCTGTAAATATCTGGCGAATTTCGATCGCGGATTCTCCTGGCATCGGGTTCGGGCAGCGTTTGACCCAGGCGATGGCTTCCTCCATCGACTGCACTTGCCAGATCCAGAATCCGGCAATCAGCTCTTTTGTCTCTGTGAACGGCCCGTCAATCACGCTGCGATTTGTACCTGAAAACGTCACCCGCGCTCCTTTTGAGCTGGGATGTAGCCCTTCGCCAGCGAGCATAATTCCCGCCTTGACCAATGCTTCGTTGTATTGCCCCATTTCCGTCAGAAGCTGTTCGCTGGGCATGACGCCTGCCTCTGAGTCTTGGGTAGCTTTGATTAGAATCATGACTTTCATCGTGAAATCTCCTTTTGTTTATGGTTGTTGAGCTGGGCTAAGGTGCGATCGAGAAAACGGCTTTAGACGTTTCTGGATCGAAGGGGACAGAGCAATGCTCGTGCACAATCTGCCATCTGCCCTGTTTCCGCTGGCACGCAGAGGTGATCCGCATCCACATCTGCCCCCCTGGGTGATCTTTTGGCATCCCTGTGAAGTGAAAAAGCCAGTGCGCGATCGCCAAATCACCGCTCACGGTGAGGCTGAGGTCTAGCATCTCAATCCCGAAGGAGTCCGGGAAACAAGGCAGGCAGGCCTCCCACGTCCGTCGAAATTCATCTGCACCTTTGGTTTGGAACGGCGGTATTGCATCGAAAATAATCACATCTTGGGCGTAGTGCGCCATGATGCGATCGAGGTCTTTGGCGCAGATGGCACTGGCCGTATCTGCGATGATTTGTCGAATCTGGGCTTCGTCTTGTGTTTTGGTGGTTTCTGTTGTCATTGTCATAGTGGTATCTCCTTAATTGATGTCGATTGGTTTTCCGGGCGCAGATTGAAAACTGCTAACCCTTGCTCTACCATCTAGTCGAATAGAGGTGCGTGCGATCGACAAGTTGAACATTTTTTCTGGAAAAGTTTGTCAGTGCGGATGTGGAAGCCTGCGTTGAGCGGTATTGACGGCAACTACTGGTCTGATGGCAAGCCCGACAGTTCCACGATCGGGCGAATTTCAACCGTACCCTTACTGGCGCTTGGTAGGCGTGCTGCGATCGCGATCGCTTCGTCAAGATCCTTGGCATCGATCAGAAAGTAGCCACCGAGTTGTTCGCGCGTCTCCGCAAACGGCCCATCGGTAACAAGTTTTTTGCCGTCACGTACTCGAATACTGGTTGCTGTGGCGATCGAGTGTAGCGGCGAAGCACCCAAATATTGATTGTTCGCTTGCAGTTCTTGGGTTAGCTGCAAAGACTTTGCGTAGCATTGCTGCAGCTCGCTTTCAGTCCAGGCATTTTCGTCGCTGTAAATCAGCAATATGTATTTCATCGTTACTCCAAAATTCGATCTGAGATAGTCGCCTTCATTTAGTAGTCGTTCGGCGAGGCTGCAAATCGACAGCAAAGCAAAAAATTTTTTCAGCCTAACTCGCGAAGGCGTTTTTCGAGAAAACGACGCTCTGGTTCCTGTTTCACGATCGCCAGCGCCTTTTGGTAGGATTCTCTGGCATCAGCCGTTCTGCCCAGCCGCCGACACAAATCGGCTCGCGCGGAGTGTGCCAGATGGTAGTCTGCCAAATCGCCACGCGCTAATATTTGGTCGATCGATTGCAGTCCCGCTAAGGGGCCATCACGCATTGCCACTGCCACCGCCCGATTTAAGGCAACAACGGGCGACGGCTCTAATTGCACAAGCAGGTCGTATAAGCCCACAATCTGCGCCCAGTCCGTTGCAGCAGCACTCTGGGCCTCTGAATGCACCGCTGAGATCGCAGCCTGAAGCGTGTACGAACCAAACCGTCCTGATGATAGCGATTGCTGGATCAGTAACCTGCCTTCAGAAATTTGTGCCTGATTCCAGAGCGATCGATCTTGGTCTTCTAGAAGGATGAGGTCGCCTGTGGAGGAAGTGCGTGCGGTGCGCCGCGATTCTTGCAGCAGCATCAGCGCCAGGAGTCCAATCACCTCGGAGTCGGGCAATAATTCCATTACCAGCCGTCCCAAACGGATCGCTTCGTCAGCGAGATCTGCCCGCGTCAGCGCTCTGCCAGATGAGGCCGCGTACCCTTCGTTAAACACCAGGTAGATCGTTTGAAGCACGGTGTCCAATCGATCGGGCAAATCGGTTTTCGACGGCACTTGATAAGGAATTCGTGCGTCGCGGATCTTCGCCTTGGCCCGCACGATCCGCTGCGCCAAGGTAGGGGGAGCAATCAGGAAGGCGCTGGCAATTTCCTCGGTACTGAGTCCGCAGACTTCCCGCAGCGTCAACGCCACCTGAGCTTCTGGCGACAGGGCCGGATGACAGCAAGTGAAAATCAAGCGCAGGTGATCGTCCTCAACGTCCTCGTCATCCTTGATTGTGGTGTCACTCGGCTCGAGTTGTTGAGCGAGTTCTGCCAAGTGCGTATCAAAGCGGGCGCGACGGCGGATGGTGTCGATCGCTTTAAAGCGACCCGTAGATACAAGCCACGATCGCGGGTTAGCGGGAATGCCGTCGCGGGGCCATTGCGCTACAGCCGCAGCGAAGGCTTCGTGCATCGCCTCTTGGGCGCGATCGAAGTCACCGAGCAAGCGGATCAGGGTGGCTAAAACGCGACGCGACTCGGATCGGTACACAGCTTCCACCTGCTGACGGATTTGATTGGCTGCTGTCTCATTCATAAACCGTTCACAAAACAAAAATATATTATCGGCCGTGCCGCAGAGTACGATGCTCCCATTGCGCCCGTGCAATCCGCCAATCGACCTCGCTCCAACCGCGATCGGACATCCAGGATGACCCTGGGCGGGTAGCAACCACCTCTGCTCCTATCCACTGGGCCAACCGAGCGATCCGGGTATTTGCACTCACGGTAGACCCGGAGATCGCCTTCAGATCGAGTTCCGTGAACCCAAAGTCGAGCAGCGCACGCCCCACCTCGATCGCGTAGGCATATCGCCCCCAATAGGCTGGTGCTAGTTCAAGACCAAATTCCATCTCGCCACTTTCAGACAATCTTCCCCGCAGTCCACAGCAACCGACAAGCGCGTAAGGTTCCTGTCGTTGTACGATCGCCAGTTGGTAATTGAGTCGAGGGCGATCGCCAGCCCATGCTTGAAACATCTCGAATAGACGTGTGGCATGGTCGGGACTAGACCGATCGGGTTCGTAAAATGTCTGGTTGCGCGGATCGGCTTGATAGTCCAAGAATGGCGATCGATCGGCATCTACAAAGTCACGCAGCAGAAATCTTTTGGTTACAATCTTTATCATGATTTACAACTTTAATTATAGCCAATTAAACAAACATCATATTCTGCCAAATCTTAATACTTTTATCACTGCTGCCGCTAGCTAAAAACTCTCCTTCCGGGCAAAAACTAACCGAATAAACAGAGTTACTATGACCCGCAATATTACAAATTTCTTGACCGTCTTTCACTCGCCAAATCTTAATAGTTTGATTGCTGCTGCTAGCCAGAATCTCGCCATCGGGACTAAAAGCAATAGAATCAACATACCAAGAATGTCCTGTGATAGTTAAAACTTCTTGCCAATCTTTGACCCACCAAATCTTAATAGTATTGTCGTGGCTGCCGCTAGCCAAAAACTCTCCATTTGGACTGAAAGCTATGCAGCGAACGGAGTCTGTATGACCTGTAAGTGTGCGAATTAGCTTCCCATCTTTGACTCGCCAAATTTTGACGGTTCTGTCCCAACTGCAGCTAGCAAGAGTTTCTCCATCAGGGCTAAAAGCAACAAAATAAACTAAATTGGTGTGACCCGCAAGCGTGCGAACTTCCTGCCCGTCTTTGACTCGCCAAATCTTGATTGTTTTGTCCCAACTGCTACTAGCAATCAGAGTTCCATCGGGACTGAATGCTGCACCGTAAACTGAGTTGCTGTGGCCGGTCATAGTGCGGATTTCTTGCCCATCTTTCATCCGCCAAAGTTTTACAGTTTTGTCGTGGCTGCTGCTGGCTAGCATCAGTCCGTCGGGGCTGAAAGCTACTGTATAAACAGAGTTAGTATGACCTGTAAGAGTCACTATTTCTTGCCCATCTTCAACTCGCCACAGTTTGATTGTTTTGTCATCGCTGCCACTGGCTACAACTTCTCCGTTGGGGCTGAAAGCGACAGAGTAAATTAAGTTTTTGTGACCTGTGAGGGTGTGAATACATTGCCAGTTATAAGTTTGCTGCTGGGGCTGACTGGGAGTTTTTTCTGGTTTAACTAACTTGGAAATTGTTTGGGGAATTGCTAGGTCGATCGCAACTTGGGGATTAATTTCTTTTAATACTTCAACAGCCGTTTGATAGCGGCGGTTAGTAGCATTTGCAATCATTTTGTCTAAAATTTTCCCTAGTTGTTCGCTCACCGCGTTGTGGGCCAAATACTGCCGCCATATCCAGGCATCTTCACCAGGATCGAAAAGGTCAAAAGGGGAAACTTGAGTTAGCAAATACAAACAAGTTACGCCTAAACTGTACAAATCGCTGGTAAAAAATGCTTTGCCTCTAGCTTGTTCGGGGGCGATGTATTCCGGGCTGCCGATGCTGGTTCCTGTTTTGAGTAATGCTGTACCTGTAGCAATTTTTGCGGCGCCAAAGTCCACTAAAACTAATTGTTTGTCGGCGCGGCGGATGATGTTTCCGGGTTTGATGTCTCGGTGAATAACGTTGTGGGAATGGATGAAGTGAAGGACGGGTAATAAGCTATTGAGTAAGTCTTGAATTTGATTTTCTGTAAATGTGCCTTCTGTTTCTACAATTTGTGCTAAATTTTGCCCGTCGATAAATTCTTGGACTACATATTGTCGGCTGTCTTGGATGGAATAGGCTAACAGTTCGGGAATTTGAGGGTGTTTGCCCAATTCGTCTAATCGCATTGCTTCTTGTTCAAAAAGTTCGGCTGCTTTTTTGCTGTTGCGATTGCTTGCTGAGGGGATGAGTTGGCTGTCTGTGGGTAAAAATTGCTTGATGACGCAGCGGGGTTTTGAGGGTTTGTCTTCGTCAACGGCGAGAAAGGTTCTGCCAAAACCACCTTGTCCGATCGCCTTTATAGCCCGGTAGCGATCGCGCAGCAGCAGTTTTGAACGGCAATTCCTGCAAATTTTGGCGGCGGGTGGGTTTTGTGGCTGGGAACAGTTGGGATTTAGGCAATAACTCATTCGATTTTAGATTGCGGATTTTTGATTTTTGATTTTAACTTTTTGAATATTTCCACAGCGCAGTAGATATTATACCTCATTAGCTTTTTAAGAACGGGCTAGAAGCCCATTCCACAAGAAATTCACTCTTTGTGGAACGGGCTTCTAGCCCGTTAAGCGAGAATGGTGATCTGGGCGTGAGTTCCGGGATACCTTACTATATATGCCAGTTGCGTCAGTTCTGTTTTAAAAGTTCCACATAACGGGGTTATCGTCTAAATTATCGGTGACGGTGCGCCCGATCGCGTCAATTTCTTTTAATTCCTCTTCACTCAGTTTTACCTCAGCAGCTTTAGCATTTTCGGCTGCTTGTTCCCCGTCGCGCGCGCCGACAATTGCATTTGTTTGTGGCTGGGAAATCAACCAGGCTAAAGCTAAGTTGCCCAAGCTTGTTTGATGTCGATCAGCAATTGGCCTGAGTTGATTTAATGCTGTTTGCACTCGGTTGTAATTTTCTTTGATGAACAGCTTATTTTTGGCGCGGTGGTCGCCTTCTTCAAACTTGTGTTCTGGCCCGAATTTACCTGTCAATATTCCTTGAGCTAGAGATGAATAGGCAATGATGGAGATATGATTGTCCACACAATAGGACATCGCATCTTTTTCTACCCAGCGCCAAAACAGAGAATAAGGCGGTTGCAGGCTGTCGATGCGTCCGTATTGGGCGGCTTCTTCTATTTGGGCGCGGGAGAAGTTGGAAACGCCGATCGCCCGAATTTTTCCCTGTTCTTTTAACTTGTTCAGGGCGTCCATTGTTTCTGCAATTGGCACTAACTCGGAATCCCAACTGCCGGCGGGCCAGTGGATTTGGTAAAGGTCGAGGCGTTGCTGAATACAGGTATGAATGGAAGATTTCCTAATTGCTATAAGCCAAGTATGGTGAGTTTTGTAACATCAAGCGAAAAGTTGATTCATACCGTGAATCAGCAACGCCAAGGTCGATATAATCGGTGTTGAGGTTTTTTAGCGATCGATCGCAGGCTTCGATTACCAACTCGGGTTTCAGGTGGTTGGCGAAAACTTTGCTAGCATAAACTACTTGCGATCGCACATCTGAAAGTGCTTGACCGATAATTTGTTCCGAATGCCCTTCTCCATAAACCTCAGCCGTATCAAAGGTGGTAATACCTGCCTCAAAAGCCGCGCGCATTGCTTTGACAGTTTCAGCATCCTCAATTCCCACCCACATCCGCTTCCCAGCTTGCCAAGTCCCCATAATTATCGGGGTAATCTGAATTTGTGATGTCCCTAATAGTCGCTTTTGCATCCCCTAAGTCCTCATTTATATTTTTAGTATTCACCTTCAAACTCTCTAATCTTAACAGAAAAAAGTTGTGTAGTCATGCACAGTAATATCGTTTTATTCCGCAATAATTATAGTGATGTACAAAGTTAAAAATAAAAAATGGGAGCATCTCACTTTTGCAGCTAAGCTAGAAATTGGAGTTAGGAATCAGGAGCGAGTAGGAAAAAAGTCAGAAGCAAGAAGGAAGAAGCCAGAAGAAGTGTTTTACAAATATGAGATGCTCCCCTTATGGTAGTCTAAAACTACCTTGTAAAGCAATAATTTAATCCTCTAAAATCACTTCTGCATCTTGTGTTGCTTGAGAACTTTAGCGGGACTGATAAATGAAATACCCTGAGAAGAAGAGGTACTAATCATGACGGCTTCAATGACAGGATCATAAACCGTTTTTTCTGCAACCCACTCCACAATAAAGTTTGCACCTGAGCCTCCACTTGTATCATCTGCTGCAATGAAAAAGTCTGTGGAAGCAAGCGGCTTGAGTTCTACTGGACTCTTAATGTCCTGCCTAATCAATTTCCCATCGCTATCGTAGTAACGCACCGAAGTAATAATAATCGAATTTGTCAGATCCGTATTGCGGATACTGAGGGTTGCTGACAAATTCATGACCTGATCCTGGCTATTGTAGTGATAAATATGTGAGTAAATAGGGACATATACGGTTTGTCCCATCACAACTTTTGTTTGATCTAACGAGACTGCTCTCAGTGAGGTTTCACGTTTTATATCAGGTTGTTGTCTTGGTGAGGTAGTTTGGTCTGAACAAGAACTTAGGACGATCGCCCCTAGCGCCCAACCAACCCAAAAATCATGTTTCAGCTTCATCGGCATTCATCCAAATACACCACATACATTGCAGTTACGTCTAAAGCAGAGTACACCTTCTCTCTCGTTTGAGGCGGCTTAGTGATAAGGTTTGAGGGGCAGTTCAACCTGGAACGTTGAGCCTTTGCCCACTGCACTCGTCACCTGTATTTGTCCGCTGTGTGCCTTGACAATTTGTTGGACGATCGCTAACCCCAGCCCAAAGCCTCCACTCTCCTGCGAGCGATCGGTGTCTACTCGATAGAAGCGATCAAAAATATAGGGTAAGTCCGCTTCTGGAATACCGATTCCCGTATCGATGATCTGAATGACCGCCAAATTGGAATGAAGAACTAGGCGTATCTTTACAGTTCCGCCAACGGGAGTATATTTACAGGCGTTGTAAAGCAAGTTTTCGACCACTTGCCGTAGCAAATCAGGGTCAGCCAATAATTCAATCCGTTGTTCCGGGAATTCGCAGGTGAGTTTGATATTTTGGGCTTCTGCAAGTGCGAGAAACTGGGTTGCTAAATTGCTCAGCAGCTCGTTTAGATTGATTAACCTGAGCGATTCCGGCGCAAGTCGCCCTTGATGACGAGCCAACAGTAGTAAATTATTCACCAGCGCTCCCATTGATTTTGCGCTATCTACAATGTTTTCTAAGGGAGGATGGTAACGCGAATCATCACCCGCGATCAGCAACCCAAGCTGGGCATTAGTGAGAATGGCAGACAGGGGCGATCGCAACTCGTGAGAGGCATCGGCTGTAAAGCGCTGAAGCTGCTGATAGGCTTGCCGAATCGGTTGCATGGCCAGCCCGCTGAGAAACCAACCTGTGAGGGCAATTAAGCCCAGTGTCAGCGGCACAGCGAGAGTTAGCACAATCTGAAGCTCAGTGAGCCTGTTTTGAGTTTCTGTCAGGGGAGTTGCCACCTGAAGATAACCGAGTACCCCAGTTCTACCTTCAACGGGTAATGTCACCTGACGCAGCCAGATTCCTTTTCCCAAAAGTGGATCGGTTGATCGAACTGTGAGATAACCAAAAGGCGTATTTAACTGCTGGGGAGGAGAATTCCCAAAAAAACGAACTAACCGCCCTTGTGCGTTATACCAGCGCACGTAAATCAGATCTTCAGCAAGGGGATGCGAACCACTGCCTAACAAGGAAACATGACTCAGATCGACCTGGTTCTGGTTTTGGCGAACTTCATAATGCACGCTGGCAGCCATGACTCTAGTTTTGTCATATAGCAGTCGATCGAGCGCCTCTAGTTTATCTTTCACCTCAATCTGATAGATCACCCCTGCAAACAGCACAAGAATGCTTCCCATTGAGAGGGTGAACCAACGAGCCAGATTGCGACGACTTTGATTAAACACAGCTTGCCTTTACGATCGTGACTTTTCAGGGGAAGTGAGGCGATAACCCATACCGTAAATGCTCTCAATCCAGTCTGCCGATCCTACAGCCTGCAAGCGTTGGCGGAGTTTGCGAACTAGAACCGTAATTGCATTGCTCTCTGGTTCAGTCCCCCATTCCCACACACCTTGTTCAATTTGACTGCGAGTCAAAACCTGTCGGGGATGGCGCATAAAATACTCCAACAACTGAAACTCCCGACTGGAGAGGGAAACGGTTGCACCTTGTCGCTCAACAGTCAGAGTATCGAGGTGGAGGTGTAGATCCTCAAGGCTGAGCGTATCTCCTTGCCAAAGGGGCGATCGCCGTCTTAATGCCCGGACTCGTGCCATGAATTCAACCAAATCGATCGGTTTCACCAGGTAATCATCTGCACCTGCGTCTAACCCGGTCACTTTTTCAGGCGTGGTATCTCTTGCCGTGATCATCAAAATCGGCGCTGTTTTCCCTGCCGATCGATATTGACGACAGAGATTTACCCCACTGATATGTGGCAACATCCAGTCCAAAATCAACAAATCATATTCTTTTTCTGATAACAGCCACTGTGCCGTCTCTCCATCTTTTACCCCATCCACGCTATGTCCTGCTTGAGACAGAACTGTTTGAAGTGGCATCAGTTGCTTTGGGTCATCTTCCACCAGCAAAACTCTCATATCTCGGCTCGCTTCCTTCGCAGCTTGCAGTTTTCAGCATTAGAGTTTGAGGCGATTCGCGCATCTTCTTTAAGCTAGATTTTAGGATAGAGCAAGTTGTATTAAAGTGCAAAAAGATAGTATGAGCCTCAAAACGGATGGGAAAGAATAGCTGATGATTAGACGTTGGCTAAAAGCATCAGGCGCAGAGTTTTGGTTGCCATTGCCGTTTGTGGCGATCGCGTTTTGGGTTGGTTCCAGTTTCCTAATGGCTCAAGAATTACAACAACCCCAGATAGTAAAGAATAAACTTCAGGCAGATACCCAGCTTAAAGCAACGGTGTCTGTCAATATATTGCTGATCAACGCGGTGATTAACCGAAAACAAGGAACAACCCAGGTTGCGGTAGAAACAGCAGAACCCATTTTGAAGCGATTGGAATTAGAATTGCCAATGACTGACGCAACCCAGATAGAGGCAGCGATCGCGCAAGAACTCCAGTTATCACGTCAAAATGTTCGCCAGTTAGTCCGTTACGAAATCGTTGAATAAGTTTATTGTTTCAATATTGCGATCGCATCCAGTAGACCTCTTGCAAAAATCCTTTTCATCAATTGATGATGGGACGGGCAAGATGCCCATCCCACAAGAGTTATATTTTTTGTGGGATGGGCATCTTGCCCGTCCTATTTATTTTTGCGATCGCATCCAGTCAAATAAGGTTGCCAAATCCATAGGTTTCCTGGCTGGGATCGAGCAATTCCTCAAGCGGCAAGAAGCGTCCAATACTCTTGCCGCTTGAGGATTAAGAACTACTGAGTAACGATTTCGTTATTTATGGAAACATTCGCTGCAGTTTGCCGAGCAATTTGTTCTGCCAATGATTTTTGTTCGGCCGTTTGAACGCGCCCTGTTAACACAATCGAATTATCCCGATCGTCTGCGTCCAAATCGAATTGCTTGAGGCTACTATCGGAGTCTAAAGCCTCTTCTACGCGATCGGCAATATCGTCAATGTCTTGATTCTGAGGCGTCTGTGCGGTCGTGGTTGCAGGCGCTGGAGTGGTTGGAACAGTCGTATTTCCAGTGGCAGTTGTGGGAGCAGAAGTAGATGGAACAGTTGTCTGCGAAGTATTGGGGGAGGTGCAAGCACCTAAACCTAAAATTGCAACAGTGCTGACGCAGATTCCTTGCACAAATAGCTTTAATAATTGCATATTTTTTGTTTGTTTTGTTTGTTGTGAAACGCAATTTTGCCGATAAAACTCAGCATGAAGTCTTTGAGCATTTGAACTCAACAAGTAAATGTACCATAGTTCATCCATCAAAATAAATGCTTTTTATATCAATTCGGGCTGCGCCGGAATGATATAAAATCCGCGCTTCGCAAGTCGGGCGGAAAGTCGAATCAAGCTGCCAACAAATAATTCGCGCAATTTTCATTTTTTTGACCCCTCCTTCTACAGTCAACAGTCAACAGTCAACTAAGGTTTGCAAATCTATAAGTTATCTCAATCGGTTCTCTGCCTAAGTATATGGAGCAAATGTGATCCAAATGTGAGTAACAGAAATCAGTCTATCACTTTTCCCTCACATTCATCAATGACGCTAGAAACAAGACGAAACAATAGAGAAGCACTTGGCTTGACAAGAAACGTTATGACTGCAACCAATGTAGAAAAATTAGTAGAACACTCTTGGCATCACATCTCTGTCGAGAAAGTAGCTCAGATTTTAGAGACAGACCTGGAAATAGGTCTATCTTCCCAGGTGTCAGCGGAGCGGCGCGAGATCCTCGGCCCCAATCAACTAACGGCTCAGAAGCAAAAAAATGCCTGGTTTCGATTTTTTCAGCAACTGAATCAGCCGCTAATCTACATTTTGTTAGCCGCTGGGATAGTAACAGCATTTCTGAAAGAGTGGATTGATTCAGGGGTAATTTTTGGGGTCGCTCTGACGAATGCCACCATTGGTTTCGTTCAAGAGTCAAAGGCAGAGAATGCGATCGCCGCTTTAGCAAAATCTGTTGCAACTGAGGCAACCATTCTCCGCCACGGTCAAAAGCAAGTGGTTTCATCCAGTGAACTGGTTCCTGGCGATCTCGTCTTGCTGTCTTCTGGGGATAAAGTGTCTGCGGATCTGCGACTGATCGAAGTCCGTGACTTACAGGTGGATGAGTCAGCCTTAACGGGAGAATCTGTCCCGGTTCAGAAGCAATCCCAGGCGCTAGAGGCAGACGCTGCACTGGCCGATCGCACGAACATGGCGTATACCGGAAGCCTGGTAACGTTTGGACAGGGACGCGGACTCGTCGTCAGCACTGGTGACATGACCGAGACCGGACACATCTCCCAACTCATGCAGCAAAGTACCACACTGGAAACCCCACTGAGTCGCAAAATTGACAAATTTAGCAAAACCTTGCTCTATGTCATTTTAGGTTTGGCTGCCTTCACCTTTGCTGCAGGCATTGCTCAGAGATTTTCTTGGGTTGAGGTGTTCAAGGCATCTGTGGCGCTTGCCGTCAGCGCAATTCCTGAAGGCTTACCCGCGATTTTAACGGTGACACTGGCGATCGGGGTTTCCCGGATGGCAAAGCAGCACGCCATTATTCGCAAACTTCCGGCAATTGAGACACTCGGCAGCACCACCGTGATTTGTTCCGACAAAACCGGAACCTTGACGGAGAATCAAATGACTGTTCAGGAGATTGATGCCGGTGGAAAGCGATATCGGGTTAGCGGTGGAGGATATGCACCAGACGGGGAAATTTCTGTAAATGGAAATTCCGTTGATTTAACTAACGCACCTGCCTTATATGAATGCCTGCAAGCAGGACTTTTGTGCAACGATTCGCATCTAGAAGTGCAAGATGGAAACTGGACTGTAGTCGGTAGTCCAACGGAAGGGGCGCTGGTTGCGGTAGCCCAAAAAGCGGGGTTAATTACTGAGAAACTGGAGGAATCGCTATCCCGGCTCGATACACTGCCGTTTGAATCTCAGTTTCAATACATGGCAACCTTACATGACGATCGTCCAGAACGATTGATTTATGTCAAGGGTTCAATTGAGGCAATTCTCAAGCGGTGTCGCCAGATGCTCGATGAAGAGGGAGAGGCGAGATCCCTCAACGCCGCGCCGATCGAGGAAACTGTGGACAGAATGGCGAAAAAAGGGTTACGAGTTCTGGCACTTGCCAAGAAAGTTGTACCCGCTTCTCAATCTTCAATTGACCATTCTGATATTGAGCAAGGGTTAACTTTTCTGGGGTTGCAAGGCATGATCGACCCGCCTCGCCCCGAAGCCATTCAAGCGATTCAAGCCTGTCGATCTGCGGGAATTCAGGTCAAGATGATTACGGGCGATCATGCCAAAACAGCAGCAGCGATCGCTCACCAAATGGGACTAAATCAAACCCAAGATGCTCCCGTTTTTACCGGTCAAGAACTCGCTCAAATGAATCAGCAGCAATTCGCCAATGCTGTTGAACAAAGCTGCGTGTTTGCTCGTGTCGCACCAGAGCAAAAGCTCCGCATTGTCGAAGCACTTCAATCTAAGGGTGAGATTGTGGCGATGACTGGAGATGGAGTTAACGATGCTCCCGCCCTGAAGCAAGCTGACATTGGGATAGCGATGGGTATTACAGGCACCGAAGTTACAAAAGAAGCAGCGGATATGCTGTTGACAAACGACAACTTTGCTTCGATCGAGAAAGCAGTTGAGGAAGGGCGCACGGTTTATAAGAATCTGCTGCGGGCGATCGCCTTCATCCTACCCGTGAATGGTGGAGAGTCCATGACCATCTTGATTGCCGTACTTCTGGCCACCCCACTACCCATTTTGCCAGTACAAATTCTCTGGCTGAATATGGTCAGTTCAGTTGCGTTGAGCTTACCGTTAGCATTTGAGCCGCCCTCTCCCGATGTCATGCAACAGCCGCCTCGACCTGCCAATGAACCGCTTCTGTCTCGCAGGCTGACTGCTCGGATTCTGACAGTTTCGGTATTTAACTGGATTGTGATCTTTGGGATGTTTGAATGGATCGTCCAAACCACAGGTAATGAAGCTCTAGCCCGGACGATGGCAATTCAAGCATTGGTGGCGGCCGAAGCTTTTTACCTATTAAGCATCAGTCGCTTCGTTCCGGCGATCGTAGCCAAACTGCGCGGTAAAGATGAATCAGTTGGCTATGCGGTAGCGATCGGCATTGGGGCTATTTTCATTCTCCAATTCCTGTTTAGCCAATGGGGCATTATGAATCAGTTATTCAACACTGAAGCTTTGAACCCAATCCAAGGCTTAATTTGTATCGGATTCGGACTGCCAATGATTGCTTTGTCAGCTTTGCTAAAGCGTTTTGCACCTCTAAACTAAGTAGTTTTTGTGATGAGGTCATTCAAAGCGGCTTTACACACTACAGCAGTTCTCAATCTTGGTGAGGTATGCCCTATGCCCTATGCCCTATGCCCTATGCCCGCTTATCAAGCGTACACCTCATGTTACTGAGAAAGGCTATATTTACCAATTTTGTAGCGTTGAATATTGAATATTTATCATGAATTCCCAAAATCTCAAACGTGCTAGCGGTCTATTTACTAATCATCGAAACGCAAAGCAGGCGCTAGTTGAGCTAAAAAGCAGGGGCTTCCCCATGCACAAAATTTCAGTGATTGCTCAACCTTCTGACAATAATGATTTGGACTCTCTGGGTGTGCAGAAAATTTTAATCACAAGAGCAGCAGGCGCACAAGTAGGCGCGATATACGGCAGCATAGGACTAGGTTCACTAGCCTTAATTGTTGGACTCAGCAGCCTGCTAATTCCCGGTATTGGTCAGGTATTAGCGGTGGAAAGCCTTTTCGCCACTTTCGTTGGAAGTGGGATTGCTGCAACTGCTGGTGGGCTATATGGCGCACTTCAAGGATGGTTGATGCCCGAAGAACAAGCAAGAATTTACAACGACAGATTTAACCAGGGAGATTATTTGATCGTCATAGAGGCAAGAGAAAATGAGGTTTTGATTGCTGAACCTGTCCTTAAACGTTGGGAGATTCTGACGTGGCGTGTCTATGATGCTACATAAATTCAAGGTAATATAAGAAAGACAATTACCTTGCGGTTCCGCCTGCTGCAAAGTGAACCGTCTCCTGCCAGCTAAAACCGTAGTTAATCTGTCAATTTCTGTGAGGAAAACGAATTTATGACAGGAATATCGGTGATCGAGTCGATTGTAGCGCAAGCACCTCTGTTGGGCAGCGATCCTGCTACAAATAGCCAAACTGCAGGAGTTATTTCTGAATTAGTCATCATCTTGATCATTCTGCTGCTGATAGCAACTGTTGTGGCACTCGTAACCCAACGGTTGCGAATTCCCTATGTGACGGGCTTAGTGTTAGCAGGCTTGCCCATTACGGAGGTATTGTCGCGTCGAATTGGTTTAGACCCCTCTTTAGTATTAAATCTTTTTCTACCAATTCTGATTTTTGAAGCAGCTATCAATACTGATATCAGCCGTCTCCGCAGCACCTTTAAGCCGATCGCCCTGCTGGCGGGTCCAGGCTCGATATTTTCCTCAGCAATTATCGCTGTTCTGGTTAAATTTGGGCTAGGGCTAGACTGGATTCCGGCGTTACTGATCGGAGTCATTTTGGCAAACACTGATACAGTCTCGATGATCGCGGTTTTTAAAGAGATCCGTGTGCCTTCTCGATTGTCCACCATTGTTGAGGGAGAAACTCTGTTCAATGATGCGGCTGCCCTGGTTTCATTCAATTTGATTCTAGTCGTTTATGCTACAGGTTCTCTTACCGTCGTGGGAGGACTCAAGGAACTGCTCGTGGTTGCCTTGGGTGGGGGACTCGTGGGTGTCATCTTAGGTTACTTGAGTCTGCCGATATTTGTTCGATTAAATGACCCGTTGAGTAGTCTCTTGCTGACCGTGGCGCTGGCGTTAGGAACATTCCAAATCGGGCAATTTTTGGGGGTATCCGGTGCGGTGGCTGTGGTGATCGCCGGACTCATTTTTGGCAATCTGGGGCTTTCTCGCAGTACGTCAGCCTCCGATCGAATTACGCTACTCAGCTTCTGGGAGTACGCTGGTTTTGGGGTCAATACATTTATTTTTCTGCTGATCGGCATTGAGATTAACCCTCTGACGCTGTGGAGAATTTTGCCATCTATCCTGTTCGTTATTGTGGCGTATCAACTGGGACGGATTCTCTCGGTTTATCTGTTGTTAGCAGGGCTGCGGTGGTTCGATCGTCCGATTCCCCTGCGCTGGCAGCACGTTCTGTTTCTGGGAAACATCAAAGGCTCACTCTCGATGGCACTGGCGCTTAGTATTCCTCTGGGATTGACAGGACGAGATAACATCATTGCCCTGGTGTTCGGTGCAGTTTTATTCTCCTTGGTCGGACAAGGATTAAGTTTACCCTGGCTGGTAAAACGGTTACAAATCAGCCGTGTTTCTGATGTAATGCAGGAAGCTGGGCAGTTACAGATTCAGTTGATTGCTTCCAAAGCGGCTCAAGATGAGCTAGATAGTTTGCTGAAATCTGGCGTGTTGCCGAAGGCAGTTTACGAGGAGTTATGGGCATCGTATCAAGCACGAGTAGCACACTCTGAGCGAGTGCTGCGCGATCTCTACAATAAACATCGGGCCGGGCAAGTACAGGGCGATCGCAGCGGGCTAGATACGATTCGACGGCGATTGCTGCTAGCAGAAAAAGGAGCAGTTAGCGATGCCCTCCGCAAGCGAATTGTCCCAGAGGATCTGGTTCATCCTTACATCAAAGATTTGGATGAGAAACTTCTAAAGTTGGCAGATGACTAGCGCGAATGCCGAGGTAATCAATCATCTGGTGAACTAGCTCTGGACGGGTGACGACCAAGATGGTAGAGCCTGCTTCAAGAACTGTATTGCCGTTCGGAATCTCCAGATTGGCGCAGGCATGGCATTGATAACCAATAATCAGCGAACCTGTTGGAAAACGAGGGTCTTGAGCAATTTGAGCAACGGTGCTACCTGCCACCTTGCAATCGCCTGGAACTGGCAGCTTTAGTACCTCGACTTGCCCGTGTTCAAAGTGCATCATCGACTCGATTTGGGGATATTCAATCGCATTCGCCATTGATGCAACTGCCAAATCAATAGTGCTGATGATGTGACTTGCTCCGGCAAGTCGATAGGCTTCCATGAATTCGCGATCGCGCATTCGCACCACAATATGGGAAATGCCATAGCTTCTGGATAGGGTGATCAGCGCTAAATTGAGTGCATCATCCCTGAGTGCTGCAACGACTGCGTTTGCTTGTTTAATTCCCGCTTCCAGAAGAACCGTTGTGCTCACCGCACTGCCTTCAAATGCCATTACTCCGATTTTTTCACGAGCAAAGCGACAGGCCAGCGGGTCGGCATCGATGATGGCAACCGTATGACCGACTTTTAATAGCTGCTGGGCTAAACCCAGTCCCATCATTCCTGCTCCACCAATTAATACGTACATGACTATTTGTCACCCCAAGAATGAACTTTACAGATTTATCCCTATGAGTGAGATTGTTTTTGGTTTCTATCAGTTGAATCGGTTTGTGGGGTGGCTTTTACCAGGCTTACTTATTACTTGTTCCACACTTAGTTTAATCTGCTGGTGGGGCTGGCTCCCATGCCAACCCCACAAGTGATTTTCTTCAGTTAGGTGCGTAGCGGGAACCCTACATAATCTTAGGCACTTTAAAAAACTCCCCATCGCGATCGGGAGCTCCCTCCAAAATACTTTCTCCCTTAGCAAAAGGTTTCAAATCGTCCGATCGCATTACATTACTAACATCGATCGCCCGCGTTGTCGGCTGCACCTTACTCGTATCTAGTTCACTCAACTGCTCGAAATAATCCAAAATACCGTTAAGTTGACCAGTAAACTGCTCTTCTTCTTCCGGCGTTAATTCCAATCTCGCTAAATTCGCTACTTTCCGAACTTCTTCTCTGTCAATCATAAAAATCTGTAATTGGGAATGGGAATAGGGAATGGGGAATGGGGAATTGGTTATTTGTTATTTGTTATTGGTTATTTGTTATTAGAGAAACGACTAACTACCAACTATTAACTACTAACTATGCCCCATGCCCATCCTAGTTAAAAATACACATCAATTTGCGATCGGCCTGTCGTCTTCAGCCAATTTTGTACTTCAATGTAATTGTTTGGGGCCAAGCGAATAGCCTCCTTCCAATAATCCGCAGCTTTATCAAACAGCCCTTCCGCAGCTTCAATATTGCCAGCTTCCTTTTCCTTTTCCCCTTGATAGTGGTAAATTACAGCAATATTATTCAGTGCTTGTGGCATTCTCGGATTGAGATCCAAAGCCTCGCTGTAATATTCCAAAGCTTTATCGTGTTCGCCGTTGCTAGTATGGATCAGCCCCATATTGTACAAGACATAACTGCGATCGTAAGGATCTTCCTCCAGCTTCAGCGCTTCATGATAATTGTCCAGCGCTTCAGCGTATTCGCCATCTGCTTGAGCTGACATACCATCCCGGTAATAAGCAAAAGCTTCCTTCGCCTGCTTTTTGGCTGGCATAATCTTTAGGATGATATCAGCCATTACTGTGAAACTTTTGTCAATAAAGTTATCGTTGCGTTGAGTTCTTGGCATATGCGATTCTTTGGTTAGTGGCTAATCAGAAAATTTAGCCTGTAAAGTTTTCCTATTAATAATTGCGCCACTGTTGTAGTGGGCCGTTGTGTTGAGGGCGCTAAAAATTTTAGTCGATCGCACCTGCGAACCTTAAAACACGCCCTTGGGTTTAACACCCGCGCAAGCTCTATCTATTTTATATAAGTCTTGCAAGACTGGCAAAAAAACTAGATTTCTTTAACATATCTCTGGCACTCTACACAAAACTTACAAAAACCCGCGCCGAAGGGAAAACTTCTGCAGGAGGGTGCAGAGGCGATCCGGTTCGAGGGCTCCGCCAACGGGCGATCGCGCACCGTACCCTACTAAATGTAGCCATAATCCCCCCTCGTTGACTCTCAGAGCAAACAAGCAAATAGCCTGAAGAGCAGAAATTCAATCACAAAGTTTTATTAAGCTATCCGAGTTCAGCCCATACTTAAAAGTTATTCGGCAAAACACTAGCAATATTTTGCCCCAAAGTCAATCGATTTTAGATTTTAGATTTTAGATTTTAGCATTGACCCCACGGATCAATTCGGGGGGCAAGTTTCTCGGATACAGGTTTTTTATTTCTGGACGGATGAATCCGGGGGCTTGTATCCTGGATGCTTGATTGTCAAGGGCAGCCTCAAAAAAAATCAGAAAGCCGATCGCCAAAACCAGCTCGAATTCCCGCAATATATAATAAAAATAACCGGGTAATTTTCACAGAGAGAAACCTATGGCTCCGAATCCCACCATTATGCAAGCCGTCGAACAACTTGGCTACCGCGTTACGGTTGGAGACGTGGCGGCAAAAGCTGGATTAGATGTCAATTTTGCCCAGCGAGAACTGTTAACCCTAGCCTCCGAAGCAGGTGGCAACCTGCAAGTAGCAGAATCCGGCGACATTGCCTACCTATTTCCCAAGAACTTTCGAGATATTTTGCGAAACAAATTCTTGCGATTGCAGTTGCAGGAATGGTGGCAAAAAATCTGGCGCATTTTATTTTATCTGATTCGGATATCTTTCGGCATAGTGCTGGTAGCTTCTATCCTCTTAATTTTTGTTGCTATCACGATTTTACTCTCCAGCGGCGATAGCAATAACAGCAGCGGCGGAGGAGGAGACGGTGGTAGCGGGGGCAGCAGAGGCGGCGGCTTTTCCTTTTTTCCCTACTTCTGGAACGACTTAATCTGGATATTTTACTGGAACCATGACCAACCATACTACCAGCAGCGATCGCGCTTAACTGGCCAAAAACCCGAGATGAGTTTTCTAGAAGCAGTTTTCTCCTTTCTATTTGGAGACGGCAACCCCAATAACAATCTAGAAGAGCGCAAATGGAGCGATATTGCCGCCGCAATTCGCAACAACCGAGGCGCCGTCGCCGCCGAACAAATTGCTCCATATCTAGACAATCTCGGACAAGGATACGCCCAAGAATACGAAGAATATATGTTACCGGCTCTCGCCCGTTTTGACGGCCGCCCTGAAGTCAGTCCCGAAGGGCAAATAGTCTACCACTTCCCGCAATTACAAACCACAGCCACCGAGAGAAATTCTGAACCAGTAGCCGCTTATTTGCGAGAAATGCTGTGGCGTTTCAGCAACGCCAGTTCAGGACAAATCATGCTCGCAGCAGGGTTAGGAGCCGTCAATCTTGTCGGTGCGTTAGTTTTGGGGAATCTATTAACTAATAATTTAATCGTCGGTGGATTTATCGGTTTCGTCAGCGCTGTTTATCCCATGATCCTGATTTACGGCGTCGGATTTCTCGCACTTCCTTTAATTCGCTACTTCTGGATTCAGTGGAAAAATAGCCGGATAGAAGCCCGCAATCAAGAGCGTCAGCAGCGAGCAATGTTATTAAACGAACCCGATGCCAACTTGCTCAAAAAACTGGCTTACGCCCGGGAATTTGCAGCAGAAAACGTTCTGACTGGAGAAGACTTAGCTTATACCACAGAAACAGAATTAACCCAACAAGAACTAGAACAGTCAGCTAAAATAGATGCCGAATGGCAGCGCCGGATCGATCGCTCTGACAACTTGTAATACTAATGAAAAAAAACAGTTGTTTGTTGTTAAGTTAGGTTGCACTAAAATCTTGCACCGTTTTCAAGAATAGGCAGGATGCCTGTTCCACAATAAAATATCTTTGTTGGGGAACGGGCTTTTAGCTCGTTGTTAATAATTGTGGAAAATATCAATTTTTATTGAGGTCATAATTTTTATACTCCCAGTTTTATTAAATAAGCTTAGGGCGTTTAAAAATCAAACAATTTTGGTCATACTTTGAGTCGTGATCCAGAGCCACAAGTTCCCATCCTTCCTCCCCCAAATGATTGACAAATAGATGCAGCGAGCCTTGTTTCCAATCTCGCTGTTCTTCACCGTTTACATATAAACTAATCAGCTTGTTTCCAAAAGGATACATATTCGCATCCACAAATAAATACTCCCACTTTTGCATAGTAATCCTTAATGTAGTTAGTTGGCAGTTGGCAGTTGGCAGTTGGCAGTTGGCAGTTGGCAGTTATTGGTTATTTGTTGTTGGCTCTAATAACCAATGCTTTTCGGCGATGATGCTTTTCGGCCCAATTCCCAATTCCCAATTCCCAATTCCCAATGCTTTCCGGCCCAATTCCCAATTCCCAATTCCTAATTCCCAATTCCCAGCAGTTACTGGACTGCAATTCTAGCCAAAGTAGCACCTCGGTAATAGTGCAACAAAATCTGCTGGTAGCCGTATCCTTGTCTGGCCAAATTGTATGCCCCCCACTGACTCATTCCTACAGCATGGCCGAAACCTTTGCCAGCAACTTGAAAACCGGTAGGAGCTTGGCCGCTGTTCCTTGGGTTCCGGCCGCCACCGTACTGAGGAATCACGGTAAAGCGGGTACTCCTCAAATTTAAAACCCGGCGTAAATCTGCGCCAGTCATGACCCTAGAACCGCCATCTCCAACTACTTTCATCCTCAAAACGCTGCCGTGAGCGGTAGTGCGTTCTGGCTTCATCGAGATCACATTGCCCACGCCAGAAATCTTACTGCTGATTTGAGCGCGAGAAAAATTTTCTTTCCATTGATAAACCGGTGCTCCTTGGTCGAAGTCAGGAACAGCACGCAGGTAAGGCAGGGGTTCCGTCCAAACATCTTCGACATTTTCAGTATGTCCCCCAGACGCAGAGTGGAAAGCGGCTAAAATAATTTGACCGTTGTAGGCCAGAACTTGACCGGCGGTTGCATCGACTGCGGAATAAGTGCCAGAAGATTCTGTTTGCAATCCTTTGTAAACCTGCGAATACTGAGTGCTGTCCACGTCGTAAAGGTCGGTTTCGCTTTTCAGGCGCTGGTGGATAGCGTAGGAACGGGCGGCGACTGCTTGGGCTTTCAAAGCCTCTTGAGGCCAATTGCCACTCATCTCGGCGCCGAGAACGCTGTAGAGATATTGTTCGATATTGACGTAGTTGATGGCAGTCAAGCCTCCTTTTTGGGGAACTAGAAGCGTGCGTCCCCGATACCAGCGATCGCCAATCCAGACATAACCGTTCCCCGTCGGCTCGATCCAAACTTGGTTGGCGGCCCAGCGACCAATTGCCACTGTTCCCGATCGAAATTGAGCTGACTGAGAACTGTTTGCCGACAGTTCGCCCAAATTGCGCCCGCTACCGTCGCGGATTGCAGCCTTAGTAGAACTGCCGACTTTTACCTGACTTGCCCCGTCTTGTACCGCAACTCGCAAGATCAGTGCGGCCTGTGCTGGGGCTACCATTGCCAGCCAAAACAACAGCGAAATCCAAAAGTAGCGTTTTTTTAATGTCGAAAAAACGGAAGCAAAAAATACTCCTGACTGCATTTGAAAATTTTCCTCCTGTGCTGTATGAGTTTAAGAATTTTTAAGCCAAGGGAAGGCAAGGGAAAAAGGAAGGGGAACGGAAGAAACAAAACGTTAGAATTGGGTGGATCGCTCTGTACGCTTGTCAAAAATGATTTTAGCGAAGAGATGTTCGCAGGAACAGCGATTTATCCCGGTTCCTGCCTGCGACTATTTCCTATATGTCGGATTTGTCGCACTCTGGATATATGTAACATATTTTTTAAGATTTAATTGAGGTGATTTGACTCTTGCAGATTACATTTCTCGGAACTAGCTCAGGCGTACCCACGCGATCGCGCAACGTTTCCAGCATCGCCCTCCGCTTGCCCCAGCGAGCGGAACTCTGGCTGTTTGACTGCGGCGAAGGAACTCAGCACCAGTTTCTCCGCAGCGACCTAAAAGTCAGCCAACTAAGCCGCATTTTCATCACTCACCTGCACGGCGACCACATTTTCGGCTTAATGGGTTTGCTGGCTAGCTGCGGTTTGGCGGGGAATGTCAAGCGCATCGATCTTTACGGGCCTCCGGGACTTGAAGAATATTTGCAAGCTGGTGTTCGCTATTCTCAAACTCATTTTTCTTACCCGGTTAAGGTACACAAAATTCACGAGGGAGTCATCTATGAAGATGACGAATATATTGTTAGTTGCGGCCCTTTGAAGCACCGAGTTACTGCTTTTGGTTATCGCGTAACTGAGAAAGATCGTCCGGGACATTTTGATGTAGAAAAAGCGAAGGCTGTGGGTATTCCTTCGGGACCGGTTTACGGTCAATTAAAACAAGGAAAGACCGTAAAGTTAGAGGACGGGCGACAGTTTAAAGGTACTGATTTTTGTGGCCCGGATCAAATTGGGCGCAAGTTTGTTTATTGTACTGACACGGTTTTTTGTGACGGGGCCGTGGAATTGGCGAAGGACGCTGATTTGTTGGTGCATGAAGCTACTTTTGCTCATCAAGATGCTCAAATGGCTTTTGATAGATTGCATTCAACTTCGACAATGGCGGCTCAAGTTGCTTTGATTGCTGGGGCGAAACAGCTAATTATGACGCATTTTAGCCCGCGTTATGCTCCCGGAAATGCGATCGTCCTGGATGATTTGCTCAAGGAAGCGCAGGCAATTTTTCCGAATACGAAAATGGCCTATGACTTTTTGACTTACGAAGTGCCCAGGCCTGTTTCAAACTAGGATTAATCTGGCCTGAGATGTGACAGGATTTTCAATAAAGGCGATCGGGGCGGGCTCTGGGGCCCACCCCACAAGAAAATTTTAAATATCACTGACATTGATAATAATACCAGTGTAAACTATATTAAACACAAATATTTATTAAATTTACCATGACATTTGAAATCGGACTATTAGGAAAGCTAGCACCAGCAATGGCTAAACTGGCAGAAATAGGATTCAAAGAAGCTATGAAAAAATTGAATCCTAGCGATTTTGAAAAAGCTTGTATTTGTGCGCTAAAAGCGGCCGATAAAAATAAATTATTCTATCCTTGCGAACAGGGTGTAGTCGAAGATTTTCTTAAAAGTTTCTTGACGGGTGCAGCACTTCCAGAACTCCTGAAACCTTTCAACGACCAAGAAAAGCCTCAAGTTGAGTTTTTAGTTGCAGCTTTTAATGCGACAGTCCCAGAACATAAGAAAATTCAAGGCAGATTCGATCCCGAAAGACTGCATGATTGGTTGGAGGTTTTTGCTGAAACCTATTTCCATAAAACAACTGGTTATTTAAGGTTGAAAGTTGCCAAAGAAGACTATTTGAAGCAACTGGCTAACTGGTTTGATGATGTTAAGTTTGCTGGCATTGCAGTCGAAGGTCAGGAAATCGAAAAATCTGAAAAATTGGCTCACATTTTTGTAATGCCCGATGTTTTGGAAGAAGAAAAGGTAGATATTTATCGCTTTATCCAAGAAGAATTGGTAGAACGCAAAAACCTGCAACAGATTCAGAGAGAAACTCGCTCTGGTAGAAAGTTTTTAGCATCACAATTATTGAATCAAAATCAATCAAATAAATTTGTGTTGCTGGGCGCTCCAGGTTGTGGTAAAACAACTTTACTGAGCTTTTTTGCGGTGATGTTGGCTCAGAATTATCCAGAAAAACTCGGCTGGGATTCTGGGATAGATTGCTTGCCTATTTTGATTAATATCCGGGATTTTTCTATGCTTTCAGATATAAATTTCCTCGACTACGCCCGCCAGTTTGCCGAGAAAACTATGTCCGTGAAACCGCTGCCAGAAGGCTTTTTTGAGTATTGGCTGGCCGAGGGTAGGGCGATGATTTTGTTGGATGGATTGGATGAGGTTGTTGAAGAATCCAAGCGCTATGCGGTGGTGAAGCAAATTAATAGTTTTTTGGGGCAGTATCATCAAAATCTGGCAATTATTACTTCTCGCCCTGCTGGTTACAAAAGCGATTTTTTTAATACTTCGGAGTTTGAACACTATCAGTTACAACTGTTTGACGATGCTAAGGTTGATGAGTTTATTAATCACTGGTACGACAGCCGCGTTCGAGATGCGGCGGAAGCTCAACGCCGCAAAGATAGCATTAAAAAAGCTCTCGATGAAAATGACCGAATTAAATTGTTGGCGAGAAATCCGCTATTGCTGACAATCATTGCTTTGATTCACCGCTATCAAGCTGTACTGCCGAGGTCACGCCACAAGCTTTATGAAAAAGCTGTGGAGACGCTGTTAAAGAATTGGGATGCTAACAAGAACCTGACTGAGCAGTCGGGATTCAAATGTTTAGATGCAGACGACTTACGGCGGCAGATGGAAATTCTCGCCTATTGGATTCACACTCAGGGTAGTACGGATAAGCGTGAAGGCGGGACGCTAATTGCTAAGGATGAATTGTTAGATCAGTTAACTCTGAATATTAAAACCAAAAAACAGGTTGAACGGTTCCAAGCAAAAGAGGAAGCTAAACGATTTGTTGATTTTATTCAACAGCGGACGGGATTGCTCAACGAACAAGGACAAGATTTGTACGCTTTTGTACACAAGACTTTTCAAGAATATTTGTGCGCTCAGGAAATCGGCTATCAGGCAGATGATGACGATGATTTTCAGATTGTCCTCAATCATATTCGAGAGCATTTGCATGACCCCCACTGGCGGGAAGTGTTACTGTTGTTGATTGCTCAACAAAAACCGAAGAAAGCGGCGAAAGCGATGCGGGCAATTTTGGCAGCGAATAGCGAGCATGAGGAATGGTTGCACCGCGATTTATTTTTTGCTGGCAGTTGCCTTGCTGAAAATATTAAAGATTTAAAGGTGGCAGATTTCAGTCTAACTGTGGAGATTTTGGAGAAGTTGGTTGAGTTGGAAGTAAGGGATGAGGCACTGGTTGGTGAGAGGGTTCGCTCTGAGGTTTTTCAAATCCTTTGCAGTATGAATGAGACTGAGTTTGAGGCGCAAACTTTGCAACTTTTGAAAGCAAGGGGCGTTGATGCAAATCGCTTGTGGAGATATCAAGCAGCATTAGGGGAAAAAGAAGCTGTCCTCACTGCCATGCTACGACGCCTCGAAGATGGGAATGAGGATGTGCGTCGTGAGGCAGCACAAGCCTTGGGCGGGTTGAGAAATGCTTCTGAAACCGTCATTAGTGCCCTGTTGTTACGTCTTGAAGATGGGGATAACAGGGTGCGTAGGTCGGCAGCACGAGCCTTGGGCAGGTTTGGAAATGCTTCAGAAGCCATTATCGGTAACCTGCTGCCACGTCTCGAAGATGGCAATAACTCGGTGCGTAGCTCGGCAGCCCAAGCCTTGGGCGACTTGGGAAATGCTTCAGAAGCCGTGATCAGTGCCTTGGTGTTACGTCTCGAAGATGGGGATAACTCAGTGCGTCGTGAGGCAGCCGAAGCCTTGGGCAACTTGGGAAATGCTTCAAAAACTGTCACCAATGCTCTGGTGCTACGTCTGGAGGATGGGGATAACTGGGTGCGTAGTGAGGCAGCCGAAGCCTTGGGCAGGTTGGGAAATGCTTCAGAAACTGTCACCAATGCTCTGGTGCTACGTCTGGAAGATGGGGATGACTCAGTGCGTACCTCGGCAGCATTAGCCTTTGCCAACTTAGGAAATGCTTCAGAAGCCGTGATCACTGCCTTGGTGTTACGTCTCGAAGATGGGGATAACTGGGTGCGTGCCTTTACAGCATCAGCCTTGGGCTACTTGGGAAATGCTTCAGAAGCTGTCATCAATGCTCTGCTGTTACGTCTGGAAGATGGGAAGGACCCGGTGGGTGGTCTGGCAGCATCAGCCTTGGCTAACTTGGGAAATGCTTCAGAAACTGTCATCAATGCTCTGCTGTTAGGTCTGGAAGATGGGGAGGACTTGGTGCGTCGTGAGGCAGCAGAAGCGTTGGGTAAGTTGGGTCGGAAATCTAGTGACCTTTTGCCTGCTGTCGTGCAATGGATCGATCGCCATCAGGATGCAAAATATCTTGGCTCAGGTATTGATGCGTTGTGGGATTTGGTGGCGGGTGAGGGAAATCGATCGCCAGTGGCTTTTTAGAAGTATGTAGCTTTTGGGCGAGTAAAACCCGATCGCACTTCCGGAACTTTCACCAAAAATGCGGTCAGTCTGATGTTTGACGATTAGGGCCCTCCATCCCCTTAATAACCCGGAACAGAGGTCAACTATTCAATCGAAAATCGAAAATCCAAAATCCAAAATCGATCGATTATTCAATCTAAAATCTAAAATCTAAAATCCCAAATCGGTCGATCGACCGCAGCGACGGCCCAGGACAGCCAATGGTTGCTACAATCGGGGAGGGTATATGTTGTGGCTAACACTACAGCCCGTAACCCTGAAAGCTAATAGCTAAATTATTAAAAATCTGCCTCTCCTGCCATGTTTAAAAATCTGCTAGGCGATCCCAACGCGCGCAAACTGAGAAAATTTCAGCCTTGGGTAGCTGATATCAATATCCTGGAAGAAGACTTCCGCGCACTCTCAGACGACGGCCTCAGAGGGAAAACGGCGGAGTTTCAACAACGTCTGGCAAAAGCTAAATCTCTCAACGAGGAGAAAGAGATCCTCGACGAAATCTTGCCGGAAGCTTTTGCAGTGGTGCGGGAAGCGGGACAGCGGGTTTTGGGGCTGCGCCACTTTGATGTCCAACTCCTCGGCGGCATCATTCTGCACAAAGGCCAAATTGCGGAAATGAAAACCGGTGAGGGCAAAACTCTGGTGGCGACGCTGCCGGCATACCTCAACGCCCTCAACGGTAAAGGCGTACACATCATCACCGTCAACGATTATCTCGCAAGACGGGACGCGGAATGGATGGGACAGGTGCACCGCTTCCTGGGATTGACTGTGGGACTGATTCAGCAGGGCATGGATCAGGTGGAACGAAAGAAAAATTATAGCTGCGATATTACCTACGCCACTAACAGCGAAGTCGGCTTTGATTATTTGCGCGACAACATGGCTACTGTCATGGAAGATGTAGTGCAGCGTCCTTTTAATTTCTGCGTGATTGACGAGGTTGACTCGGTGCTGATCGATGAAGCACGGACGCCTCTAATTATTTCGGGCCAGGTGGAACGCCCCAGCGAGAAGTATATGCGGGCGGCTGAGGTAGCTGCTGCTCTGAGAAAGGAAAATGAAGAACATTACGAGGTTGACGAAAAGGCTCGGAATGTGCTGTTGACCGATGAAGGGTTTGGTGAAGCTGAAAATTTGTTGGGCGTTACGGATTTGTACGACCCGGCTGACCCTTGGGCGCATTACATTTTTAATGCGATTAAGGCGAAGGAATTGTTTATTAAGGATATTAACTACATCGTCACTCCCGATCGCGAAGTCGTGATTGTGGATGAGTTTACGGGCCGGGTGATGCCGGGACGGCGCTGGAGCGACGGTTTGCACCAGGCGATCGAAGCCAAAGAACGGGCGGAAATTCAGCCGGAAACTCAGACGCTGGCGACTATTACTTATCAGAATTTCTTTTTGCTTTATCCGAAGCTGTCGGGGATGACAGGGACGGCGAAGACTGAGGAGACAGAGTTTGAGAAGATTTACAATCTGGAAGTAACGCTGATTCCCACTAACCGGATTACCAGCCGTACTGACCTTTCGGATATGGTTTACAAGGCGGAGGCTGGGAAGTGGAATGCGATCGCCCAAGACTGTGCAGAAATGCACGAGATCGGTCGGCCGGTACTGGTGGGCACGACAAGCGTTGAAAAGTCGGAGTTGCTGTCGCGGCTGCTGCTGGAACGGAAAATTCCTCACAATTTGCTCAATGCTAAACCGGAAAATGTGGAGCGGGAATCAGAAATTATCGCTCAAGCCGGACGCAAAGGCGCTGTGACGATCGCCACAAACATGGCGGGACGCGGTACTGATATTATTTTGGGCGGTAATTCTGAGTATATGGCGCGCCTGAAGTTGCGGGAGTATTTTATGCCCCGGATCGTGCAACCAGAGGATGACGAGGGGTTTTCGGTGGTGCAAGTGCCTGGTATTAGTGGCCGCCCCGCACCTCAAGGTTTTGGTCAAACTGCCAAAAAGGTTAAGTCTTGGAAAGCTTCGGCGCAGATTTTCCCGACGCAGCTATCGAAAGATGCCGAGCAAATGCTCAAAGCGGCGGTGGAATTGGCGGTGAAAGAGTACGGCGAGCGATCGCTCACGGAATTGCAAGCCGATGATATCGTGGCTATAGCTTCGGAAAAAGCGCCGACAAAAGACCCGGTAATTCAAAAGTTGCGGGAAGCTTACAATTTAACTCGCAGGGAATACGATGCTTTTACCAGCACCGAACACGATGAAGTCGTGCAGTTGGGAGGCTTGCACGTCATCGGTACCGAACGCCACGAATCGCGCCGGATCGACAATCAGTTGCGCGGCCGGGCGGGACGCCAAGGAGACCCTGGTTCTACGCGGTTTTTCTTGAGTTTGGAAGACAATTTGCTGAGGATTTTCGGCGGTGAACGGGTTGCCGGTTTGATGAAAGCTTTCGGTGTTGAGGAAGATATGCCGATCGAATCTGGAATGCTGACTCGTTCCCTCGAAGGCGCTCAGAAAAAAGTCGAAACCTACTATTACGATATCCGCAAGCAGGTATTTGAATACGACGAAGTGATGAACAATCAGCGTCGAGCAATCTATGCGGAACGTCGCCGAGTATTGGAAGGTTTGGACTCCAAGGAACAGGTAATTAGGTATGCCGAACAGACGATGGATGACATCGTGGGAGCATACATCAATCCCGATTTACCTTCGGAAGAATGGGAACTCGACAAACTTGTGAGCAAGGTGAAGGAATTTGTTTATCTGCTGGCTGACATGACACCGGATCAGCTAGAAGATTTGTCCGTTGAGGAAATTAAAACCTTCCTGCACGAACAAGTCCGCAATGCTTACGACATTAAAGAAGCGGAAGTTAATGCAATCCGAGCTGAATTGATGCGAGATGCGGAACGGTTCTTTATTTTGCAGCAAATTGATACTTTGTGGCGGGAACACTTGCAACAAATGGATGCTTTGCGCGAGTCTGTAGGACTGCGCGGTTACGGCCAGAAAGACCCGTTGATCGAATACAAAACTGAAGGTTACGAGCTGTTTTTGGACATGATGACGGATATCCGCCGCAATGTGGTTTATTCGCTGTTCCAGTTCCAGCCGCAGCCGGCAATGCAAGTTTCACCAGAGATGGTTTGAAAATAGTTAACAGTTGACAGTTGACAGTTGACTGCAACTTCCAGGCTCTTCCTGGAAGTTGCAGATTTGAGATTAAAGCCAATCTTCTTGATCGCTTTTTTGTCGCCTGTAAACCTCACCTGTAGCGTGAATTTTGCGGGTTTGTTCATAAAGAGTTTCTTCGGTATGATTCCATTTTTGCAGGACTTTTTTTAAGTCTGATTGGATATCTCTAGCGCCGGGAAATCCTCGGTAGCGAATTATTAATCTTGCTAATTCCGATAAATTGTATTCGGTTGCTTCTCCTGCTAATAAAGTATTGACACTGGCTCGATCGCGCTTGTATTGCGGATGCTGCTGATCTTGAGTTTTTTCTACTGAATCCATACTATTTTATGTTTCCCAATCATCTGAAAATGTTGCTACAAGCAACCGCCACCCAAAAACGCGGAGATAAATAACTATCATGAATAGAGTCTTAAATCCGCACTTCATAAACCGTTTGATTCGGGTATCATAACTGTCAACTGTCAACTGTCAACTGTCAACGGTTTAAGTTGTCCCTTCAGTCATCCCCAGAAATTTTTGTGTTTGTTCAGTAATACCAAATAGCCGATCGCCCTGACAAAAGATTTCCCAGGCGCGGATTCCCATAAAGCCAATACCTGCAACCGCCAAGGGCATCGCTGCCGCACCTAAAAGGGCGGCAATGGGAGGAAATATCATGCACAGTGTTAACAGAATGCCAGTAATAACACCGCCAGCAATGCCAGCTTTGGCGGTGGCAGTGGCGACTTGTTCGACTAACTCTGACTGGGTAATTTTGCCTTCCACGCACAATAGCGAATTTTCTAAGATAGAAAATATTAACTCAATTACTGCTGCGGCGATCGCCCCTTTCATTGCAGCCCCAACGATTTCCGCAACTGCTGCTTTAAACGCTGCATCCGCTAAAACTTGCTTAGCGACTGCTAATTCTGCGGCAGTCATGTCTACACCACCGCGAGCACGATTCACCCAAAAATATTCAAAAATCCCGTTAGCAGCTTCGCTTCCGCCTCCATTGACGTGCGCTTGGATGTGACTCCAATCTTTATCTTGACAGAAGTTGCGAATTGCTTCTGGCCCTTGGGCACGAATTTGGGCGGGTATGGATTCAAATACTTTTGCTGCTTCTTGAACATTTCGGATGCCGTCACGCACCCCAGCCCTAGCAAATTTGAATTGCAGATTTGTTGGCAGGTTCTCAAAACGGATGTTATGTGCTATTTTAAAAGCTTCTTGAGTGGCGATCGCCCCAGCAGTAACCATTGAACTTGGCGCTGATTGTACCCACGCCGTTAATACAGTTGCATTTTCCTCAACTTTAGCAGCGATTTCGTTGGCTAAGTTTTGGGTATCGGCAACTGTTTCTTGTACTTTAGCCGTTAGGAATTCGAGCGGATTCTGGCTAATTTCCATGTTGATCCAGCTTGCATCATTAATAATTGAATTATTCCGACTATAACATTCCTCTTCAGTAAGTGTGATTTTTTACTAAATTGCTTCTCGCTTCTAACTCCGGCTGTAAATTTAGAGCTTTTTTTTGATAAAATAAACCTTCATTGATTCGACCTTGCTCCTCCAAACTTTTACCTAAATTCCAATAAGCGACGGCTAAATCTGGTTGAAGACAAATAGATTTTTGATAGTAAGTTATGGCGTCATCGAGCTGGCCTTGTTTGTAAAACATACTGCCCAAGTTAACATAGGCTTCGACAAAATTAGGATCAAATTCGATCGCCTTGGAGTAGGCGCGAATTGCCGCGTCTATTTTGCCTTGGGCTTGCAGGATATTGCCTAGAGTTTTGTAGGCGGGGGCGAAATTGGGCTGCTGGCGAAGTGCTTGGTAACAGGAGGCGATCGCCTCTACATATTTCTGTTGCGTATAATAAATTTCTGCTATCTTGTTGAGTGCGATCGGACTATCGGCTTGAATGGCTAGTAATTTTTGATATTGAGCGATCGCCTCCTCAAGTTTTCCTGATTTCTGAAGGCTATCGCCCGCTGACAAATACTGCTCTGCTAACTCGGAATTTGCGGTCATATATTTTAGTTTAACAGCCTAAACTACTTTACCACAAGTGTTAGTTAGCAACCAAGATTTCTAGGCATATTCTGACTATTTGATATTTTAAATTTGTTTTTGTACCAACATAGGAGTTACGCAATCATTCCAGGTATGGGGGCAACCACGGGGGGTTTGCCCCTACAAAATACTATATATTGAGGCTGTGCGTAAGTCCTGCACCAGTTCGGACTGTTTTTGATTACTAACCGTAGAATATAGGTTTCAGGGAACCCCGATTAAAGCAAGATAAAAGCCAGCAAAGTCCTGGACGCACTCTTGACAATCTGAAACCCGGTTGCTGACTATATTTCTCGTTCCTGTTAGCAAAACTCATAGAAACCGGGTTTGTAACATCCCATGCGTGGGCATTGAAACTATCCGAAGTGTTGATATATCAATTAACTGAATGTTCGATCGCCCTAGCTGTTCAAAAATTGATTGAACGGGCGATCGAAAAAATTAAGGAGACAGTCGCCACACTTTAATCGTGTCGTCAAAACTGCCACTGATCAGAGTTTTGTCTTGAGGATTAAAAGCCAAATCCACCCAGGTAGAATGACCCTTCAGCGTACCCGCGATATCGCCGGAACTCATGCGCCACAGCTTGATAGTCCCGCTCAAATCGGCGCTGGCGAGTTTGTCTCCGTCGGGACTGAAAGCCAAGGACTTAACCTTGTCGGAATGGCCGATCAAAGTCCGCAGCAGAGAACCGTTGGGTTGCTGGGACTGATTATTTGCGCTGATATCCCACAACTTCACCGTCTTGTCCCAACTGCCGCTGGCGAGAGTTTGACCGTCCGGGCTGATGGCCAGAGACCAAACCGCCTCGGAATGACCCCAAAGAGTTTGTTTCAATTCCCCAGTCTGCCAGTTCCACAGGTTGATCTTACCGTCGCTGCTGCCGATCGCCAAAGTTTCTCGATCGGGACTGAAAGCCACCGACTGCACCTCGTCAAAAACCTGCTTGAGAGTTTCCAACTCGGCCCCGCCTTCGACTTGCCACAACTTCAAAGTTTTGTCCTTACCGACACTGGCCACGGTATGGCTATCGGAACTGAAAACTACCGAGAACACGCCGTCTGTGTGTCCGTCCAAAGTCCGAATTAACTTGCCCGAATAGAAATTCCACAATTTAATCGTACCGTCAACGCCACCGCTGGCGATCGTCCTGCCGTCGGGACTGACTGCCACCGACCACACCGGCCCCAAATGTCCTGCTAAAACCTTGAGCAGCTTGCCGTGACGCTTGTGCCGCAAGTGAATTGTGCCGTCGTTATTCCCGCTGACTATCACGCGGCCCTGGGGAGCAACTGCTACCGCCCAAACCGGGTTTTTGTCTTGATCAGCCAGAGTCCGCACTGCGGGCCGGGACTGCGATGCCTCACCGTTGAAATCCTGCATCGGGGGCGGATTGAACCGAATTTCGGGAATGCTAGAAACAGGCTCAGAAGAAGTGAAAGCCTGTGGTACGGTCGATGGCAAGCGAGAACCCAGCACTACGGACAGCAGGGCAACCGCAGTTCCTCCCCACATGGCCAAAGTCCACTTGGGTTTGCTGAGAATCACGTCTACCGGTGCCGGGCCGTATTTCATGTCTGTGAGAATTGCCTCGGTAGATCGATAGCGTTTTGATGGTTCTCGCTGCACCATTTTATCCAGAATGCGGCCGAGTCGCGCCGAAACTGGTACTTTTAAATAATGTCTCCAAGTCCAACTTTCGGATTTGATGTCAAACAAATCAAAGGGCGACATTCCCGTTAACAAGTGAATGCAAGTGACGCCCAAACTGTAGATGTCGCTGCTCTTAATCGCTTGGCCTTTAATTTGTTCCGGGGCCGCGTATTCTGCAGAACCTGTCACCGTTTTTGTTTTCAGCGGCCCGCTATTAGCCGGAATTGCCGCGCCGAAATCGACTAAAACTAGCCCAGAGGCACTTTCCTGGGACAGGGGATGTAGATCCTCTTTCCCTGCGAAAGCTGGCGATGCTTGGGGAGTTTTGCGGTGAATAATATTCGACGGTTTGATATCTCCGTGAATCAGTTGATGTTCGTGAACAAATTGCAGGACTGGCAACAATTCGCTCAGCAGATACCAAATTTGAATTTCTTTAACAACACCTTTTTCTGAAAGCCGATCGGCTAAATTGCGGCCTTCGATGTATTCTTGCACTAAATACTGGCAGCCTTCGACTTCAAAAGATGCCAGCAGTTTCGGTATTTGGGGATGTTTGCCCAACTCGTCGAGAACTGAGGCTGAGCCGCGAAAAGTCCGGTTTAGGGGGTTTTGACCGTCCGCTGTGCCTGCGGGCGTGCAGAACTGTTGAATGACGCAACGGGGTTGCGAAGGTTGGTCTTCATCGACTGCTAAGAAGGTGCGGCAAGTAAGACTTTGACCGAGGGTGTGAAAGACTCGGTAGCGCCCTTTTAGCAGCAGGTTCGACTCGCAGCTTTTGCAGACTGTCGCGCGATCGAGATTTTGGGGATTCTGGCAATTGGGATTGGTGCAGTAACTCATTTGTCTTTCCGCTGGAGACCCCCGTCCGACATTATTGCTGGTGGGGGAGGAAAGCGGGGCGGTGCGTGCCGCTTCCTGTGGACAAATTAAATAATTGGAATCTTTGCTTGATCATAATTGTTTCCCAGATTTTCGCCACCATTGCACGCGGGCGATCGCACGTTAATTATTGCTGAGTTTCCTGCGAGCAAGGTTTAATAGGTCGATCGTACAAGCGGGCTCTCCTGCCCACCCCACAAGAAAATCATTCTTTGTGGAACAGGTCGGAAAGCCTGTTATTGAGAATGGTGCAATATCTCAGTTGTTACCGAATTAAGCTATACTGTCATTGCGAATACTTGCATTGCGATCGCAGCAAAGCAATCGCAAGACAGTGCCAAATATCCGCGATTCTTTTTTCTATGGAGTCAATCTAAAACTGCAAATATCCAATCGAGTAACCGATTAAAATTTTGGCAACTTTCGCCAAACGAACTACTAACTTTTAACTATTACTTATGCCCTTAATTCGCGTACCCAAATCTTGGGAAATTCTCAACCCACAAATTACCCCAGAAACAGCATTTCTCAACCGCCGCCGCTTCATGACAAACTTAATTGGCGCCGGCGTGACAGCTTCGCTGCTACCGCTGACGGGCTGCCAAAGCAATCCTAGCTCAAAAACTGCTCTGGATCAAAGCTCAACCCAAGCATATTCGGAATTGAGCCGGAATCCCGCCTTTGCGAAAGTCGATCGAGCGATTACCGACGAAGCCTTAGCTACAAAATACAACAATTTTTACGAATACGGCGGCACAAAATCTATTTGGCAAGCAGCTCAAGCTTTGCCAACAGAAAACTGGAAAGTAGAAGTAGGCGGTTTAGTAAAAAATCCCCGAACTTATGATATTAACGACCTCGAAAAGAAATTCCCTATCGAAGAACGAGTTTATCGATTTCGCTGTGTAGAAGCGTGGGCGATGGTAGTTCCTTGGGTCGGATTTCCCATGAAATTACTGATGGCGGATGTCGAACCGCAATCGAAGGCTAAATTCGTTCGCTTCACCTCATTTTACGACCCCAAAATTACTCCCGGCCCCGGTTTGATGTCGCAATTTTATCCTTGGCCTTATACCGAAGGTCTGCGAATTGAAGAAATGGCAAACGATTTAGCATTTTTTGCCACAGGCTTGTATGGCCGAAAGCTACCAAAACAAAATGGTGCGCCGCTGCGACAAGTGATTCCTTGGAAGTACGGTTTTAAGGGCGCAAAGTCGATCGTAAAAATTGAATTTGTCGAACAACAGCCCGCCACTTTTTGGAATACAATCGGCCCCAACGAATATGCCTTTGAAGCAAATGTCGAACCCGACAAGCCACACCCCAGATGGTCGCAGGCCAGCGAACGGATAGTCGGCCCCGGTAACAGTTGGTCGTGGGAAACTCGCCCAACTTTGCCCTATAACGGTTATGGTGAATATGTGGCGAGTTTGTACAGTTAATTGACGCATTTCCCCTCGTTTCTAGGCTCTGCCTAGGAACGCAGATCCGGAGGCTCTGCCTCCCTATTCCCGCGAGGCAGAGCCTCGGATTCAGGCATTCCCAGGCTCTGCCGGGGAACGAAAAATTGAAATTACATCAGTCTTGATCTGCGTCCCTCAAACTCTTCAACTCTCTGCCAAACTCTTTCTAGCAAATCTGGTGCGCTAACATCAAACCATTCAATTTCAGGATAAGCTCGAAACCAAGTCCGCTGTCTCTTCGCAAATTGCCGCGTGTGCAAAATTGTTAATTCTTTGGCTTCTTCCAGCTTAATGTCGCCAGCCAAATATTGTTTCATTTCCTGATAGCCCAGCGTGTTCAACAGTGGCAAGTCGCAGCCATATTTTTTACACAAATATTCTACTTCAGCAATCCAACCGCGTTCTAGCATTTGTTCGGTGCGCTGTTTGATACGATCGACCAAAACCTCCATATCGCAATCCAACCCAATTTGTAAAATAGGATAATTGGGAGGATTTTCCCCCTGCTGTTCGGAAATAGGGCGACCCGTGACATAAAATACTTCCAGTGCTCTTAAAGTTCTTACTGGGTCATTGAGGTGAATTTTCTCAGCGGCAGAGCGATCGACCTGCTGCAACATCGCGTAACATTGAGATTGTCCGAGTTCTGCAAGTTGCGATCGCAATTCGGGCATCGGCGCTACCATCGGAATTTTCAAACCGCGCACGATCGATTTAATATATAAGCCCGTCCCTCCCACCAACAACAGGGGGGGAGAAACAGGAAAATCGACAGCAGCAATTAAATTTTGAGCTTGCTGTTGGTAATCTGCTAGTGTCAGAGTTTCTGTCGGATCGCAGATGTCAATTAAGTGATGCGGTACACAAGTGCGATCGACCGCCGTCGGTTTTGCGGTTCCGATGTCAAATTCGCGGTACACTTGACGGGAGTCCGCACTCAGAATCGAGGATTGCAGTCGCCCCGCCAAAGCCAAAGCCACTCCCGACTTCCCCGTCGCCGTCGCCCCACAAATCGTAATTAATCTAGGCATAAGCTGTCGCACGTTTCCCTATAAAAACTCTCAAATCCTCTCCTCTCAATGCTTTCCCGTCTCTCCTACACTGATTCACCGCGCTACGCATGGGGAGTCGCGAAGCAATCTCAAAACTATTCCCCTCCGTCCCCCCGATAAATTTCCCTTCAGAAAGCCCTAGCATCGCCTTTAACGGTTTTGTGCTATAATTTTAAAAGTTTTCCCATTTTAGAAGCTTTCGGGGCTTTAAGCCTCATTATTGGAGGTATTGTTGTATGACCAGCAGCTACAGCGCCGACCAGATTCAAGTTCTCGAAGATCAGGAAGCAGTTCGCAAACGACCGGGGATGTACATCGGTAGCACGGGCCCGCGAGGACTCCACCATTTAGTTTACGAGGTTGTTGACAATTCCATCGACGAAGCGCTGGCCGGTTACTGCACTCACATCGAGGTTGACCTCAACGCCGACGGTTCCGTTACCGTGACAAACAACGGGCGGGGAATTCCCACCGAGATTCATTCCAAAACTGGCAAATCATTCTTGGAAGCAGTTTTAACGGTTCTCTGCTTTGCTGGCAGGAGTGGCGACGGCTACAAGGTTTCTGGAGGTATCCACGGACTTGGGCTAGCAATTGTCAATGCTTTGTCTCAATGGTTGCAGGTGACTGTTTGGCGCCAGGAGCAAATTTACAACCAGCGTTTTGAGAAAGGCATGGCAGTTACGCCGCTGACAGTTAAACCCAGTTCCGAAAACCGCATGGGTACGTCGATTTGTTTCAAACCAGATGTGGAGATTTTTAAGAATGGCATTGAGTTCGATCGCGCCACTCTTGCCCTTCATCTGCGGCAGCTTGCTTATCTCAATCCCGGTTTGAAAATTATTTTGACTGACAACCGCTTGGAAATGCTAGGCAGCAGTTCTCCCTGCATCGAAACTTACTGCTTCCCCGGCGGCATCCGGGAATATGTCGCCTACCTGAACTCTGATGTCGAACCGCTGCACGAAGATATTATTTACATTCAGGGCGATCGAGACGACGTACAAGTAGAAATAGCCTGTCAGTGGCACCTTCTGAATCAAGATAATTCCTACAGCCGACTGTTTGGTTTTACTAACTGCGTTCGGAATATCGATGGTGGCACTTACATTAAAACCTTTCAATTGGCAGTGAGGCCGGTGGTAAGTGCGATCGGCCACCAACTGGGCAAACTCAAAAATACAGACCCAGTTTTAATGGGGAATGAAGTTTTAGAGTGTGGCTTCACCGCCGTCATTGCCGTTAAATTACCGAATCCCGAGTTTGAAGGCCCGACGAAAAGTCGGCTGGTTAACCCGGAAGTACAAGAAATCGTTAAATCTTTGGTAGAAAAAGAGTTGATGGAATATTTGACAGCCCACCCGGAAGTTGCAGGGGCGATCGTCCAACAGGCGATCGAGGCCCGCGACGCAGAAGCAGAAGCACGCAAAGCGCGGGCATTGCGCCGAAAGCAAGAATTACAAAAATATTAATGACTTGCAGTAGACTGCCGCGGGCGATCGCACTTCTCAACCTTCCGGCTAACAGCCCCGCCACCAAATGTCAATAGCTCCCCAAGTAAAACTACTATGCCGGGTACGTCCCCCCGATAAATTTCCCTTCAGAAAGCCCTAGCATCGCCTTTAACGGTTTTGTGCTATAATTTTAGGAGTTTTCCCATTTTAGAAGCTTTTGGGGCTTTAGGCCTCATTATTGGAGCTATTTTTGTATGACCAGCAGCTACAGCGCCGACCAGATTCAAGTTCTCGAAGGTCTCGAAGCAGTCCGTAAACGACCGGGGATGTACATCGGTACCACCGGCCCGCGAGGACTCCACCATCTAGTTTACGAGGTTGTGGACAATTCCATAGATGAGGCGCTGGCTGGCCACTGCACTCACATCGAGATTGACATCAACGCCGACGGTTCCGTTACCGTGACAGACGACGGTCGGGGTATCCCGACCGGCATCGTTGCTAAGACTGGCAAATCGGGAATAGAAACAGTAATGACTGTACTCCACGCCGGCGGTAAATTTGGCGGTGGTGGCTACAAGGTTTCTGGAGGATTGCACGGTGTAGGTATTTCTGTTGTTAACGCGCTGTCCGAGTGGGTAGAAGTGACAGTTTGGCGCGACCAAAAAGAACATTTACAGCGCTACGAAAGAGGCAATCCAGTTACTGAACTTACTGCCAAGCCCAACAAAGGCACTCGCACCGGCACTTCAGTTTCTTTCTTGCCAGATACTCAAATATTTAGCACGGGCATTGAATTTGATTACACTACACTCGCCGGGCGCTTGCGAGAATTGGGTTACTTGAATGCGGGCGTGAGAATTACGTTTAGCGACCACCGTTTGGAACTGCTCAAAAGTAGCGAACCTCGCATCGAAACATACTGTTACGAGGGCGGAATCAAGGAATATATCGCCTACATGAACCGCGAGAAGCAGCCTCTGCACGAAGAAGTGATCTACGTGCAAGGAGAACGCAACAACGTGCAGATAGAAGTGGCTTTGCAGTGGTGCGTTGATGCTTTTAGCGACAACGTTTTAGGTTTTGCGAACAACATTCGGACGATCGACGGTGGCACGCACTTAGAAGGTTTGAAGGCTGTTTTGACGCGGACGATGAATTCGATCGCCCGCAAGCGCAACAAAATCAAAGAAAACGAGCCCAACCTCGCCGGCGAAAACGTTCGCGAAGGTTTGACAGCAGTCATTTCTGTGAAAGTCCCAGACCCGGAATTTGAAGGCCAAACTAAAACTAAGCTAGGAAATACAGAAGTTCGGGGAATTGTCGATTCCTTGGTAGGCGAAGTATTAACAGAATATTTGGAGTTTCGCCCCCAGGTAGCTGACGCTATTTTGGAAAAAGCAATTCAGGCATTTAAGGCTGCTGAAGCCGCCCGTCGCGCCCGCGATTTAGTGCGCCGAAAATCCGTCTTAGAATCGTCTCCTTTGCCTGGAAAATTAGCGGACTGTAGTTCCAGAGACCCTGCCCTGTCTGAGATCTACCTGGTGGAAGGGGATTCTGCAGGCGGATCGGCAAAACAAGGGCGCGATCGCCAATTCCAAGCAATCCTGCCTTTGCGCGGTAAAATTCTCAACATTGAGAAAACCGACGACGCCAAAATCTACAAAAATAACGAAATTCAATCGTTAATTACAGCCCTGGGTTTGGGCATCAAAGGCGAAGAATTCGATCCGGGTCAATTGCGGTATCACCACATCGTAATTATGACTGACGCTGACGTAGATGGTGCTCACATCCGCACGCTGTTGCTGACTTTCTTCTACCGCTATCAGCGGGCACTTGTAGAACAAGGTTACATCTATATTGCTTGCCCTCCTCTCTATAAAGTGGAACGGGGACGGAATCATTATTACTGTTACAGCGATCGCGAAATGAACAATCTCATCCGCAATGAATTTCCGGCGAATGCTAACTACACCATTCAGCGGTTCAAAGGTTTGGGTGAAATGATGCCGACACAGTTGTGGGATACAACGATGAACCCAGAAACTCGGACGCTGAAACGGGTGGAGATTGAAGACGCTGCTGAGGCCGATCGCATCTTTACGATCTTAATGGGCGATCGTGTCGCCCCCCGCCGCGAATTCATTGAAACCTACGGCCCCAAACTCAACCTCCTCGACTTGGACATCTAAGTTAGTTGACAGTTGACAGTTGACAGTTGTTTGCTGGCGAGGATGAGTCATTAGTCATTAGTCATTAGTTAGTGGCTGATGACTGATGACTACTGCCAACTGCCAACTGCCAACTGCCAACTGCCAACTGACGACTGACTACTGCCAACTTTTGTTATAAAAATTAATACAATCTCTCATCAAATCGATCTAAGGTAAAAACTTAGGTAAATTTTAGATTTTTGGCGCATCCATCAGCTACCACAAAAATAGAAGGTTGGACAAATATAGCATGAGCATCAATTTAGCGACCAAGTTGCGTGAGGGAACCAAAAAGTCCCACACAATGGCAGAAAACGTCGGTTTTGTCAAGTGTTTTTTAAAAGGCGTTGTAGAAAAAACTTCTTACCGGAAGTTAGTAGGAAACCTCTACTTTGTCTACTCGGCAATCGAAGAGGAAATGGAACGCCAAAAGCAGCACCCGGTTGTTTCAAAAATTTACTTTTCTGAGTTGAATCGCAAACAAAGCTTAGAGCAAGATTTATTTTACTACTACGGTGCGAATTGGCGCGAACAAGTAGCTCCGTCAGCCGCAGCCAAAGCTTATGTGCAGCGCATTCACGAGATTTCGGCGACCGCACCGGAACTGTTAGTAGCTCACTCTTACACTCGCTACCTTGGCGATTTATCCGGCGGACAAATCCTGAAGGGAATTGCCCAGCGCGGGATGAATCTTTCCGACGGAGAAGGCACTGCTTTCTATGAATTCCAGGATATTCCTGATGAAAAAGAATTCAAGGCTAACTACCGTCACGCAATGAATGAACTGCCGATTGACGAAGCAACAGCAGAACGAATTGTTGACGAAGCTAATGCAGCTTTTGGCATGAACATGAAGATGTTCATGGAGTTAGAAGGCAATTTGATTAAAGCAGTTGGTCAGATGCTTTTCAATACTCTGACGCGGAAGCGCGGTGGTGCCAGTACCGAATTGGCTACTGCTGATTGAGTTAAAGCTCACTGCGGATAATTTGAGCCTCGTTTAAGAGGACAAACTTAAATCCTGGGGGTTTGATGGCTGCTTTTACAGTCACCAAAGCTCCGGGATTTTGCATGGTGTTTGAATTGCGGGCGATCGACTTTTTATAGAAGAAGGAAGAAGGAAGAAGGAAGAAGGAAGAAGGAAGAAGGAAGAAGGAAGAAGGAAGAAGGAAGAAGGAAGAA
>NZ_JAUBRC010000045.1:0-53717 GCF_036701635.1 Microcoleus sp. N9_B4 | reverse complement strand
GGTATCGCTGCCGGATTCTCCCAGCAAGTTGTCCGCGTCGTCTCCTCCCCAAAGAGTGTCGCTATCGTCGCCACCGAACAGGGTATCGAGGCCGGATTGACCGTAAATTCGATCGCGCCCTTGGTTGCCCTGAAGCAAATCATTGCCCAAACCGCCGTCAACAATGTCATCGCCACGGTTGCCGATAACCGTGTCATTACCGACTTGTCCGAACAAACTGTCGTTATTATCACCACCGTCGAGAATGTCGTTACCGTCGCCGCCTTCGAGGGTATCGTTTTCAGTACCGCCGTCGAGGGAGTCGTTGCCGAGTTCCCCAAAAAGTCGGTCTTTCCCTGAGTTGCCTTCCAGGATGTCATCGCCACCGAAGCCGTACAGAGTGTCGCTGTCAGCTTGACCGAGAAGGGTATCGTTGCCGTCGCCTGCTAAGAGTGAGTCGTCGCCGAAACCGCCTTGCAATAAGTCGTTGCCAGCTTGACCGAACAGGGTGTCTTTGCCGTCGCCACCGTAGAGGGAATCGTTGCCTTCTGCTGCATCGAGGATGTCGTTGCCAGATTCCCCAAACAAGTTGTCATCGCCGGCTTTGGCTGATAAAGTGTCATCGCCTTGACCTCCCCACAGATAGTCATTGCCACTTCCGGCATCTAAAATGTCTTTGCCGTTTTCGCCGTAGAGGGAATCGTTGCCTTCGCCAGCATCGAGGATGTCATCGCCGTTTTCGCCGTAGAGGTAGTCGTCGCCAGCTTGGGCTGATAAAGTGTCGTCGTCTTGACCACCCCAGAGATAGTCGTTGCCTGCGCCAGCATTGAGAAAGTCTTTGCCACTATCGCCGTAAAGGGAATCGTTACCTTCGGCTGCATCGAGGCTGTCGTTGCCGCCTTCGCCAAACAGGTAGTCGTCGCCAGCTTGGGCTGATAAAGTATCGTCGTCTTGACCACCCCAGAGATAGTCGTTGCCAATCCCGGCATCGAGAATGTCTTTGCCGTCGCCACCGTAGAGACTGTCGTTGCCTTCTGCTGCATCGAGGGTGTCGTTGCCACCTTCGCCAAACAGGTTGTCGTCGCCGGCTTTGGCGTATAAAGTGTCATCGTCTTGACCACCCCAAAGTTGGTCGTTGCCAATTCCGGCATCGAGAATGTCTTTGCCATCGCCACCGTAGAGGTTGTCGTTGCCTTCTGCTGCATCGAGGGTGTCGTCGCCCGCTTCGCCGTAAAGGTTGTCGTCGCCTTCTTTGCCTAGGAGGATGTCGGCATCGTCCCCGCCGTAGAGTTGGTCGTTGCCGAGGCCGGCATTCAGGGTGTCTTTGCCGGTACCGCCGTAGAGATAGTCGTTGCCTGTTCCGGCGTCTAGGGTGTCGTCGCCTGCATCGCCTGCGAGAGTGTCGTTGCCGGCTTCGCCGATGAGGGTGTCTTGGTCGTCGCCGCCGGAGAGTTCGTCGTCGCCGGTGCCGCCGTAGATGAGGTCGGTGTCTGCTTCTCCGTAGAGTTTGTCGTTTTCGCCTTCGCCGTAGATGGTGTCTTTGTCTTCGCCGCCGTACACGAAATCGTCGCCAGCGCCACCGTAGAGTAGGTCTTTGCCTGTTTCGCCAAAAATTGTGTCGTTGCCGTAACCAGCGTCTCCGGCAACGGTGTCGTCATCGCTACCGGCGTAGATTAAGTCGTCGGCATCGCCACCTCGGATGTAGTCTCGACCGGCTTCACCGTATAGGGTGTCTCGGTCTTGGTTGCCGTAGATGCTGTCGCCGCCTTCGCCGCCGTAGATTAGGTCGTTGCCGAATTCGCCGTAGAGTTTGTCGTGGCCAGCGAGTCCGTAAATGCGATCGTCCCCAGCATCGCCAGTGATAACGTTAACGGTATCGTCGCCGGTAATATTATCGTCATGCCGAGAACCGGCGACGTTTTCAATATCGGCAATTTTGTCTTGGTCTCCCCAGCCGTCGGTAGCATCGCCTGTTTGTAAATTCACAGTAACGCCGTTCGGGTCGCGGCGGTAGCTGAGAATGTCGATGCCTTCTCCGCCGTAAAATGAGTCATTGCCGGCATTGCCAATTAATAAATCGTTGCCTTCTAATGCCCAAATTCGGTTATCTTTTTCGTTGCCCATTAAGATGTCTTCAAAGCGAGTACCGATGATATCTTCTAAATTTCTCAAAGCATCGGTAGTGCCAAAACCGTCTTTACCAGTACCGGCCGCAATTTCAAAGTCCCGTTCGAGTTCGGTGTAATATTCGCTGGGATTAACTGCGGTGACGAATTCTTTGAAACGTTGGTTGGTGTTGTTGTCGTAGTCGCTATTTTCGTCAATATTAACGATAACGCCACTGGGAGAGTTTTTGTAATTAACGAGATCGACTCCTTCTCCCCCGTCAATTAAATCATCGCCGATTTCTCCGATTAACGAGTCATCGCCAGTACCGCCAAATAATTCGTCATTGCCAGCGTTGCCGTTGAGAGTGTCATCGCCACCTTGGCCTAAAAGTACGTCATCATCGAAGCCGCCAAACAGAGTATCTTTGCCGTCACCACCGTCGATGTAATCTTGGCCTTGACTGCCGAAAAGATTGTCTTCGCCAGCTTGTCCGTAAATATCATCGTCGTCGGCCCCGCCATCAATGATGTCTTGGCCGTCGCCGCCTTCTAGCCAGTCATTATTTTCGTTGCCTTGGATGATGTCGTTGCCAGCTTGTCCGTAAATTCTGTCATCTCCGGTATTGCCGGAAAGCAAGTCTTGGCCGTTGCCACCATCAATGAAGTCATCGTCTGCGTTGCCTTCGATGGTGTCGCTGCCGTCTTGTCCGTAGAGGATGTCGTTGCCTTCGTTGCCTTGGATGAAGTCGCGGCCGCTGCCACCTTCGGCGTAGTCTTCGCCCGTGTTGCCTTGGATGATATCGTTGTCTGCGCGGCCGTAGAGTTTGTCATCGCCGCTGCCTCCGATAAGGACATCGTTATCGCTACCGCCATCGAGGATGTCGTCGCCATCTTCACCAAAAAGTTGGTCGCTGCCAGCTTCGCCGTAAAGTAAGTCGGCATTTAATCCACCATAAAGTTGGTCTTGGTCTTCGCCACCATATAAAATGTCGTTTCCGGCTTCTCCTTGTAACAAATCATCGCCTTGTTCGCCTCGCAAGTCGTCATTTCCAGTGCCGCCATTGAGGGTATCTTTGCCAGTTCCGCCGTAAAGAGAATCATTGTTTTCTTCTCCTTTTAAGTCATCGTCTCCTTCTTCCCCGTAGAGTTTGTCTTCACCTTGGCCACCGTATAAGGAATCATTTTCGGTGCCGCCGTAGAGAGAGTCATTGCCATTTTCTCCTCGGAGGTCATCGGCACCTTGTTCGCCACGCAGTTCATCTTCGCCATCGCCACCGTAGAGGAAGTCGTTATCTTGACCGCCGTAGAGAGTGTCATTGCCGTTTTCTCCTCTTAAATCGTCGCTGCCTTCATCACCTCGAAGGTCATCATTGTCATCGCCGCCGTAAGCTGTGTCATTATCAGTGCCACCGTAGAATGTATCGTCTCCTTTTTGTCCCCAAAAAAGGTCGTTTCCGCCTTGGCCGTAGAAGATATCGCTGTACTCACCGCCAGTCATTTGATCGGCAAAATTTGAGCCGCTGATGATTTCGATATTTCCCAGAGTGTCTACAGTTTTCGCGCCTTTTACCACAAAGCCATCTTCAACTTTGTAAACATCGGAATTACCAACTTTGTCTGCCCAAACTTTAATTCCAATTGGACTGCCGGAGTAACTAGCAGTATCAGTTCCTCCTGGTCCGCCGTCCAAAAAGTCGAAGCCAGAATCGCCTGTTAAATTGTCACTGTCACCTGTCCCTTGCAAAACATCGTTGCGTAAGCCACCCTGAATGTTACCATCTCCTTGAACCCAATCATCATCATTGGTAGAACTCGTAGTAACCGTTCCTTTGGGGAAATAGAATCCTTTGGGGTGTAGTTCGTAGAAAACATTCTTCAAATAATCATCAACAACATTTTTGTGTTGAGCCAGGTATACGTTAAATTCATGTTCGCTAATTCCTGGACCGATCATTCCAACTCCTAATTGAAAAATTTTAGTTAATTTTTCCCAGACAAATGGGTTAGGCTGATCGAGTTGAAGCCATGTTACTGGATCGTTATTTTTGAGATTATTGTTGGAAACATTTTCTCCTTTATATAAAGTAAGACCGCCCGCATTGATATAGCTACTTGGCGAACCCATTGCTAGGACTTTAATTCGATCTGCCTTGCTAGCTCCTCCGATTTCTTGCAAGCCATCTTCTAGGAAAAAGTTGCCTTGAGAGTGACCAACTAGAATTAGAGAATTATTTGGTGTAATAAGCCATTTGTTTACATCTGGAACCCACAGGCTATTTACGTCCTGACTAGGTGCTATATCTGGATACCAGAATTGTTTGAGAGCTTCCTTTAAATCTGGGTTAAGAGCATCAAACAAACTATTAATTGCAGCATCAATTGGCTCTGGCAAAAATTTTTGCAGAAACTTTATTGCCTTGGCTGTAAAATCTGCATCGCTGAAAAGATTAACTGCGCTTCCGCCACTAGCAAAAACATTCACAAAGCTTTTAGCTAATTCATAAGCCTCTCCAAATTCATTAAATAAATCAAAAGCTTTTTGAAACTTGCCAAGAAACGAGCCAAAAAAATCACCTAAATTAAAACCAGAATCTTGAGCGTCTTTATAATCTTTGGCTTTGCTAGGACTCCAATCATCAAAATTAATAAGATTATTAAGAGCCATTTCAAAGACAAAATTAGTTGCAAAGGAAGCAAGGTCTACAAAATCTTTCCCACCTGATGTATTTAAGTATCTGTCATCTAGTTCAATTGAGCCTCGAAAACCTGATTCACCTTGCGCCCATTTATTGTTACGGATTTTCCATTGTGCGTCAAGTAAATTCAGGTCACGATTAAACTCAAAGTCGAGAGTACGAATTCCATTGACATAGAGAAGATGAGATTTACCCCCATCTTCAACCAGTTGGTCGTAGACTTTATCGAAATCAAATTCTTTAGAAGTAGCCATGATATTTATCCTCGCATGGTAGATACAATGTGTTCTGAAAATTGACAAAGCGACTCTATCGACAAGCCCGATCGCACTTCTGCACTTTCGTACTCTCTAGCTGTCGTATATCCGTCATTTACCCAAACTGAAGTCTCGCGAAGTGCGATCGCACTTCAACTCTGTTGTCGCAATTACCAGTTCAAATGAACTCAATAAATGCAACCGTGGAAATAGACTAAACCAACATCGGAAGAACCCCTTTCCCATATCCGTTGGGAATTTGGTTCGGATTTCGATCGGGAATTTACGCGCGATGCGACTTTTGAATAAATCTCAACAAGTGCGATCGAACTTCGTAATTTCCCTTCTGTTTATTTATCAGGGTGATCTCAGTGGTTTTATGCAAAACTCTCAAGTTTTTTTTGATAAAGTTTTGCAAACACCAGTGAAAGTACGGAACAACGGGTGTTTTCGGGATTTAAGGGCGATCGAATCACGCGCTTTCCCACAATCCGGCGGGGAATGAATTCCCCGCCTCATAGCCAAAGTCCTCTCAAAGAGGACTGGTAAATTCTTCAGTCGTCTTCAGACGACTTTCGCTTTGAGGCAGGGGTTTAAACCCCTGCCGGACTGCTGCGGAATTACGAGATAGCCGGATTGCGCCATCGATCTGGTTGTTAGCGCCAAAGATCGATCGCCCCTAAAGCCTTTTTGTTATTCCTATTTACTGATCGGGGTGAGCTCGGTAGTTTTATGCAGAACTCTACGGATTTTTTTTGTAAAGTTTTGCAAACACTGGTGAAAGTACGGAACAACGGGTGTTTTTGGGATTTTAAGGGCGATCGAATAACCCGCTTCCCCACATTCCGGCAGGGAATGAATTCCCCGCCTCATAGCTAAAGTCCTCTCAAAGAGGACTTGTAAATTCTTCAGTCGTCTTCAGACGACTTTCGCTTTGAGGCAGGGGTTTAAACCCCTGCCGGACTGCGGAATTACGAGATAGCCGGATTGCCCGATCGATCTGGTTGTTAACACCAAAGGGCGATCGCCCCTAAAGCCTTTTTGTTATTCCTATTTACTTATCAGGGTGAGCTCAGTAGTTTTATGCAAAAATCTCAAGTTTTTTTTGATAAAGTTTTGCAAACACCAGTGAAAGTACGGAATAACGGGTGTTTTCGGGATTTAAGGGCGATCGGTGTTACGCACTGGTGGTCAGAAACCGGGTTTTTCGCAGAATACTTCGTTACAAACCTGCATAAATCGCAAAAACCCGGTTTCTTTGGTTTTGATGCGTCTTAACAAAAATTCACATCTAATTGAACGGCCAAATCCAGCGCACAGCAACGCTTTCAACCATCCGCCCAAAAAAAATTCAGAATTTCGCATAAATTCCTCCAACTTACCCTGATAAGTAAATGTAGGAACAAAGTTGCGGCCGCACTGAACTATGAATGATGAGTACATCCCCTCCGAGGGGGAAGACCACCCATCCGATCGCCAACTGCTATATCAAGAGTTCGACAGCCTTGTCACCCAAATTTGTCAGGAAACCTCGAACTCTTGGAAGCGAAGACGTTTGGTGAATCAGCTTGTGATTAAAATGACAAACTCCGGTCTGATCTGGAAGGATAACGTACCTTACTATGAAGACGCTTTGCAAGAACAGTGGGAGTTTTTCTATAGCAATTTGTGCGAATCCCGCACTGGCACTAAGTACAATCGCGATCGCAGCAGTGTCATAACTTGGTTCAATAATTATTTCAAGTGGCGGCTGCTAAATTGGGCTTCCAGAGTAGATAGAGAAAATCAGAGGAGATGCGATCGAGAAAAAATTTCAGAAGACGGAATGCCGATCGATCGAATCGAAATTTTGCCCGCTGAGGATGAAAGCCATATTCTCGAATGTATTCAATACTTTGAAGAAGTCAAAATCTGGATCGAGACTAACCCTAATGGGGTGTTAAACGAGCACATTCGAGGACGAAAAGATCTAACTTGTCAAGTTATATTGAGAAGTTTGTCATCGGGTCAAAAATTTACAACAATAGCAGCAGAGTTTGCCTGTCCTTATCCGACAATTCACGGCTTTTACAAAAAGAAATGTCGCCCTCTTTTGGCTGATTTTCGCGAAAATCATGACTATTAATTATACAAGGAGTTAAAGTAGGAAAATGAAAAATACTACTGCCGGAATCCAATCATTGCCAATGCCAATTACCCAAAAAGCAATTCGTCTAGCATGGCAATTTGCTTCCGAACACAACCATCCACAAAAAGTAGAACAACTTTATCTCAACACTTTGGCAGTGTTGGCAGTTTGCGATTATTTAAAAATTTTAGATATGGAAACTGACTTGACTAAATGCGATAGCTGGGACCCAGTAATTCGCATTTTTGAAAATGTGGCAGATTTGTATATTAAAGGCTTGGGCAAAATTGAGTGTCGCCCACTTAGAAGCGCGGGCAAGCAAGGTGAAAATGCCCAGGAATATTCCTCGACTAATTTACCTGAAATCTGCCCTGTTCCCATAGAAGCCAGGGAGGAACGCATCGGTTATATTGTAGTAGAAATTGATGAGGATGAAAAGGAAGCAAGATTGCTGGGATTTTCCCCAACTGCGGGGACGGGGGAATTAGTATTGAGCGAGTTGCATTCCCTGGATGACTTCTTGCTCCACCTGGAACATATATCTGAATCTCAAGTCAATCTGCGTCTGTGGTTGGAGAATGTATTTACATCTAATTGGGAGTCGGTTGAATCAATCTTCAATCCGCAGCCTTCGACTTCCCCTGTGGAAATTGAAAACCCGGTTAAATCTAATTTAGGCAATTGGTTGAAGAATGTTGCAGAAAAAGGTTGGCAGAAAATTGAGCAAGGTAAAGAAAATTTAGAAAACCTAATTTTTCCTGAAGAAAACCCCAATTTTGCATTGCGAGGAGGTGGAAATTTGAGAAGAGAATCTGCCTTGCAGGGGCGTCAAAGCAGCATCAATAGGTTTCCCGAAGCTGATGTGACGCGGGCTAAGTTGATAGACTTGGGAATGCGTTTCGGAAGGACGAGTGTTGCTTTGTTGGTTGCTATTGCTGAAGAGGACGATCGCACTCTCAGAGTTCACGTCCAACTCCATCCGGCGATCGGAGAACCTTACCTGCCAGTCAATATTAAACTGTCGTTAATATCAGACACTGGAGAAAATCTACACGAGGTAGAATCAACGGTTCAGAACTTGTGCATTTTGCTGAACGATTTTCACGTAGATCCAAACGAGAGCTTTAGTATTCGAGTAACTTTAGATGATTTAAGCATCACAGAAACTTTTGTGGTATGATTTTGTCATTAACTTTACCCGTATCTAATTTATGAGCTTAAGAATTATCTTGGCTTTAGGGTTCGGCAGTTTAAAAGACGGCTTTCCTCACATCGTAGCGGAGATTAAACAAAGCGGAATAACAGTTTATAAATTTGAAGGAAGTTTGCCGCCAGCACCCGAAGTTGAGAAGCTGCACGCAAGGTGGAAAATTATTTGCGGTGCGGTGATATCTACCCGAACCGCTTCTGGGATTAAAATCAAGCAAACAGGAATAACAAATATTTCTGAAGACAACCCTGGTGCTATATATCGAGGTTTGAATGAAGCCATGAGCCGATGGCTGGCTAGTGAGGATTTTTACACGGGAATTGAGCGAAATCTGAGAAAAGAGCTTCGCGAAAGCGGCGGCAGCTCTGCATCCTTTGAAGTATTTATAGAAAGTAAGGATGCGGATATTTGGGAGTTGCCTTGGGATGCGTGGAAATTTCGCGAATATTACAGCAATTCTGAAATAATTCAAAGTACGTCCCAGTATAGAAAATTTCCCAAAAAGGCCACCTCAGCAGGAATTCCTCTGTCTTCCAGAGGTAGAATTTTATGCGTGTGGGGTAACAGCCAGGGAATTGATCTTAAAAAAGATAAGAAAAGTATCAAAAAGTCGGTGGGCGATCGCTGTAAGAAGTTAAAATTTCTCAGACATCCAAAACCTGAAGAGTTGCGCGCGCATCTTGAGGATGAAAAAAACTGGCAAATTTTATATTACGGGGGACACAGCAACAGGAATGCTACCCACGGGTGGCTGCACATCAATCAGACGGATATCGACAATACTGTAACAGTAGACTATTTAAAAAAGGGCTTGGAAAAATCGATTTTTAAAGGCTTGGAGTTGCTAATTTTAAATTCGTGTTCCAGCCTGGGATTGGCAGCAGATTTAGTGGCTGGAGGTCTGCCTTTACCGTCAACTATCGTGATGCGCGCGCCCATACCAGATGCGATCGCTCACTATTTTGTCAAGTCTTTGTTCAGATATTTAGGCGAAGAAGATCCTTTGTTTTTAGCAGTGCGAAAAGCTAAGGATGATTTGCGCCGATGGGAGTCTGACTTTCCCGGCGCTAGCGCGATACCGGTGCTGTGTCAGCAGCCGACTTTTGAGGGATTGACTTTACCTTGGATTTTGGGCAAAAGGAAGTATACTTCGCGACCGCATAGCGCGAACCAAAATCCATCAATTATAAATAACTATGCTAATTTAAGCAGTAGTCTGTCTTTTTTGAGGATTTTTACCTTTTTTGACCGCTGGACATCGTTTTCTTTTATCTCTATTTTTATATCTAATTTGATGCACCGCTTCGGAATCGGTTTAGCTATTACCGCTAGCAGTTATATGTTAATGGGCCCGATACTTGCCCCAGTTGCGAATCAAATTGGCATGGAAAACCACCGTCAAAATAAACCTTTAATTGCTAAATTATTCTACAATTTAGCAAGCTTAATTAACCTGAATTATGCACAACCTTACTATAATTTAGCTATGTTATGCGACGAATTGAATGACGATCGAGGTGCGTTAGAGGCAATGCAAAATGCTGTATTGCGAGGACTTCCTGATGCTTCTGCTCAAATATCTAAATTATTCATCCGCAAGGATAAACATCAACCAGCTTTAAAGGCGATAAACCTTTGTTTAGAACACGCTAAATACGACGGAGTAAAAGCGGCTTGTATCAAGAATCGCGGCTGGATACGCTTGAAAGAACAGCAATATGACGATGCAGAAATGGATTTCCAAACAGCAATTGGATTGACAGACAATAGCCCTGAAGCTCACTGTTTTTTAGCACGGGTTATGGAAACTCAAGGTAAGCCACATGAAGCGTTAGAACACTGGGAAAAAACGATTAAATATTCTAAATCTAGCGTACCAGAACAAGAGCAATGTATCCAAAGTGCCAAACAACATTTACGAATAAAAGGAAATATCAAGTGAAAATCAGGATTGCAGTTTTTATAGCTTTAAGTTCGATCGCAACTACCGCACTAGCAGCCAGTAACAGAATATCCAACGGACTGATTATCCATAGTAGCGGAGAAGTTGCGATCGAGCGCCAAAACGGGCTAATTGTTCGCCCTACCAGCGGTACGCCGATTTATCCGGGAGACACACTGCGAACAGCACAAAACGCCCAACTGACGATCCAATGTGCCGATTTGGGAATTAAGTCGATCGCAGGGAGTGAAAATCAATTGAATAGCTGTTTGTTAGCCAAAGAAGAGTCGAAATCTGATTGCAGCCGCGACTTGATTAAATGTCCCGATCGCGGCGACGATAAAATTGCTTGGAATAGCGCGCCAATTCCTTATATTATCAGTCCGCGGCGCACGAAATTGCTCGACAGCAAGCCAATTTTGCGGTGGAATCCGGTTGCTGGTGCTACTAGCTATAAGTTGAGCCTCCGCGAAAATGGAGCCAAATTAAACTGGGAAATGACTGTTAGCGGTACTGAGGCTGTTTATCCGGGGGAACCGGCGCTGAAACCGGGTGTTAGGTACAGATTAATTGTCGAGGCGAATACGGGTGCTTCTTCTGAAAGTGCTGTGGGAGAAGGAGATACAGAGTTTGGGTTGCTGGATGAGAAGCAGGTTGAGGCTGTTAAGGATGCGGTTGGGGCGATCGACAAACAAGTACCTAACGAAAACGCCAAAAAATTAGCAATTTCTAGCGTTTATCTTAACACAAACTTGATTGCCGAAGCAAGAGAAATCTTAGAAAATTTACAAGAAACAGGCGTGAAAACACCGCCCATTTATCGCACGTTGGGCGATTTGTATCTGGAAAAGCTACAACTGGTTCCCCAGGCTGAAGTCTACTATTCCAAGGTGATTAATACGGCGAAACCTGACGATATTGAGGAGTTGACAGCAGCTAGATACGGATTGGGGCAAGTTCATTCAGCGATGAGAAATAATCTGGAAGCTATGAAATATTTGCGAATGGCAAAAGATGGATATACAACTTTGGGAGATTTGCCAATGGCCCAAAAGGTAGAGAAGCAATTGCGGGATTTGCAAAGGAGGGAACAGAGGAAATAGTAACTGGCTGTGACGTTAATTCCGGCAGGGGTTGTGACGTTAATTCCGGCAGGGGTTGTGACGTTAATTCCGGCCGGGCTTGTGACGTTAATTCCGGCCGGGAATGAATTCCCGGCCTCAAAGCAAAAGTCCACTAAAGTGGACTGATATCAAACTTTTTCTACAGTCTTCTTCCGCGGAGTGTTATCAAACTTTTTTCTACAGTCCTCATAGCGAGGACTTTCGCTATTAGCCAGGGAATTCATTCCCTGGCGGATTGGCGGACTTTGGGACTATCAGAGGGCGCTGGTGGGCTTTCGCAATTATCAGAGTGAAATCGATATCATCTACTAACAAAACCATGAAATCAACACACAAAAAAACCCGCTTTTTCCTCACCTTTCTCTCATTTACCACCTTAGCAATGTGGGAAATAGGACTTTTCTCCGCATCCCAAACAGCCACAGCCCAAATTACCCCCGCAACCGACGGCACCAATACTCAAATTACTCCCAGCGGCAACCAATTCAACATCAACGGCGGCCAACAATCCGGCGACGGTGCAAATCTATTTCACAGTTTCCAAGAATTTGGTTTAACTCAAGGGCAAACTGCCAATTTTATATCAAATCCTAATATCCGCAATATTTTAGGGCGAGTTGTCGGCGGCGATGCTTCGCTGATTAACGGATTAATTCAAATAACGGGCGGCAATTCCAATTTATTTTTAATGAATCCGGCGGGGATTGTTTTCGGAACAAATGCCAGTTTGAATGTGCCTGCTGCTTTCACTGCTACTACTGCGACGGGCATCGGTTTTGGCAATAACTGGTTTAGTGCGGCTGGTACTAATAATTATGCTCAATTAGTCGGAAATCCTAATAGTTTTGCTTTTACAAATACACAGCCGGGAGGAATTGTCAATTTAGGCAATTTGGCTGTGGGACAAGGGCAAAATTTAACTTTATTGGGCGGCACGGTTTTGAGTACGGGACAACTTTCTGCACCGGGAGGAAATATTACTGTTGCGGCGGTTCCCGGTGAAAGTTTAGTCAGAATTAGTCAACCGGGAAATCTGTTGAGTTTGGAGATTCAGCCACAATCTATAGCCGGGAGTTTGCCTCAAAATTGGGTGTTGCCAGTTGCATCTTTGCCGCAGTTGTTGACTGGCGGCGGGGGAAGTGCAACGGGGGTGACAGTCAACGCTGGAGGGCAAATAGAATTAACTGGTTCTGGTTTGCAGGTAGAGAATGGAGATGTCACTGCTAAAGAAGTAACTGCGGAGACTGCAACGCTGTCAGCTAATCGCAATTTGACATTAGTTGAAAGTCAGTTGCGTACAACTGGCGATTTGAATTTGCTAGCTAACAATACAGTGCGGGTGCGCGACAGTGTGGCAAATCCGTTTGTGGCGAATGCTGGCGGAAATCTCTACATTCAGGGAAATCAAAGTATCGATCTTTTGGCGCTGAATCATCTTTCGCAAACGCCATTCGTGAGTGGCGGAAATTTGACTTTAGTGAGTGATGGCATAATATCTACCGATGCTCACTTTAGGAGCGCAAATAACACATCGATTGTTGATTTATCCGGTAAACCTGCGAATTTTATTAGTCTGTACGATCCAATTTTTACACAACCTGATGACTATACTTCAGGGGGTTACACGGGTGCATCTCTCAAGGTAGATACGACTTCTGGTACTGGAAATATTACTTTTAATGGAGATATCAATATTACGAGTGCCGATGCAACTTATGCTGGTGCTACTACGAGTGATGAATTTATATTGGGCAGTTCGCCATCGGTAATTTTGCGATCGGGTGGCAATATTCAAACAGGAAAGATTAGTACATTCAATTCTACAGATAATAGTGGTATAATATCTTTGACTGCTGGAGGCAACATCCTTACAGATAGACTTTCTACTGCAAATGTGACAGGTCTTATCAGTGTGAGTCTCACAACCGGTGACATTACTTTGAATGCAGGTGGCACTATTACTACAGGTAGTCTAGATTCTGCGGCGACCATACATTCGGGTGATATTACTATCAAAGCAAAAAACGATATATCTTTCAACTGCATTAGTTCTTTTTGTATAAATAGTTCTGGAACAGGAAAGGCTCAGGACATATCTAGTAGCAGGAGCGGTAATGTTACCATCATCAGCGAACAGGGAGGAATTATTTTTCCTCCCAATGGAGGATCGATTATCGCTGGATCGATTACTACCTCCCGAGTTGCTGGTTCTATCACTTTAGAGGCCACCCGTAATATTTCTGTGGGTGATATAATTTCAGGTAGTATATTTGGAGAACAAGCTGATCTTGCAAATATCAATATTACTAGCGTAAATGGAACTATTAACACTGGCGAGATAAATGCTATTTCCCAAAGCGATAATATAGGTGGCAATATACGTCTCTCTGCTAATGGAAATATTACAACAGGTAAAGTGTCTGCCTACGGTAGAGGGCAGAGTAACACACAGGGAGGCATAATTAATTTTACTAGCACTAATGGCAGCATTAATACAGGTGAATTCTACCAAAATACTTTGTCTTATGGGATGTTGGGTCTAATTTTTGCCCCTGAAAATGGTGGGTCAATAACTTTAATAGCAGATCGCGATAATATTACGACTGGCAATTTCAATCTAAGCGCAATTCAAAACGGCGGGACGATCGCCCTTAGAAGTGGGGGTACAATTAATATTGGCGCGATCGATGTCACGGGCGATCGCACTGCTGGAAATATTACCATTCAAGCCAGCACCGGCATCACAACACCGACAACAGGAACCGCGATCGCAGGTGATTCTAGTAACGGCAACGGTAGCAATGTTACTTTATCTACTGCCAGCGGTGACATTAATATAGGCGATGTATTAGTATCGGGAATACAGGGTGGAAATCTTAACTTTACTAATAGCAATGGAAATATTACTACAGGTCAGCTATTGACAAGTTATGACGGTTCATCTCCCGGTCTTAAAACTAACACAGGCGGCAATGTTAATCTAAATGCTGGGGGAAATATTACTACCAGCGACATCCGGGCGATCGGCAATCAAGACGGCGGATCGATTACTTTTAAAAGCGGCGGGGCGATCGACACTACCGCCGGAATTATCAATGCGATCGGCGGCAACAACGGCGGCAATATTTCCCTCGAAGCTGGAACCAACATCAGTACGGCAGGAATTGGTAGCGCCCTATTATTAAGCGGCTTCAACGCCAATAGCGGGAATCTTCGCATTCAAAGCGGCGGTAATATCGACACAACTGCCGGCCCAATTATTACCGCTGCGGCAAATGGTAAAGGCGGAGATATCACCATAAACGCTCAAGGAACTATTTCGACCTCGGACATTAATTCCCGCACTTTCGCTCCCAGTATTACTGTGACTGGCGGCAATATTGATGTTAAGGCAAATGACTCTATTACTGCCAGTGGCAAGATCGAAACTAACCGCAATAACATTACTTTTAACGCTCCGGTAACATTAGGTAATGACCTGTCGGTCAAAATTTTAGAGACAGGCGATATTACTTTTAAGTCTACTGTTGACGGGCCTTACAGTCTGACTGTTCAACCCGATGCCGGAAGTGTTGATTTTGGCGATGCTGTTGGCAAAGGGACTGCCCTCAACAGCGTCAGTATTCAAGATGATATTCCCAAAAATTCCGCTGCAATTAACATTATTACTACGAATAATATTACAGCTCAAAAAATCACCTCACCCGCCGGAATTTCTTTGTTTAGTGATAACGGAGAAATCACAACAAAAAATCTCGATGCGACTTCCCCTAACAATGGCGGTAATATCGCTTTGAGCGCTGGAACTAATATTACTGCGGGCGATATCAATACCTCGTCTGCTGGTAATGGCGGCAGTATCTTGCTCGACGCTAACGGAAGTATTACTGTTGGAAAAGTTGATTCTTCTGCTAAGGGGAATGCGGGCGATGTTACCGCGATTAACCGCAGCACGACCGGCAATATTGTTGTCAGTCAAATTGATGCTCAGAGTCAGGACACGGGTACGGGCGGAAATGTTTCGATTGTGACTGAAAGCTTTTTTCGATCGCTCAATTCCTTCACAGACAGAAACAGCATCAATGCTAGCATTTCTACGGCTGGAAGTCCTGGAGATGCTAACGGCGGTACAATAATTATCCGCCACGGAGGCAAGGGAATCACGCCTTTTATTGTCGGCAATTCCCAGACAAATGGAACGGCGGGTGCAATTACTAGGGGCAATAGCGATTCCATACAAACAATTTTGCCCGATCGCGAATATCCCTATACTCACACACAAGATCCCAGTCTCGCGCAAAATCGCGATCGCATTCAAATTATTTCCGTACCGCCGCCAATAGTTGCACCCACACCAGCAGCTACTCCCACGCCCGCAGCTACTCCAACACCCGCACCCACACCAGCAGCTACTCCCACGCCCGCACCGACACCAGCAGCTACTCCCACGCCCGCACCGACACCAGCAGCTACTCCCACGCCCGCGCCCGCACCCGCAGCTACTCCCACGCCTGCACCCACACCCGCAGATACTCCAGCGCCTTCCCCAACACCGACTCCAGCCCCCGCAAGCACACCCTCACGGCAATTCCCACCGCGTTTACCCGTCGCACCTACCCCAACACCGGAAAGCTCGATCGCACCTTTCCCAATTCCCCAAATATTTATCGAACCTGCCCCAATTCCCCAAACTTCGATCGCACCTTCGGCAACACCCGATCCGATAACTGGTTTTCCCATCGACTTCCAACTACCTGAATTGCCCGATTCATTCGTACTGCCACCCCGCGCGCGCCCCACACAGCCCTCAACACCCACAACCCCAAACGCTGCTGCCCGCCTAGCTTCGAGGCCTACCCTTCCCTCTGTTTCCCAAATCACCTCCTCCCTCGCCTCTCAACCTGCGATCGCCCCTCAACCTTCAAACGCGCCAAATCCCGCGCCCACAGCCCCTCTTGCCTCTCTAACCCAGCCTGTAACTCAGATTCAGCCAGCACCTGCAAGTGCGATCGTACCCGCGCCTACAAGTGCGATCGTACCCGCGCCTGCAAGTGCGATCGTAGCCGCGCCCGCTGTCAGCCCAAGCCAAACTCCCCAACAGGAGTTAGCTTTTTTAATTGGCGATTTATTGGGTGCTGAAACTTCTTTCGACCAAAATGCTGAAACGGGAAATACCCAATTAGATTGGAAGCGTAACAACGAAACAATTATCTCCCTAGAACTTCCTTACTCCCCGTCAGTTAATACGATGGCCGGAGCCGAAGCAAATAACCTAATTTTTACACAGACATCTACTGACAATTTAACTGTTTCAGTCGCAGAAACTCCGCCGGAAATAATTGTGCAAACTCCTAGTTTACCGATTGCTAATTCTGAACCATTTGATTTCAATCTTTCTGATGTTTGGGAGAGAATAGCTGCAATAAATACAGCGCCTGTTCAAGATTCACCGAGTATTACTCCAGCGCCCGCACCAATTCCCGAACCAACTCCAATTCCCGCACCAACTCCAGCGCCCGCACCAATTCCCGCACCCGCACCAACTCCCGAACCAACTCCCACTCCTCCTCCGATCGCAGAAAATCCCGCACCTGCAGATATTCCAAATATCTTTCCCTCACAAATTAGCCGATCGCTCGTCGAACAAACTTTAGACCAAGGCAATGCTAATGATGCTGTTGCTCTAATTGACCAACTGTTTGAACAAGACTACGAAAATTATTATGGGGAAAATTTCACGGATAAAAAAATCAACGTTCAATATCTGAGAGAAACTCTGAAAACAATTAAGGAGGAAACCGGGAAGCAAGCTGTAATTGTTTACGCGATCGTCCGTCTGAAAGAATTATCCCTAGTGTTAGTAGTTCCAGACGGCCCTCCCATTCTCAAAAACATCCCTGTCACTAGCGCAGTTTTGCTGGCAAACGTGGCAGAATTTCAGCGCTTTTTGGGTCAATCAAATGATTTGCAAAGTGAAGAATATTTGCCCATGTCTCAGCAACTTTACCAGTGGTTAATTGCGCCGATTAGTTCAACTTTAGAAGCATTAAATATAGATACGCTAGTGTTTTCTTTCGATGCCGGTTTGCGCCAACTGCCGCTATCCGCTTTGCACGACGGCAAGCAATTTCTGGTAGAAAAGTACAGTGTAGGCTCACTTCCTAGTGTCAGCTTGACTAACACCAATTATCAAAGTTTGCAAAACGCTCAAGTTTTAGCGATGGGTGCTTCAGAGTTTCCCCACACTGATAAACCTGCTTTGCCTGCGGTGCCGATCGAATTATCTGCGATCGCCGGTATCAGAAGCGACAGGAAAAATCAAGCGGGATTGAGCAGAAATGAAAGTTTTCTCAATCCTGCTGCCGAATTGCCCTTGTGGCGGGGACGGTCTTTTCTCAACGAAAACTTTACCCTAAACAATCTCAGCAAACAGCGACAGCAACAGGCATTTGACATTGTTCACTTTGCTACTCACGCTAGCTTTCCGCAAAATCAAAACGGACGCAAGGAAGCTGAGATTCATTTGTGGAACCGTTCTTTGGCGCTGGATGAATTTAGATCGGCGAAGTGGTACGATCGCCGACAAGTAGAGTTATTAGTGCTGAGTGCCTGCCAAACTGCGATCGGGGACAATACAGCAGAAATGGGTTTTGCTGGACTGGCCGTCCGCAGCGGCGTAAAATCAGCGCTAGCGAGTTTGTGGAAAGTTAATGATATCGGCACTTTGGCGTTGATGACCGAGTTTTACGGCAATTTGCGATCGGAAAACATTAAAGCTGAAGCCCTCAGAAAAGCGCAACTGGCAATGATCCGCAAACAAATTGTAGTAAAAGACGGTCAATTGCGGGGGACTGAAGGCGCGATCGACATTAATCAAGCCACACAAGCAGCAAATGCAGATTTCTCTCACCCGAAGTTTTGGGCCGGATTCACAATAATTGGCAGTCCTTGGTAAATTAATTGGAGATTTGATATTCACCAGTGGTAAGGTGTAAGGCTAGACGCACCCTACATTGACTGGCGGCATTTTGCCAGTCAATGTATCCCTGACTACTATCTTTTTATGTCATAAATTTGCTATGAATAGCAAAACTAAACACTAGCGGGGCAAAACCTGTGGCCAAGTTTGATAAAATATTCAATTCAGAAGACCAATCCGAAGCAAGCTTGACTTTAGAAGAATCCGTAGCAGCCATAGCACTTGTTGCAGCGGAGGCAAATTCCCCTGACACGGATGCTGATATCTTAGAAAGCATACTTTGGGAATCAGAAATATTTGCTGAATACTCGGAAGATGATATGTCAGCAATGTTTCAAAGACTCGCTGGTATTGTCGCCCAAGACGGTTTAGGAGCATTATTTAATATTGCTTGCGAATCTATGCCAGATGAGTTAGTTTTGGATACTTTTGCCATAACCGCAGCAATGTTTGTCGCAGATGGCGAAATATCCCAGAAGCACGAGGCTTTTCTCCAAGAATTCCAGCAAGCATTAGGTGTGGAAGATGAGGAAGCAGCAGAAATTATTGAGGATGTAATTGCTGCTTACTCGGAAGTAGAGGGCGAAGAGTCTGATTTCGATGCGGCATGGTACGTATCTCCTGAAGGCAATTTTAGCGTTCCCATTCCAGTTGACGATCAACGAGGCGGTAAAATTGACGATCAAGAAGGCTGTGTCGCATTTTCAGACGACTTTGGCGTTTTGCTGAAAATTGATTATTTCCCTGTTGCTGGTGAAGTTGAAGAAACAATCGAGTCTGTTGGCGAGGAAGGTTATCTCAAGTCTTTTCTAGACAATTTTGTTTCTCAGGCAATTCTTGCTAATGTTGCCAATTCTAAGTTACTCCACGCAGAATATTTAGAAGATGAAGAAGCTTATTTCGTGGTTTTAGATTTGCCTGCGGGTGCAACTATCAGCGTGCAAGAAAACGATCGCCCTCTGACTCGGTTGGATGCTTACCGGGGACTTATGGCTTTTATTGCTGACGATTTTTGCTACACGGTAAGCTGTCAGCGAATTTATCAGGAGGGGGATGAATTGGGTTCCCTGGAGTCTGAAGTTGAGGGAATTATGAACAAGATTTTTGAGTTTATTGAGACAATTGAATTCGGGCCGATCGAATAACCAGGAATTATTTAGGGGAGCTAAAAACCGGGTTTCTTTCTAAATGTTTCGCTGCTTAACTCTATATTTTCAGAGAAACCGGGTTTTTTGCCAACCATTCTCAGGATATGACATCGTGTCCGGTCACTCCTCCGGAATTGTTGACTGTTGACTGTTGACTGTTGACTGTTGACGGGCGGGTCGAAAAACTGAATGGTTGAGTGTTAACTGTTGACTCGATTTTATTATTCCGATGCAACCGGAAACGATATGAGATCGTGTTCGGTCGATCGACCAAAATCCACCGGGTTGGTAGTGAAGACTGGAGTTTTCATTACTTCCCGGCTCGCGGTTATTTTACCGCACTGCTAGATATTAGAGGTTTTTTACCATAAAAGAGTGCGATCGAGAACAGGGTTTTTTGACCCATTCTCGATCGCACTTCCAGATACATTCAGTCAACCACAGTCGAGAGGCAGCAGCAATTAGCCGCCATTTTCGACTAATTAGTAGTCTGAGCTTCCACCAATCTTTGCTTGAGTTCTTCCAGAGCACTCGCCCAGCGCGGATCTGGCTGCACCGAGCCGGAATCAGGGCTCGACACCGTTGCTGCTGACTGATTGCGGCGAGACTTGTTGTTGTCACCCCGACGGCGATTGCTTTTGCTGGAACCGCCTCCACCTTGGCTAGGGGGAGCCGAGCGCTGCTGTTGCTGTGGCGCAGGCACAGGCATAGGCACAGACGCCGACGCCGACACCAACTGCGGTGACTGCTGCGACTGCTGCTGATCGTCTTCGCCCTTCTCAGATTTACCCTTAGAGCGGGGCAGTGCCTTCTCTATTTTCAGCGGGTTTTCTTTGAACATCAAGCCGTTATATTTCTCAATAACTTGGTCGGCTTGTTCGTCGGTTAGCACCGTCACAAAACCGAATCCTCTGCATTTTCCTGTTTTGCGGTCTGTAATTACCTTGGTGGTAACAGATTCGCCCTCCGGTGCAAAAACTTCTTGCAATTCTAGGCGATCGAGTTCCTTCGGTAGATTGCCAACATAAAGACGAATAGACATGAAAAATTCCTCCCGACTTGGGTTTTAATTAATTTGCTCGAACAGAATTACCTGAAGTCAACTGAATATTTACTTCAGGCAAACACCACATAACCCGAGAATTGGCGCATTCCTCCCACCAACCTTGACAGCTCCCCCCACCTTTTAGAACAAAAAGATGATTTACTCTGATAAGGCCGGAACTTAACCGCCGATGCAGAGAGCTTTTAAATCTCAGGTTGTTGTGTAAACTTTTAGTCATCACTCAAATGTTTAAGCTATTGGCTATTCTGTATTACTTGCTTCCGGTTTTGATTCAGAATGTTTATAGCCAGCGCCGTCTAGAAATTTATGTCCAAGGATGTCAATTGTAAGCGATCGGAATGCCAGTATTCAGTTTAATACAGTGATGGATAAAATGGCTAACATTTTTTCAGCCAGTAATCTTACCTCGATCCTAATCTCGCTCCTAATGCTGAGAACTACTCATTTACCCACTATCCCTTAAATCAGGCCCGGCAGAGTCCGAGCATTCTTTAAAGGTATCACAGCCTTGGTAACAGAGCTAGTTATTTAGGAAGATTTCAGTCTGTATTTAACGGAAACCACATCTGAATCACTTTTGAGAATTCATCCGGCACAGCAAAAATAGCGATCGAAAAAAAACAGCCGACAAGCGGCTGGCTGTACTTGCTGTGTTGGGAGGTTGACAATTTTTACGCAATGCCTTAAGGGATTTTAGCCAACTGAAGTTATCGCGCTATTTGGTTCAATCCAATTCATGTAAACTAATGTAACAGAATGCTGGCAAAAAAGCAACTTTTCTTTACGAAGGAACAAGGAACAAGAGTGTAGGGTGTCCACCGCGCACCGAGAACATCGGGTAGACTGCGCCACCAGCACGGAGAACGTCGCCAATCCGCTGTTTAATACCAATTTCATAAAGTAGCGCTAGATATTACCCCCCCAACCCCCCCTTATTAAGGGGGGGCTAAGACTTCATCCATAGCACATCTTTAGAAAAATGGTATAACTCAAAACCGATCGAGGCTGCCCGTTGAGACCGATTCACCTGAGAGGTTGCACCATTGTCAATAAGCTTTTTATGAACAGGCAAGATGCCTGTTCCACAAGAAAATTCACTCTTTGTGGAACAGGCATCTTGCCTGTTCTTGAGAAAGGTGCAAGATGTGAGATTCACCCCACAATCTGATAACTATTCCTCACCTTGGGCCCTGGATAATAATGTATGCGCCCCAAATTGCAGCAGCAAAAGCCAAAATCGCAGACCAAATCGGATGTCCGCTGTCACTAACCCTCCCTCCTTGACTGCGGAGACTTTCAAGGTCGATCGCCACAGTAGCACCCCGGCGCAGCCAACCAGTCGCCACAACAGATGTTCCGATCAAATCACTAGGGCGAGTAGTCTCTTTGAACAAAAATGGCCACAAAGAGCCAATGTAGCCAAACCTCGAAACATAGTGCAACCTCACCAACCCTGTCGCCGTCTGCAAAATCAAATCTTGTCCCAGCCAATTACTCATACCCGATCGACCCAAAAGTTGCCCCTCCAGCCGCACCGGTTCAGCATCCAGCGGCAAACTCTCGGGATTTGACAAAATTTCCGGCAAACTCGGCGAAGCGGTTTCTCGCGGTGTAATGTCCGGGAAGAAATAATTGATCCGCATCAAAGTACCGATGCTAAATCCGATCGGCAAACAGCCCCAAATAATCGATCGATCGCCCCAAAGCCAATCCAACTGCCAGATACTCGTCCTCGAAAAAATCCCCCCAATCAGCCACAGCACCCCGACTATCGCCAAACTCATCGGAATCCCAAAAAACGGCGCACCCTGTAAAAATAGTTTTGAGTCTTTAAATTCGAGTATTGACTTAAACACAGACAATTTTTCTTTCTTGGGTTGTTCTTGCACTCCCGCGTTTGCCAAATCTAACTCTGTCTCTAGCTTCCAGAATTGAGCATAAAGAGCCAATAGCTTCAAACGCTCTCCCAGCAAGGGATGTGCGCGGTTAACCGTCAACCAGTTGCGCTCGCGATTGCTGACATCCCACAGCAAAATCTGTTCCAGCGGCGCGTGTAATGCAGCAGAACCAAGGTTTACAGCTTGTCCAACGCCTACAGGTAACAATAGATCGAAACTTTCGAGGAAAAAGCTAGTTTGTTTTTGCTGTTCGATATTACCAGCAATGCCGATCGCAATTTTACCCAGTGCCCGCGTCAAACCGTTAGGATTACCCGTAATTTCAGCAGCAGTCCGATCGCTAAAATACACTCGGCGGCGCGACACCCACAACATCGGCCAGCGCAACAACTTATAAATCCCGTAACTAATAGCAGAAATTGCAGCGGCCACAAATTTGACAGCAGAACGCAAAAACTCGATCGTCATTAAATCGCACAACCGTTCTTGCCAGTGCGCCACCTGCCAATAAATCAAGTAGGGAATCTGAATCACCAGCAGCGCCAGGGACATCGGCGCAAAATCCCAGTGAGAAATATGGCCCAACTCCCGCGCGAAAATAGTAGCAATTTCCTCATCCGTCAACTGTTCCAACAGCCCGCGACTCACAGCAATCCGAGCAAAACGGGGCAAACAGCCGTAACTGAAAGCTACAGGAACATTCAGCGGCAAGAGTTTCAGCACCGGCACCGGCATATTTTGCTTGGTACAAAAGCTTCGCAGTACCCGGCTAGCTTCCTTGCTGTGCTTGGATAAAACTGACCCGCGCAGGGTTTCGATGCCGCAAAACAGTTTTAGCAGCGAGTCTATCAGCCAGGGAGACGAGGCCAAAAGCAATCCAAAAACCATCTGAACAAACGGAGTTGGATCGCGGTAAAAAAGCTGAATCGGCGCGAAAATAGGCAGTCTAGTGAATATGTAAAGCTGAACCAACAGAGAATTAGTGTTTGTCAGCAGGAATTGCAGCACAAACCGGGCTAGGAAAAATAGGGCGATCGCACTTGCAACGGCTTGCAGCCGAAACTCCAGCAACTTCAGCGGTTTGAGGGGGCGCGGGCTTTTCGCGGCGCGCCCCGCTTGGCGCCAAGTGAGTTGGTAAGTATCTGGGCTGGCGACTCCGGGGATATCTGTTGGGGAAGCGGAACTATTTTCGCCGCTAATTTCTGCGGTATCCGGTGCAGTTTCGGTCGAGTTTTCCGGTTTGGGGAGTGGAGGCGGCGGGTAAATATGTTGCGATTGGGCGTTTCCAGACCCTACAGCCGGCTCTAAAGGTAAAAATCCTGTTTTTTTATCGGCGGTCGGTCGATCGCCCCCAATCGATTTTTTCGGCGATTTTGTTCCGGCATCAAAGGCGACAAAGCCTGTTTCGGGGGGAGTTTCTGCGGATTTTGGTTTATTTTCCGGTGGTTTTGGGGGGCGAGGGGGGGTTAATTCTTTTAAAGCGCGATCGGCCCAAGTTTTGACTTGAGAGTTGGGACTTTTGGCGAGGGAAGAGCACAGGGCGATCGCCTCTTTAAGATTACCGGTTGCTTTGTACGCAGCCACCAACCCCATCTGCGCGCGGATTCCCGACGGCCCATTGGCTGCGGTTTGGGTAACGGATTCTAAAAGGGCGATCGCGGTGGGGTAATCCTGCTGTTTCAAAGCTGCTAGCCCAGCCTCTAGAGACTGTTTTGCAGATGAATCCGCCGGATTTGGATTAGTGGGAGGTACCATGACTGTGCTTTCGCTAGCGTCCTTTCTAAGATAGCTTGGGTGGTCGATCGATTACGGTTTTAACTCACATCTTGTACCATTGTCAGCAACAGGCAAGATGCCTGTTCCACAAAAGATAAATTTTCTTGTGGAACAGGCATCTTGCCTGTTCACAAAAGCTGATTGAGAAGGGTGCAATATCTCAGTTTTAACATATGCCCTAAATGCGATCGCCCCTAATTGATATCTATGCCCAATTTCAATCCCCCATTGGTATAATAAATTAACACCTCACCTGCACACTTATGCCAATTGACGACGAAGATTTTGAAAGCGAATCTATTAGCGACGATCGCAAATTAGAACTATTCACAGGCAGACACGAATTTACCCGCCTATTTGCCATTTATTTAAACGAAGACCCCCCCCGCGAACAAATTTTGTATTTTTACGGCGATGGAGGCAACGGCAAGTCATTGCTGCTAAGACACTTGGAGGTTAACTGCTGCAAAAGATTTTCGCCGCAGGTTTGGCAACAATGGGGCGCACTCCCAGAAGAAAGAGCGGCCGAAGTTGCTAATTTCGTCCGCCACCCTGAACCTAAAACCTATACTCCCATACCCGTAGTCAGGCACAATTTCGCATTGGGATCGTCGATTAAAGAAGATAAACCGCAAGATAAATTTTACGGCTTGCTGATGTTGCGGCGCAAGCTGAAAGAAAAAAATAAATATAAATTTAAGTTTCCCAATTATGATTTTGCTTGCTTTTGGTATTTGCTGAATAAAGGCGAGTCAAACGCAACTATCGCACAACTTTTGCCAGATGATGTTGTAATTCAATTGTTGGCACCTACCATTGACTTTTTGGCGGCGGGTGCTCCGGTGGGAACGCTAGGTGTAGCACTCTTCAAATTGGTATATAAATTGGGCGGGATTAACCTAGCGATGAAATTAATTAAAAATCGCTTGGGTGTCAGCGACGACAAGGCAGAGGAAATTCGCAGCAAAGATATTGATACTGAGTTAATCGACTGTTTGCCGGAATTGTTTGCAGATGATTTGAATGCGGCAATGGCTGGCAAACACAAACCAGAACGCCTCGTGATGCTGTTCGATACTCACGAGAAATTGTGGGATGAAAAACGTAATTCTCAGGGAATAAATTTTTGGTATCAAGATGAGTGGTTTCGGCGGTTGCTGATGGCGCTGGATTTCAAAGCGGGGATTGTGGTTGCTGTGGCGGGGCGAGATTGTCCAGTCACACAACTGGGGTGGCAGAGTCCGTCGAATTTTCCAGTTCCCAAACCTTTGATAGATGCACAATTGGTTGGGCATTTGTCTGCAGCCGATGCTAGGGATTACCTGCACAAAGTGGAGATTGACAAGGCAGATTTGGCTGATGCTGTGATTAGATATGCCAGCGTCAATCCTGATGATAGTTGGGAGAATTTGCAGGTACATCCGTTTTATTTGGGTTTGTGCAAGGATGTGGTGCTGGAAAAAAGAAAGCAGGGAATTGAGTTGCTGTCGTCGGATTTTGCGGGGATTCCGAAGTTGGAAAATAAGACTGCGGAGTTAACGGCTCGTTTGCTTTTGTATGTCGATCGCGAAGTGCTATGGGCGGTGCATTCGCTGAGTGCTTGCCGCGCTTTTGATAAGGATTTGTACATAAAATTGGGAACAGGCTGTTACTTCGAGGCAACTAGTGCAAAGTTTGAGATTTTAACGAGTTTTTCCTTTGTGTGGAAGGAAGCGCAGCGGGGTGAAAAGTGGTATCGAATTCACGATTTATTGCGGCGCTTGTATGCGGAGATGGATAACCAGACAACTCGCGAAGCTCATAAAGTTTTAGAGCAGCATTACCGGGAATTGGGGAATGCTGCTGAGGCAATTTATCATGCTAATCGCTTGGATTGGGAGCGGGGTGTGAAGGAATGGGAAAAGGTGTTTGAGGAAGCGTTGGAGTTGAGTCGTTACGGGAAATGCGAGTCGCTGCTGGCAGTTAGAAGTGAATTGTGGATTAAAAGCGACTTTTGGCTTGGCAGAATTTCACAATTGGAGGGAGATTACTATGCTCACTTGGCTAGATACGCAGAGGCAACACAGAAATATTTAGAGGCAGTTACAGCTTGCGATGATCGCCAAATTATTATAATTCCCGATGAAGCTACGCTCAACAACAAAGCGAATGCGCTGAGATGTCTGGGTAAGTTACAAGCAGAGCTAGGTGAATTTGAGTCTGCCAAACAATTTTACTTAGACGCGATCACAGCCTCTAATTTAGCTTTAGAAATTGCACCGAAGGAGATCGCTGCTCTCAACAACAAAGGGAATGCGCTGCGAGGTCTGGGTGATTTGCAAGCAGCGAATGCGCTGCAATGTCTGGGCGAGTTGCAAGCACAGCTTAAAATTGAGGCGGCCAAACAATTTTACTTAGACGCGATCGCAGCCTTTGATTCGGCTTTAGAAATTGCACCGGATGATGATGATATCGCTGCTCTCAACAACAACAAAGGGATTGCGCTGCAAAGTCTGGGTGATTTGCAAGCAGGGCTAAGTGAATTTGAGGCAGCAAAACAGTCTTACTCAGAGGCGATCGATGCCTTGGATTCAGCTTTACTTATTGCACCGCATGATATCGATACTCTCAGCAACAAAGGGAGTGCGCTGCGATGTCTGGGTGATTTGCAAGCAGGGCGAAGTGAATCTGAGGCAGCAAAACAGTCTTACTCAAAGGCGATCGATGCCTTGGATTCAGCTTTACTTATTGCACCGGATTCTATCTGGGCTCTCAAGAACAAAGGACTCACACTGGGATGTCTGGGTGATTTGCAAGAAAAATTATCTAATCAACAGGAAGCACTAAAAAATTGGCAAGAAGCACTGGAAATATTTAATCGATATTTAGCCATTGCTCCTAATGACGATCGCCTTCGCACTTTGCGCGATGCGCTGCAAGAATTTCTCAATAATTTGGGTGACGATACTGTCAGCAGTTAGCTCGATCGCAATCAGTAAAGACGCAGCATTAAGGAGGAGGACGTGTCCAGTTAACTTAAACCGAAAGCCCGCCAGGGAATGAATTCCCTGGCTAATAGCAAAAGTCCTCTGAAGAGGACTAATGAATTCTTCAGTCCTCTTCAGAGGACTTTTGCTTTGAGGCAGGGGTTTCAACCCCTGCCGGACTGCCGGACTCAGGGACATAGCCTTAAAAGCCCGCCCTCGAATTTAGCTATTTAACCTTGCAGCTTACCGCCCAGATTTTCTCGGCGATGTACCCTCAGCCCGCTTCCGACGGATCAGCACGCTCATCACCTGCTTCGGGTTAGCGGCACGCTGTACGGGACTCCAATCGCCCACTTCTGCAAATCCCAGTCGGTACAAAGTGAGTATGGTTTCCCTGACGCCTTTGGGCGAACCGACAACCGTTAACAGCACCACTTCCTGTTCGCATACTGCTGCTGAGTCGTCATTTGGGCATTGGGATTTGTTGTCGTCAGGCACGAATTCCTGTGACATAATATGTTCTCCTGGTTTTGGGTTTTCTAGAAAAACCCAAAAACCCAGCCGCCCCGCATTTCAACACATAGCAGGGCGGCTACAGAGGATGTTAAGATACTCCGTTAGCCTCCAGACTGCTAGTCCCAGTTTGGCGGTTATGCTGTCCATTGCTGCTACCAACAGCTTTGGGCAGTGCAACTAGATTTTTGGGCGACGCGGGCTGCCTCCTCTACAAGCAAGCAACCTCTCACTTCAAAGCGTAGCCGCAGATGGGGGCCGCCGTCAACCGATTTTAGATTTTAGATTTTGGATCTTAGATTTTGGATTTACTCGTTACCAGCGTCAGCGGCTGGAAACCAGTTAGTTGGGCCGAAATGCTAAATTAAAAGTAATGTTGCTTTAGTACAACCATGTCCAAACGACTCACCATTGCCCAAGCACAGCAGCAGCTTCCAAACCTACCCCAAGAACTTATCAATGAGCCTATCATCATCACTCAAGATGGCGTTCCCGTTATGGCTGCAATGAGCTACACGCATTTGACTGAACTGTTAGAAACCTTAGATATTCTCACCGATACAGAATTCGTTGCCAAATTGCGCCAAAGCATCACCCAAGCACGCCAAGGGGAAACTATTTCCTGGGAAAATGCCAAAGCAAAATTGGGACTATGAATCACGAAGAAAATGCGATCGAATATGAGATCCAGCTTACGCCACTGGCACTGGAAATGTTGGAGGCAGTCAAAGATCGACGAGAACAGGAAAAATTGCGCGATCGCATTGATCAACTAAAAGTTGAACCACAAAAGCAAGGCAAAGCCCTTGTAGATAACCTATCAGGATTTCGCAGCATCCGAGCTGTTGGACAGCGCTATCGTATAGTTTATCAAGTCGAACAAGATCGAGTTCTAGTTGTTGTCGTGGGACTAGGGAGACGTAAAGATGGTGACAAAAAAGACATTTACACCATCTTAGAAAAACTGTTAGAGCCGTGATTGTAACTTGTTATATCCGGCGTATTTAAGCCGAATAAATATCATTTGTATGGACACAACAGTGTTGTGTCCTTTGCCTGCGGTAATCTCACTCCTCGCTAACAGCCAAACCGGAAACCACAGGGGCGATCGCATTTAACTTCAACACAGGATGCTCCCCTTCCACCTGTCGGCAATTCCAGTCATTTCTAAACAGCAAAACCGGCCTTCCCCAAGTATCTTTCACCGTCACCGTATTAAACAGCCGCCCAACTTTTTCCAGCGCCTCCCAACCGCCGTCAACCCAACGAGCTACACTGTAAGGCAACATATCGATCGTCGTTTCCACATTATATTCCGACTGCATTCTGAACTGCACAACTTCAAATTGCAACTGTCCGACAGCCGCCAAAATTGGCTCGCGTTTCGACTCATCAACCGAGTACATAATTTGCACTGCGCCTTCTTCCTGTAACTCCGAAACGCCTTTGCGGAACTGCTTAAACTTAGAAGGATTGGGATTTCTCAAAAAAGCAAAAAGTTCAGGAGAAAAACAGGGTATCCCTTCATATTCCAGTTTTTGGCCGGTGTAAATAGTATCGCCGATCGCAAATACTCCCGGATTGTTCAAACCGATCACATCCCCCGGATACGCAACCTCGATCGACTCGCGATCCTGAGCAAATAACTTTTGAGGTCTTGACAAACGCACCGTTTTACCACTGCGAGCGTGAGTCACGTTCATATCCTTTTCAAATTTGCCCGTACAAACCCGAATAAACGCCACCCGATCGCGGTGTCTTGGGTCCATATTCGCTTGCAATTTAAACACAAACCCGGTAAAATCTTCATAAGTTGGCGGCAAGTCTCCGGCGCTGCTCTTGCGGGCGATCGGCTTCATTGCGTAATCTAAAAACGCATCTAAAAACAGTTCGACCCCAAAATTGCTCATGGCGCTGCCAAAGAAAACTGGTGTCATTTTTCCAGCCCGAACTAAATCTAAATCCAGTTCAGTTCCTAACTCATCCAGCAGTTCTAACTCTTCTTTGAGCTGATAGTAAAGGTCTTGTTCCAACAAATCTTCAATGCGCGGATCGCCCAATTCGATGACAGTATCAACAGCAGCACGAGAACCGTGTTTAGCCCGCTCAAATAAGTGAATTTTGCGCGCCCTGCGATCGAAAACACCTTTAAAGCGATCGCCCGTACCTATGGGCCAATTTACCGGATAAGTCTGCAACCCCAATTCCTTCTCAATTTCGTCCAACAAATCCAAAGGTTCTCTGCTAGGGCGATCGAGCTTATTAAAGAAAGTAAAAATAGGCAGACTTCGCAGCTTACAAACTTCAAATAACTTCCGAGTTTGCGGTTCCAAACCCTTAGCAGCATCCTCAAGCATCACCGCATTGTCAGCCGCCGCCAGAGTGCGATAAGTATCTTCACTAAAATCTTGGTGTCCCGGAGTATCGAGCAGATTAATGTGATATTTTTTATACTCAAACTGCAAAACAGTAGAAGTAATAGAAATTCCCCGCTGCTGTTCCATCGCCATCCAGTCAGATGTAGCGTGTCGCTGGGCCCGCCGCGCTTTCACAGAACCTGCTTCGTGAATTGCACCTCCGTACAGCAGCAGCTTTTCTGTCAAAGTAGTTTTTCCCGCGTCAGGGTGCGAGATAATAGCAAAGTTGCGCCGGCGCTCAACAGCAGTTAGCAGTTCAGTTTCGAGTTCTGTTGTCATCACAAATTAGGTAGGGGAATCATCACCCGATCGCCATTATAGCCTGTGCTACAGTTGCTATTAAAGGTAAAATTATCATTAAAGTCAAGGAACAAAAGTAATATGTACGACTCCGACAAGCGGAAACTGCTATCACTGGTGTGCCACGGGGCGATTTTTTTCAGCACGTTACTGTTCTCGATCGGAGCGCCGATCGCTGTATTGTTAGTATCAGATGACCCCGTTGTCAAAGAAAACGCCACAGAAGCCATCAATTTTCACCTTAATGTATGGCTGTACAGCGCCGTCATTGTGGCGTTAACTGTCGTCACTTTTGGTCTTGCTGGCTTTATCCTAGTGCCCCTAGGTTATCTGCTGCACTGGGGACTGACAATAATGGCTATCCTCCACGTTTTGCAAACTCCTAACCAACCTTACCGCTACCCTTTTATTTTCCGAATAGTGTAGACAGAAAATCGCGCTTCACCATCGATTTCAAGAACCCGATTTATTTAAGAATAAACCGGGTTTTTAATTGTTTTTTAACTCACATTAAAACTTCAAAAATTAGAGCACAATCAACTATTAATTATGGTGTCTTCGCCCTGTTGCAGCGCTGTTGTGAACGCTAAGTTGATCTTCCATTGATGCCGTTTCCCACACTATGCTACCGCCTTTGGGTTATTTCGCAGAGTTAGGGCGGATGTTCGATCGCTCCGAACCATCGTTTTTGCTTTAGCTGTGCTATTTTTGCATCGGGCGATCGTTTTATTGGAATATTCCACCAATTCTATCTCTACCAGGTGTCTTAAAACTTAATACAATATTTTTCCAATAAAAATCCCGCTCTTGTGGAACGGGAAAGCCATCAGGGTGCATCTATATATATGTCACTATAACTCATAGGGGGTATAACCCCTCTTGGCTTTATCGAATCTTTACAATCACAAAATTTTTGTAAAGATTGAGGTTTTTATTTGACTGATTAGCCGTTTTATGAAATTAAAATGGAAAATGCTGACATTTATAAAATCCAGTGAGTTTCCTCTGAATAATCAAAACTTTAAGCTCCCTTACCGTGCTTCGGCAAATGGTGCAGCAAATACCATAAGACGGCTAGATTTGCGATAAATACCGCTAACTTAAGTAGCGTGACACCTTGAACTAATTCATAGATTTCAGGCGGAATACTGATGCCGACTAGCAATAAAACTAAGATTGTTGCCCAGGCTTTTTCGTACCATAAACCCACCGCTTCAAAAGCAGTTAAGACTGCATAAAGTGCTGCGGTCATTCCGCTAAGCAGTAACTTCTTAGGCTGGAGAATTAGAACTTTGTCTAAGATGAATTCAATAATTTTTAGTTTGCTCTCTAACAAATAAGATTGCGAAAATTCTTCTAAAACTTGATGATTTTTTAATGCAAAAAGCAAAGCAATCGAAGTTACTGTCAAGAGGGAAGCCACAAATGTTTTGTAAAGGACAATTGCGATTAAACCAGGAGCGCGCTGTTTTTTCACCTTAATTCTCGAAATATCAATAATGTGCGATCGCCTGGTTAGGCTGTTTAGGATTGAAAACTTAAATTTTAGTATAGTGCGTCAGCAATTATCTAATCAATTATAGAAAAAATAACGCGCTGCTGACACACCCTACTAAGGTTGAGGATAACGTTGTGCTACGAAAGAGATAGCAGCAGCCCGATCGCCCAAATCGCCATCCAACCTCGCCGCCAACAAATCATCCAACATTCGTTTAAACCCAGGCCCAGGCTTATAACCCAAAGCCTTCAAATCGTTGCCATTTAAAGGCGGAGCAACATTCGCCCATTTGGTGAGATATTCCCAAATTTGGCGGCGTGCACTTCGCGGACTTTGTAGGGCGATCGCAATTAACACCGGCAATTCATAATTCCTCAACAGCAACACTAATTGACTCGGCAAATCGCACTTAGGCAAATTCTCTGCTAACTGATTCTTTCCGGCTTCCAACACTTCCAACCGCTTAATGCTGTCAGCAGGTAACTGAAGATTTGCAGCCACCTTGCCGCGATATTCCGGTGCTAAATAAGCTATCAAAACTTCCAGCCGCATCTGCCAATCGGGAATATTGATAATGGGGAATGGGGAATGGGGAATGGGGAATGGGGAATGGGGAATGGGGAATAGGGAATTGTCTCTTCCTTCTTCCTTCTTCCTTCTTCCTTCTTCCTTCTTCCTTCTTCCTTCTTCCTTCTTCCTTCTTCCTTCTTCCTTCTTCTTCCATTCAAACACCGATCGAGCAAACGCAGTTGCCGCCACAACTCCCGATCCAACTCCAAACTAGGATGAATGCAGCGCAAAGCCTGCAAATCTCCCAGCATTTGCAAAGCAACTTTCCAGTAAGGAGCTTGCAAAATGTATTTCAATTCGCTTTTGAGCCTAGTTTCCAAAGCCGGAACTCGGCCATTTTCCCCCTGAATTCGGTAATAAATCCCGCTGGCCAAAGCGTTGCGGATGTATCCTTCCGTCTGCGGCTCAATTTCAAACCCCAACCGCACCGCAAACCGCACCGCGCGATAAATTCGCGTCGGATCTTCGATAAAACTGTTGGCGTGCAAAACTCGAATTTGCTTCGCTTCCAAATCCAGCAAACCGCAGAAAAAATCTAACAATTCGCCACTGCGAGGAACACCCAACCGCACAGCTAGCGCATTAATTGTAAAATCCCTGCGGTACAAATCTTGGCGAATTGAACTCGCTTCAACTTCAGGATTTGCCGCCGGATAAGGGTAAAATTCAGTGCGAGCCGTAGCGATATCCACCCACAGCGAGCCGAAAGCAGAGTCTTTGTGCCACAAAAGCGCGGCGGTTTGAAATTGACCGTGAACGTCCAAACGCGATTCTGGGTAAAGTTTTTGCAGCGATGAAGCTAACTCGACACCAGCACCGGAATCGTCGGAACCGCACTTTCCATCCACAACCAAATCGATATCTGTTAGCGCCAGTGTATCATCCGTGGCTAAGAGTAAATCCCGAACTGCTCCACCCACAATATAAAGTTGCCAGCCGCGATTTTGGGCAATATTGGCGGCGATCGACAATAATTGCCATAATTCGGGACTGATGCGCGATCGCAACAACTGCTCAACCGATTCGGACACGGCACAATAAGAGAATTCTGCATTACTTCCCCTGTCTCGCGCTTTTTGCTGGTGCAATTCCCGCAACACATCAGTCCGAGTCACAATTCCCACCAGTTGACCGTTTTCCAATACTGGCAAGCGCCCGATATCGTATGTCACCATTAAAGATTCAATTTCCGGCAGCAAGGTATCTGGGGCGATCGTTTTTAACTGCGGACTCATGTAACCCTTCACCGGGGCGTGGCTGAAACCGTGGTGCAGGGCAATGTCAATGTCGCGGCGCGAGATAATGCCGGCCAGTCGATCGCCCGCATCGACCACAGAAAGCCCCGAATGTCCGTAACGTAGGAGGATACGGTGAGCTTCCCCCACCGAGGTTTCCGGGCGAATACTCCGCACTGGAGACGACATTAACTCGCGCGCTGTCGGAGGGTGGGGAATTTGAGTTTTGAGTTCGTCAGCTAACTGATTTAAAGTCAGCAGGGGGTCAACATCGCGGGTGGCGAGGGAAGCGGCGCGGGCGTGGCCTCCGCCGCCGAAGGGTTTGAACAATTCGCTGAGGTTTGTTCCTTCGATGCGCGATCGACCGATAATAGTTAATCGATTGGAAACTGGCGATTCGGGAGCGATGTTGCGGTTGTTTTCGTTTTCGCTAAATTTATAAACATTACCTAACAGCAGAGCATCGGTTTCAGTTAAATCGAGCAAGCGAGAAGCCAGCGAAGAAAGTCCCGGAACATAAGCTTCAGTAGACAGCAGCACCCAAGCTACGCTGTAACCGTGCAAAGTTTCCGATCGCAAATTATTCAGCGCTTCTCTCAGCAAATCTTGCAATTGAGGAGACAAACCGGGTTCTACATATTCAGCGATGACCCCCAAACTCGCTCCCTGTTCCATCAACCAGGCCAAAGCTATTGCATCTCGCGCAGTTGCGCCCTCAAAGGTGAGGGAACCTGTATCGACGTGGATGCCGAGGGCCATTACTGTTGCTTCCGAAGGCAGAAGGCGGAAGGGTATGTCGCTGTTTTCTGCTTGATTTTTGAGCTTTTCAACAATTAATGTTGTGCTGGCTCCGACTGCTTCGATCTGCGTAACAGTAGCGGGGATGTCTGAATGCGCCTCTAGGTGGTGGTCGAAAATAGCAATTTCCCTTACTTGTGGCAAATCCAGCCACTCGGCGGCTTTTCCCAAACGATCGCGGCCGGAGGTATCAACTATAGTAATCGATCGAATTTGTTGCGGATTGACCGATCGGCGTTCAATCAGTGGGTACTCGTCGCGGTGTAGCGCCAAAAAATCCCGCACTGTCGGGTGACATCCGCCCGTCAATACGATCCTGCTACCGGGGCGCAGCACGCAAAGTCCCACCGCCGCCCCCAAGGCGTCAAAATCTGCTGTTGTGTGGCACAAAACTAAGTCCATAGCCGAAAATCCCGCATCTCTAACTCAAACAGTAGCAATTTCTCGCCCTCTGAAACCGGATGTGTCGATCGGGCTTTAACTTAACCTTTCCAGTTTTCTGTGCTGTAACGAACAATGATAAAATTGATAAAAATCTTAAGAGCCGCTGACGCCTGTTCGCGCAACGCCCGAATTTGCCTCGGTTCTTTCGTATCAATCAACCGACAATTTCTCGATCAAGTATCGGGAAAATGTCAAAAACTAGAATTTGGAAGATTTTTTTCGGTTCTGGGAAACTATTTCCGATCAACGCACGGTTATATCGAAAGGAGAAAAGATGTTATCAATTCTGTTTCAAGTGGTTTTACTGGGTCTGGTACTGCTGTCTTTTGTGATGGTCGTTGGCGTGCCAGTTGCTTATGCCTCTCCCCAAAACTGGAATCAGTCTAAATCCCTGATTTATGTCGGATCGGGTCTGTGGTTTTTGCTGGTTATTGCAGTGGGTGTATTGAACTTTTTAGTCGTTTAATTTCACCCAAGTCTATCGAATACAGAAGGTAAAAGATAGAAGGATGAGGGCATTCACCAGGGATTGAAAGGCATTCGACAGAAGCTAGGAAATTTCCAGACCGCGCGATCCTGTATGTTTTTGCACTTGAGATTCAGATGAGATGCTGCTGCTTTCTGACTTTTGCCTTCTCGCAAACAAAAATCTAAAAATCTAAAACCTAAAATCTAAACTAGAGCAATATGACTGTTTTCGAGGGAACTTTTACTCACACCGAATCTTTGCGATTTGCGATTGTCATCGGTCGTTTTAACGATTTGGTGGTTAACAAACTTTTGGAGGGATGTCAAGATTGTTTGAAACGCCACGGGGTTGATATTAATCCTCATGGCTCTCAAGTGGACTTTTTTTGGGTTCCGGGAAGTTTTGAGATTCCTTTGGTGGCGCGCCAAGCTGCTCTTTCTCACCGCTACGATGCGGTAATTTGTCTGGGTGCGGTAATTCGGGGCCAAACTCCTCATTTCGATTTTGTGGCTGGTGAGGTTGCTAAGGGAATTGCTGCGGCTGCTTTTCAGACAGGGGTGCCGGTGATTTTTGGCGTGGTGACGACTGACACGATGCAGCAAGCTTTGGAAAGGGCTGGAATTAAAAGCAATTTGGGCTGGAATTATGCGATGAGTGCTTTGGAAATGGGCACTTTGATGCGCCAAGTTAAGGGTTTGGGCGGAAATTCTTACGATCCATTACCTGCGTCTGCTGCTGTTCAAGTGCTGTCAGGCGAAGCCAATCTGGCGATCGCCCCGGATGTATCGTCCGATCAAATCCCCTCGTAAGTTGGGTTAGCAGTATTTTTTAAGCTAAAAAGCATCAAGATTTGCATCGGTAAAAATCTTAAAACTCTTGTGGGGTGGTGATTAGGCCCGCCCCCAAAGTAAAAATTCCACTCTCGGCCGATCGAGAAATTAGACCAAATATCTTGCCAATTGGAAATGAGTGTGATATCATAAAAAGTTCTTAGAAATAGCGCAACACTAACTATTACTGCATGGCAACGAAGCCAACGATCGCATTTACTCACCTCGGCTGCGAAAAAAATCGCATCGATACCGAACACATGATCGGCTTGCTGGCTCAAGCGGGCTATCAAGTCGATTCTAATGAAGAATTAGCCGATTATGTTGTAGTCAATACTTGTAGTTTTATCCAAGCTGCGCGAGAAGAGTCGGTCCGCACCTTGGTAGAATTGGCAGAAGCTAATAAAAAAGTAGTGATCACCGGCTGCATGGCACAGCATTTTCAGCAGGAATTGCTGGACGAATTGCCCGAAGCAGTCGCAATTGTCGGCACTGGCGACTATCATAAAATCGTCAATGTTATGCAGCAGGTCGAAAAGGGCGATCGAGTTTCCCTCGTCTCTTCAGAACCTACTTACATCGCTGACGAAACTACTCCCCGCTACCGCACGACATCAGAAGGTGTGGCTTATCTGCGAATAGCAGAAGGCTGCGACTATCGCTGTGCATTTTGCATTATCCCGCACTTGCGCGGAAATCAAAGGTCGCGGACGATCGAGTCTATTGTCGCCGAAGCTAAGCAATTGGCGTCGGAAGGGGTAAAGGAAATTATCTTAATTTCTCAAATTACCACCAACTACGGCAAAGATATTTATGGCGAACCGAAACTAGCCGAACTGCTTCGCGCTTTGGGTGAAGTAGACGTACCTTGGATTCGGATGCACTACGCCTATCCTACAGGTTTGACTCCGCAAGTTGTCGCAGCCATCCGCGAAACACCCAACGTTTTGCCGTATTTGGATTTACCCCTGCAACATTCCCATCCCGAAATTTTGCGGGCGATGAATCGGCCTTTTCAAGCTGGGATCAATGATGCCATAGTCGATAGGCTCAAAGCAGCACTTCCGGGCGCCGTGATGCGAACAACTTTTATTGTTGGCTTCCCCGGCGAAACCGACGAACACGCAGCACACTTGCTGGAATTTGTCAAGCGCCACGAATTCGATCACGTAGGAGTTTTTGTATTTTCGCCAGAAGAAGGAACCCCAGCCTTCAGCTTGCCCCAGCAAATACCTGCAGAAATAATGGAAATGCGGCGCAATTCGGTAATGGCGGCACAACAACCTATATCATTGAAGAAGAATCAAGAGTCTGTCGGTCAGGTAGTTGATGTCCTGATAGAACAAGAACAACCAGAGACAGGCGAGTTGATTGGTAGATCCGCTCGGTTTTCCCCAGAAGTAGATGGACTCGTCTATGTGACAGGAGAAGCGCGACTGGGATCGATCGTATCTGTGAAAATTACTGGTGCAGATGTCTACGACCTCTACGGTCAAGTGTAAGTATTGCTGGAACTGTTGTCTTCTGAGACGGTGCGGCGAACAAAAACCGGACACGAGCCAAAAATGATTAGCGGATTGTGCAACAAAAGTAACGGTTAGTACACAATTGTGCAAAGATATGTAGCAAAGGGGTTCTAAACTTTTTTAGCCCCTATCTGGCAATCGACCCTCCCCGTCGGGGTGCGGTAATCTCTACAGAACATCGGAAAATTTTAACGAATTTAATGTTTTGTTTCTGAATGTAAAGAGTTATGATGATAACAAGCCAGAAATAAGCGGGGATAATTTGAGATTGCTTCGCCGTCCGCCCTACACCACAACGGTATCCCGAAAGAGTGTTGAGATGGATAGGCGGTAACGGTCGCCCCATCCCCTGCTCAATCCCGCAGGCGACGGATTGCGGGATAGCGCCTGAACCAAACAACCTGTTACTACTACTATGTAGTGAAGTGGGGCTGGTCATGATCCTCACTATAAAATGCCTAAGAGGGAAAGCTTGCAAGTACCTCAAAGGAAGTCCAATGTCCTGTTTTAAGAATGTTGGAAGCCTATAACCCGACCCCTGGCGGTTGGTATCGGCGATGTCACAAAATCAAAGACGGCTGTCGAATTGGTAAATTTAGTCACCATCGACGGAGCTGCCCTATACTCGATTGCTATTTAAGAAGGTGCGCGCAGGCGCAGCACCATAAAGAACTCTTATGAGTTCCTGCCCTAGAGCAGAAATCCGCATCCGAGTTGGGCAACTTAGAAGGCTAAGACTCGTTATTAGGAGCATTAATGAATTTATTGTTTGAAGGCTTAGGTCTTTCGGAAGAACTCGTTCTCCATCTGGAAACACTAGGCTTTACAGAACCTACTCCCATCCAAGTACAAGCAATTCCGCACCTGTTAGCAGGTCGCGACGTTGTGGGTCAAGCCCAAACAGGGACAGGCAAAACGGCAGCATTCTCGTTGCCCATCTTGGAGCGGATTGATTTAGATGTGACTGCGGTGCAAGCACTGGTGCTGACGCCGACTCGCGAATTGGCGATGCAAGTAACTGAAGCCATCCGCGATTTGAGCGGCATCAGCAGCGACGGCCCGGTAAAAGTGGGTCGCTCTCTGCAAGTTCTGACAGTGTACGGCGGTCAATCGATCGATCGTCAAATGCAGCGTTTGAAGCGCGGCGTTCACGTCGTTGTCGGTACACCCGGACGCATATTGGATATGCTCAGCCGCGGCAGCCTGAAACTAGACAAGGTAAAATGGCTGGTTTTGGATGAAGCTGACGAAATGCTGAGCATGGGCTTTATCCAAGATGTGGAAAAAATCTTGGATGCTGCACCAAAAGAACGTCAAACGGCATTTTTCTCGGCGACGATGGAAGCTTCCATTCGGAAATTGGTGGCACGGCATTTGCGTAACCCAGTCAACGTCACCGTAGAACAGCCCAAAGCAACGCCAAAGCGCATCAGCCAAGGCGTGTACATGATTCCCCGTGGCTGGTCGAAGGCAAGAGCCCTACAGCCAATTTTAGAAATGGAAGACCCGGAATCTGCACTAATTTTTGTGCGGACTCGGCAGTCGGCTGCAGAACTCACCAGCCAACTGCAAGCAGCAGGTCACAGCGTTGATGAGTATCACGGTAATTTGAATCAGGCACAGCGGGAACGCTTGCTGCATCGGTTCCGCCAATGTCAGGTGCGCTGGGTAGTGGCGACTGATATTGCGGCGCGGGGTTTGGACGTGGATCACTTGACTCACGTGATTAACTACGATTTGCCCGACAGTGTGGAAAGCTACGTTCACCGGATCGGACGCACGGGCCGGGCTGGTCGCGAAGGAACGGCGATTACGCTGATTCAACCGGTCGATCGCCGCAAACTGCGCTTGATTGAACGCCACGTGCGATCGAGCTTGACGGTGCGAAACATTCCGACACGGGCGCAAATTGAAGCTCGTCAGTTGGAAAAGATGCAGGGTAAAGTTCGCGAAGCTTTGGCTGGCGAACGGATGGCATCTTTCTTGCCTCTGGTGTCTCAGTTATCCGAGGAGTACGACTCCCACGCGATCGCCGCTGCTGCTTTGCAAATGGCTTTCGATCAAAGCCGTCCTGCTTGGATGGGCGCGGATTACGCTCAACAAGAAGATCCCCCGATTGGTGGAGAAAACAGCGTCAAGCCTATCTTGATCAAGAAGCGGGCTAAGACTGGTGAGGCGACTTTTTCTGGAGCACCGAGTGCTCCTGTTCCCCAGAACCGCTAATTGGTAGGGTGCACATTGTGCACCTTATTTAGAATTACTGTAGAGATGCGATCGATCGCACCTCTACTTTTTTTTATGGGTAATATCAAATCCGTTGAGATCGGAATTATTCATCTCTCTCTTCTCTTCCTCTGTGCCCTCTGCGCTCTCTGCGGTTTAATTATTCCAAAACAACATAAGTCAATATGCAAGTTAGCGATCGGACAATTTCGGTAACTAATTCTACACTGAGAACGTTAATTGATGAATTGGGTACGGAGTGTCAAAATGTGATTACTTTAATCCATCAGCTTCAGTTACCTGATTTGAGCGATCGACAAAAAGCTGAAATTCTAGCAGAGTTCCTTCCTCTCTGCAATCCATCTCAACGTTCACTGCGGAGAGGATTTTCAGACACTAATTGCTGAGGAAATGACACAATTGTCGGATGATGATGAAGAGGATTAAAAAGAATCGGGCGATTCCCTACGGGATAGCTACGCACGCGCGTACATCAGGAAAAAGCCCTCCAGTCAACTCACAGAAAGGCTAAAAATCCTCATAAATAAGGAATAAAGTGCTTACTACAAACTTGTGAACCGGGATTTTTGCACTGTGGTTTAATATTTCAGTTTAGCTGCGTGCTCACAAGAATTTTTTGTACGCGATCGCCCTTAATTTCCACAATCAAATTAGAAGCCATTTGGTCATTGCTGTAAGTCAACCGAGTCACTCCACCCTGCACAGATTGCGACCCGTAACCGTAAATTTTAACGACTTTTTGGCTGTTATCTCCTACCTTCACCCCATCCATTGTCAGAAACTTGGGATTGGTAGTAGAAATTAAATAAACTTTTCCCTCCCATGCTGCTACCGTCAATCCTGAGTAGGTTAGCGTGCGAATCTTGCCACCGAGGCCAGGCCCAGCAGGTTTAGTTTCGTCGCGCTGCGGTTTTCCCAACTTGCGTTTTGCCTCTTCTACAGGCATCCCCAACCGAACGCCGCCAATCCCCAGGCGCGAATAGTTCAGCGCCGCCGGCTTTTGTGTCGCGCTGAGCATTCTTTCTAGAGTCGCAACAGTTTGATTCATAGCGGGAACAGGACGAACTAAAGCAGCAAATCCTAAGCTCGAAATTGCGAGATTCATCATGATGCCAGCGAGGGCTGTTGTCACAAACATTTTTACCATTTTTTTATAGCTTTATTTGGCAATGTATTCGCGCGATCGCCCGCTCGATCCGGATTGATACTAATAGGACTTACACAAACACTCCTGGACGCACGGCGATGCTCTGAAACTGATTTTTTTACTAAAACTACACAAAGAAACCCGGTTTTTACCATAAATCTTAGGTTTAACAGTGAGGTATTCAGCAAGAAACCCGGTTTTTAGCGCAACCTAGGTAAGTCCTGACTAATATTTTTTAACTTGTGAAAACCGCCAATTTCGGGCGAACCGAATTTGCCCCCGCACAAGCTTGCGTCCGCCTGCGAGGACTGAAAGAAAGAATAAAGGAGGTAAATCAAGGGAAATTGCTGTGATATCCTAACAAAAGCCATATCTGCATAAAATAAGTAATTTAGATGACCGCAACAGATTCTGCTAAGCACCAAAAATCCAAGGCCCTTAAACCGGGTAGCCGCCGCCCCGCTAAAGAACTTTGCAGCGAGTGTGGTTTGTGCGATACATATTACATTCATTATGTCAAGGAATCTTGTGCTTTCTTAACACAGCACATCGCGGAATTAGAAGCAGAGATTCACGGGCGATCGCGCAATCTCGACAATCCCGACGATTGGTATTTCGGAGTCAGTCAAAACATGATGGCGGCTCGGAAAAAAGAGCCGATCGAGGGCGCTCAGTGGACGGGAATCGTCAGCACAATTGCCATTGAAATGCTCGAAAAAGGAATTGTAGAAGGCGTTGTTTGCGTCCAAAATACTAAGGAAGACCGCTTTCAACCCATGCCGATTATTGCGAGAAATCGCGAAGAAATTCTGGCAGCAAAAGTAAACAAACCCACTCTCTCTCCCAACCTTTCAGTATTAGAACAAATCGAAAAATCTGGGATTAAGCGGCTGTTAGTAATTGGCGTGGGCTGTCAAATTCAAGCCTTGCGAACAGTCGAGAAAAAACTCGGTTTAGAAAAGCTCTACGTTTTAGGAACTCCCTGCGTGGATAATGTCAGCCGTGCAGGCTTGCAGAAATTCCTAGATACGACTAGCCGTTCTCCCGAAACAGTTGTATCTTATGAGTTTATGCAAGACTTTAACGTTCACTTCAAACACGAAGATGGTTCGGAAGAAAAAGTGCCGTTTTTTGGCTTGAATACTAAGGAATTGAAAGAGGTTTTTGCTCCTTCTTGTTTGAGCTGTTTTGATTATGTGAATTCTTTAGCAGATTTAGTTGTGGGCTACATGGGAGCACCCTTTGGCTGGCAGTGGATTGTAGTGCGAAATGACACCGGGCAAGAGATGTTAGATTTGGTAACGGATCAGTTAAATACTCAGCCGGTGATGTCTAAGGGAAACCGAAAAGAAGCCGTTCAGCAAAGCATTCCGGCTTACGAAAAAGGAGTGACTTTGCCAATGTGGGCGGCGAAGTTAATGGGAGTGTTTATTGAGAGAATTGGGCCGAAGGGTTTGGAATATGCTCGGTTTTCGATTGATTCTCATTTCACTCGCAATTATCTGTACGTGAAGCGCAATTACCCGGAGAAATTGGAGGCTCATGTGCCGGAATATGCTAAGCGGATTGTCGCGCAGTATAAGTTGCCTGAGTGAGGTGATTCGGAGAGTTTTTAAGAGGTATTTTGCAGGGACATGATATTGCCCTCTTTCCTTCAGTCTGGCAGGGGTTTCAACCCCTGCCTCAAAGCTTAAGTCCTTTGAAAAGGACTGAATTAATTATTGGTTGTGTTTGTGCAAGAGGGCTTTAACTTTCAATTAGATATATAAGATTATGACACTTATAGTGGCACAGAAATATATCAATTTACCAAGGTCGATCGCACTTACTTGTTGTGTGCTTCTAGCATTATCTGGAAATGGAGTGTCGGCGAAGGCTGCAGAAACGCGATCGGGAAACAAAACATTTGCTGAATGGTGTCGCGAAAAAGATTCTTTGACTCCAGAAGCTAAACATACAGTTGAGGTGCTGTTGAAGGAAGCAGAAACTACTGAGTGCGATGCGGCTAATCAGAAACTTTCGAGTCTCACCGCACTCTTCCTCTGGGGTAATCAAATCAGCGACATCAAACCTTTAGAATCTTTGACTAACCTGATTACACTCCACATTAGTAACAATCAAATCAGTGACATCAAACCGCTAGCATCTTTGCCTAACCTGATTACACTCTCCGTCGGCAACAATCAAATCAGCGACATCAAACCGCTAGCATCCTTGACTAACCTGACTACTCTGCAACTCAACAACAATCAAATCAGCGACATCAAACCGCTGGCATCTTGGACTAACCTGACTTGGTTAGACATCAGCAACAATCAAATTATTGACATCAAACCGCTAGCATCCTTGACTAAACTGACTTGGTTAGACCTCAACAATAATAAAATCAGCGACATCAAACCATTGCTATCTTTGACTAAACTGGCTGCGATCAATCTCGAAAACAATCAAATCAATGACATCAAACCATTGCAATCCTTAACTAACCTGACTTGGTTACAACTCAGCGGAAATCCGATCGCCCCCAAAACTTGCCCTCTCAAACCAGAGTCTATCTGTAAGTGGGAACCACAAACTCAACAATAAAACTTTACAGTGACGCCCGATCGCACTTAAATATTTGAGTTACGAAGGATAAATTTGCTATTCATCATAAAAGCACGATCGCCCTTATTGACTAAAAGCGATCGCACACCAACATCCTCCTACAAATCAGCAGCGTGCTGCTTCAATTCATCCAAAGAAACGTATTCCAAAGTCAAGGCGTGAGTCGCAGCCAAAACCACAAGCGGCGCACATCCCGCATCCATTGCTTCCTTCCAGCGAGACGCGCACAAACACCAGCAATCCCCAGGCTTCAAACCGGGAAAGTTAAATTCGGGAACCGGAGTGCTCAAATCATTTCCGTTAGATTTAGTGAATTGCAAAAACTCTTCTGTCAGTTGAGCACAAACAGTGTGAGCCCCAAAGTCGCCACCACCTGTATTGCATTTGCCGTCCCGATAATATCCTGTCATGGGCGAAGTGCAGCAAGTCTCTAACTTTCCGCCCAGCACATTTGTAGCTTCCGTCACCATCGCAACTCCTGAGTAAAACTCTTCGATCTAATTTTACACAACTCGTTGTTTATATATTTTTTTCCATGACAAAGTTGATTAATTTTTGTCCTCTGCATTCTACTTCTTGTTTTCTAATCACAATAAATCCCTGGCTTTCAAAAAAAGGTCGAGCTGTAATGCTGGCTTCGGTAAATAACTTGTTAATTCCTAAGTCTTGGGCTTTTGACTCAATTTGTTTTAAAATTAGCCTGCCAACTCCTTGCCTTTGAAAATGTTGATGACAGAAAAAGCAATCGATATGGCCGCTTGCTTCTAATTCCCCAAAACCTGCAATTTTCTCACCCTCTTCTGCTACGAAAGTAAATTTACTGCTTAAACTTTTAGTCCAACTTTCGATATCGATATCGGCTGGAGCCCAAGCATCTACTTGTGCTTGTGTGTAATCGCGGATGTTTACTTCGTGTACCGTGTCGTAAAACAGTTTTACAATTTGTTGGGTATCACCGATTTCGTAGGTTCGTACTCTCATAAATTATCTCACTGCGATCGCTTCTTTAATATTAATTTGAGGTTTTTAACCCCTTCAGAACGCGGATGGATGTTGTCTTTTACCATTGTGTCTCATTTCTTGCAGGGCGATCGGCCAAAAAATTCTTCCCTAGCCCTTGACAAACTCTACTACTCTGTGTTCTATTAAATATAACGACTGTTCGATATATATCAATCCTGCCCGCTGACCCAAAAAATCAATTTTGTAGTGATTGATACTATATCGCACGTTCGATATAGAATTATCAGACCAATAAATTTTAGACTTTAGATAATCTAAAATCTAAAATCTATTCACCCATGCCAAAAATAGTTGACCGCGATCGATACCGTAAAGAACTACTAAACAAATGCTTTGACATATTTGCCGAAAAAGGTTACTCATCAGTAACTATGCGGGAAATTGGGTCAGAAATCGGAGTTTCTACAGGAACCCTTTATCACTACTTCCCGAGTAAAGAAAGTTTGTTCGAGCAGTTAATTGAATACTTGAGCTATGAAGATACAAAAGAAGAAGCAATTGCCGAACTGGGAAATCCGCCAACTTTAGCCGAAAAAATTGAAAAACTGATGGATTACTTCAGCAAAAATGAAGATTACATCCTGAAAAGTCTGTTAATGACATTTGAGTTTTGCCAACAAAAAACTCGTCAAGAGATTGACAGCAATCAAGCACTTCAGGAATCGGGAAAGCGTTACGAAGAGGCAGTCAGTTGCTACTTAGGTATCTCCGATCCAGCAATCGCTAGATTTATCATCTGTTATGGTGACGGTTTGCTGGTAAGAAGGTTTTATCAAGGTGAAAGAATATCTGTTGCAGAACAATGGACTTTATTAAAAGAGATGTTGCTCGCTTATTTAGACAAAAATAGCTGCAAGTAGAGGACAAGTATGAATTTTCAATCTTGGATAGAACCTAAAAATAGATTAGTCATCGGAATGGCAATTGCTGCCAGCATCATTACCAGCGGTACAGCTTTTTACGGGATTTCTCAGTTGGCACCGTTGGCTAAAAATACTGAACCTTTGCGTGCGGAAATACCACCACCGAGGAAAATAACGGCATTAGGAAGATTGGAACCGCAAGGAGAAGTGGTTCGCTTGGGAGTATCGCAGAGTTTAGATGGCGATCGCATTTCCCAGCTTTTAGTCAAAGAGGGCGATCAAGTCAAAGCAGGACAACTAATCGCGATTTTGGATGCGCGCGATCGGCTGCAATCTGTTTTAGATGAAACTCAAGAGAAAGTCAAAGTTGCTCGAGCCCGTTTAGCACAAGTAAAAGCTGGTGCAAAGTCGGGAGAACTTGCCGCACAATCTGCCACAATTGGCAAGCTAGAAGCGGAACTGCAAGGCAACAAAACTGCACAACAAGCAACAGTCGATCGCCTGCAAGCACAATGGCAAGGCGACAGAACCGCACAGCAAGCAACTCTCAGCCGAATCACGGCCCAGTGGCAAGGGGAGAGGAAAGCACAACAGGCAATAATTAGCCGAATAGCGGCACAATGGCAAGGAGAAAAAACTGCACAAATAGCAGCGATCGACAAATTGCAAGCCGAGTTTAATAACGCTAAAGCTGAAGATTTCCGACATCAGCAACTCGCGGGTGAAGGTGCAATTTCTAAATCCGTAAGAGATACTAAGCGGTTGGCATTAGAAACAAGTCGCCAGCAAATTAAAGAAGCACAAGCTAATCTCAGCCGAATTAATAATACGGCAAAGCAGCAACTTGAAGAAGCGCAAGCAAACCTCGATCGCATTAACAATACAGCCAAACAGCAAATTAACGAAGCAGAAGCAAACCTAACTCGCATTAACAGTACATCAATCCAGCAACTTAACGAGGCTCAATCAACACTCAAACGCATTCAAGAAACTGGCCTCGAACAACTAGAAGAAGCGAAATCAAATTTTGACAAAATAGCCGAAGTGCGCCCCGTAGACGTGCAAGCAGCCGAAGCTGAGATCCAAAGTGCGATCGCCCAAGTCAAGCGCGCCCAAACCGAACTAAATCAAGCTTCCATTCGCACGCCAAATGCTGGAAAAATCCTGAAAATTCATACTCGTGCTGGTGAAAAAATTAGTGATAACGGCATTGCAGACTTAGGAGAAACCAATCAAATGGTAGTCGTGGCGGAAGTTTATCAAACCGAGATTAGCAAAATTAAACTCGGACAAAAAGCAGCCGTGACTAGCCAAGCATTTTCAGGAGAGTTGCAGGGAACTGTCAAAGAGATTGGGTTAAAAGTAAGTAAACAAAATGTTTTTAGTAACCAACCAGGAGAAAACTTGGATAGCCGAGTAGTAGAAGTAAAAATTCACCTGAATCCTGAAGCTAGCAAACAAGTTGCAGGATTGACCAATTTGCAAGTACAAGTAGCAATTAAACAAAACTAAAGTCTTTACTAAAAACCTTGGAGGATTGAAAGTTATGGCAGAATTTGGTCCCGATCCGAACCGACCTTATCCGATGGCAGACCAGCGCCGGGTTTGCTTTATCAAAAACTTCATAAAATCCCCCAATATTATCGTCGGCGATTACTCATATTATGACGATCCAATAGAGCCAGAGAACTTTGAGAAAAATGTACTTTATAATTACGGAAGTGAGAAATTAATTATTGGTAAATTTTGTGCGATCGCCACTAACGTCAAATTCATTATGAGCGGTGCAAACCACAAACTAGACGGCATTTCTACCTATCCTTTTCCCGTCTTTGGGAATGGTTGGGAAACAGCCATGAATCTATTAATCGAACTGCCAAGTAAAGGCGATACTGCGATCGGCAATGACGTTTGGATCGGCTATGAATCGGTGATTATGCCGGGAGTCAAAATCGGCGACGGTGCAATCGTTGCCGCCAAAGCAGTTGTAGTAAAAGATGTTCCCGCTTACACCGTTGTCGGTGGAAACCCCGCACGTTCAATCAGACAGCGTTTCAGCGATGCTGAAGTTGCACAACTATTAGAAATTCGGTGGTGGGATTGGGAAATTGACAAGATTTATCGCAACATTAACTTAATTATGCAATCTGATATTAAAGCGCTCAGTAATGCTGAGTAAACTCGCAAATATAGCGATTTAAAATTAACAACCTGGAGGTTTACCAATGCTTCAAATTGCATACTTAGTTCTCTGTATTCTGGGCACTGCTTTACCGTATTCCCAGTTTGTCCCGTTTCTCTTAGAAAAAGGGTTGAATATTAACGCTTTCTTCGGACAATTGTTTGCAAATCAAATTTCCGGCTTTTTTGGCATGGATGTAATCGTCTCTGCCGTGGTTTTTTTGTTTTTTGTATTTAGCGAAGGTTCGCGTCTGAGAATGAAAAACTTGTGGATTTATATTGCCACTTTACTGGTTGGTGTTTCCCTGGGTTTGCCTTTATTTCTCCTAATGCGGCAACGCAAACTTGAAGAAACAGCTTTAAATAACCAACAATAAATCCCCAATTCCCAATTCCCAATTCCCAAAATTTATGTTTCGCAACACACCCCTTGCATGGTTGCAAGTAACTAGAGAAAAAACCCGCCTCGCTGTTGCTATAGCAGGAATTGCCTTTGCAGATATTCTGATTTTTGTGCAACTGGGATTTCAAGATGCACTATTCGATTCTGCCGTTAAGCCGCACCAAAGTTTACAGACAGATTTAGTTTTAATCAATCCTCAATTTGAAACTTTTGCTGCGGTAAAAGATTTCAATCGAGAGCGACTTTACCAAGCACAAGGAGTAGAAGGAGTAAAATCCGTCACTTCCTTATATATTGGTATGGGAGAGTGGCGAAATCCCACAACCCGCACTACTCGATCGATTTTAATTTTTGGAATCGACCCCGGAAACATAACATTTAATTTGCCTGATGTCAATCAAAAATTGCCTCAAATTCAAATGTTTAATCATGTGTTGTTTGACCAATCTTCTCGACCTGAATACGGCGAGATTGCCAATATTTTTCACCAACAATCTACCCTCGAAACAGAACTAAATAAACGCAATATTAAAGTAGGAGGAGTCTTTACTCTCGGTACTTCCTTCGTGGCTGATGGCAATGTCATTGCCAGCGATTCTACATTCATGAACTTATTTCCCGAGCGCACACCAGATCAAGTTGATGTCGGCTTAATCAACCTACAACCCGATGCCGATATCAAAAAAACCCAGTCAATGATCAAAGCTATATTGCCCGATGATGTCAAAGTTTTAACCCTAGCAGAATTTGCAGAAATTGAAAAAGGTTATTGGGCAAATGCTACTCCGATCGGCTTTATTTTCGGATTCGGTACAATTATCGGATTCGTTGTTGGTCTGATTATTGTTTACCAAATTCTTTACTCAGACGTTTCCGATCACTTAGCGGAATATGCGACTTTAAAAGCAATGGGATATAGCGATCGCTATTTAGTCGGAGTCTTAATTCAGGAAGCTCTGCTATTAGCTGTATTAGGTTTTATGCCGGGAATTGTTTTAGCCAACGGACTGTATTCGCTAGCACAATCTGCCACTTTACTGCCAATTGCGATGAGCACAAATCGAGCGGTTGTAGTGTTAAGTTTGACGATCGTGATGTGTACTGGTTCCGGCGCCCTCGCCCTCCGCAAACTCCAATCAGCCGACCCCGCAGACATCTTCTAATCTGCGTTCATCAGGGTCAATCTGCCTGCATCGGTCAAAAAAGCTCCCAAAAATCACCATGCAAACCCTAAATTTTCCCGCTAACCCAACTACCGCAACCGAACCAGTAATTTTAGTCAAAAACCTCAACCATTACTTCGGTCAAGGCTCTCTCAAAAAACAAGCCTTATTTGACATAAATCTCGACATCAACCCCGGAGAAATAGTCATCATGACGGGGCCCTCTGGTTCCGGCAAAACAACTTTATTGACAATGTTAGGCGGGCTGCGTTCGGCTCAAGAAGGCAGTCTCAAAATTCTTGGGCAAGAAATACACGGAGCTAGCAAAACTCAGTTAACTAAACTCAGAAAGCAAATTGGCTATATTTTTCAAGCACATAACTTGATGACATTCTTGACAGCCAAGCAAAACGTGCGAATGTCTTTGGAACTGCACAAAGAAATGCTAAATCAGAATATGGATGGTTTGTCAATAGCAATGTTAGAAGCAGTTGGTTTGGGAGAGCGGGCTAATTATTACCCCGAAAATTTGTCGGGAGGACAGAAACAAAGAGTTGCGATCGCCCGTGCGTTAGTCAGCCGCCCTAAAATAGTTTTAGCTGACGAACCAACCGCCGCTTTAGACAAAAAATCCGGGCGAGATGTCGTAGAAATTATGCAAAAACTCGCAAAAGAACAAGGCTGCACGATTTTGCTAGTAACGCACGATAACCGCATTCTCGATATTGCCGATCGAATTATCTACATGGAAGACGGTCGATTAGTGACAAATCTCGCCGATCGACCTCAATAGGGCGCACCATCATCAACGGAAGTGCGCCCGCGCCCTACTTAGCTGGGCCCACAGCCTCGATCGCATCCTCCAGGGCGATCGATACATGAGTCCAATGAGTTCCCCCCTGACAAAAAGCCACGTAAGGCTCCCGCAGAGGCCCGTCAGCCGAAAACTCCGACGTACTCCCATCAATAAAAGTACCCCCAGCCATCACTAACTGACTTTCATACCCGTGCATCGGAGCCGGCACCGGATCTAAATAGGAACCGACGGGGGAATTTTGCTGAACAGCCCGACAAAAAGCAATTAACTTATCAGCAGAACCGAATTCGATCGCCTGAATCACATCTCGTCTTCTAGCCAAAGGCATAGGATTCACTCGATAACCCAACTTATAAAAAACATAAGCCGTCAAATGATTGCCCTTCATCGCCTCCCCCACACAACCGGGAGCCATAAACAAACCCTGAAACAGCAACCGATTCAAATCAAAAGTTGCGCCTCCGCTGCTGCCAATTCCTGGCGCCGTCAAGCGACAAGTTGCCGCCTCCACTAAATCAGCCCTCCCGGCTACGTAACCGCCCGCAGGGACGATCGTACCCCCCGGATTTTTGATTAAAGAACCAGCCATCAGATCCGCACCCACAGCAGTAGGTTCGCAATCATCAACAAACTCCCCGTAACAATTATCCACAAAGCATATTGTGTTAGGATTCTGATGTTTGACTATGGCGACGATTTTTTCAATTTCAGAAATAGACAAACTCGACCGCCAAGAATAGCCGCAAGAGCGCTGGATAAAAACCAGGCGAGTCTTTGCTGAAATAGTAGAACTCAATGCCTGCCAATCCACACTTCCTTCGCGAGTTAGAGGCAACTCACGGTAACTAATGCCAAACTCAAGCAGTGAACCTTGACCTTGCCCCCGCAAGCCGATCACTTCTTCTAAAGTATCGTAGGGAGAACCAGCCACTGCCAACATTTCGTCACCCGGACGCAGGATGCCAAAAAGAGCACAGGCGATCGCGTGAGTACCCGAAACAAACTGTACCCGGACAGCCGCAGCCTGGGCCCCTACCACTTCGGCAAACACCCCGTCCAAAGTCTCCCGACCCAAATCATCGTGGCCGTAACCCGTAACCCCTGCAAAATGGTGGACTCCAACCCGGTGGCTGCGAAAAGCTTTTAAGACTCGTTGAAGATTTTGCTTGACTGTAGTGTCAATACCAGAAAAAATCTGAAAGAGTGCCTGTTCTGCTTCCTGTAGCCGTGAAACGCTATTCATCTATACCTCGCTCACCCTTTGCGTGCGCGCTGTTCATTATGGCGTAGATGCGGCCCCTAGTTTGTAAACATAATATATTCATGACGATTGCAACTTCCAAAAAAACTTCTCCTGATTGGCCTGTCGTAGGCTTTATGGCCTTTCTGCACATCGGTGCTTTATTTGCTTTGCTGCCGGGTAATTTTAGCTGGTCTGCGGTTGGGCTAGCAGTCTTCCTGCATTGGGTAACAGGTGGTTTAGGAATTACTCTTGGATATCACCGCCTCGTCACCCACCGCAGTTTTCAAACACCGAAATGGCTAGAGTATTTTCTAGTTATTTGCGGTACCCTTTCCTGTGAAGGTGGCCCGATCGACTGGGTAGGAATGCACCGGTTACACCACATACATTCCGACACCGAAACAGATCCCCACGATTCCAATCAAGGCTTTTGGTGGAGCCACATGGGCTGGATGCTCTCGGATCTCCCGATCAGAGTGGAAATCCCCCGCTTTACTAAAGACATCGGCGACGACCCAGTATACAAGTTTCTCCAAGCATATTTTATCCCCATCCAAGTCGTCTTCGGTGTGTTGCTTTATTTATTAGGCGGCTGGTCTTTCGTGGTTTGGGGCGTGTTTATGCGGATCGTGGTGGTGTTCCACTGCACTTGGCTGGTTAACAGCGCTACCCACAAATTTGGCTACCGCACGTACGAGTCGGGCGATCGATCGACCAACTGCTGGTGGGTTGCCCTGCTTACCTACGGCGAAGGCTGGCACAATAACCACCACGCCTTTCAATACTCGGCGCGCCACGGTCTCCAATGGTGGGAAATCGACTTCACCTGGATGACAATTCAACTGCTGCAAGCACTTGGTTTGGCAACCAAAGTGAAATTAGCAGAAAAATAGCGATCGGCAATTAGTCATTGGTTGTCGCTCATCAGTTCTGGACTAATGGCTGGTGACCAATGCCTAATCCTGTTTTTGCGATCGGTATAGGTTGGGTTGAACAGAGATCGAATCCCCTGGTGCGATCGACCCAACCCAAACCAGAATCAGTTATAATATAATTGGGAACAAAAAATTTTGTTTGGCAGCCAAATTTTTTATTTTCAGAATACAACCGTAAATCTTTTTCAATCCTAATCCCAAATCTATCATTGATTCTTTATTAGTTTGGGCAAGAGTGCAGCAAAAAAGTTCACTGCTCAATCCCAACTATTATGCGTGAATCTAGCTCGGCATCTCATCAGAAATCAAAAAGAGAATGACAATTGCAACGCAAGAAAAACTCCAATACAATTGGAAGCACGTTATTAGTTTAGCAGGACTTCATATCGGCGCTTTGTTCGCACTGCTACCCAGTAACTTCAATTGGACAGCAGTTGGTTTAACCGTATTTATGCACTGGATAACCGGCGGTTTGGGAATAACCCTGGGATGGCATCGTCTGCTCACCCACCGCAGTTTTCAGACACCAAAATTCGTAGAATACTTTCTAGCATTTTGCGGAGCCCTTGCCTGTCAAGGAGGAATAATTGATTGGGTTGGGCTGCACCGATTGCACCACACCCACTCTGACCAAAATGCGCTCGACCCTCACAATGCCCAAAAGGGTTTTTGGTGGAGTCATATCGGCTGGATGCTATATAAAGGTCCAGCTCACGCTGAAATTGCCCGCTGCACAAAAGACATTTCGAGCGATCCATTTTACCAATTTTTGCAAAACTACTTTCTCCCGATGCAAATCGTCTTTGGCGTCTTGCTTTACTTAGCAGCAGGCTGGCCGTTTGTAGTGTGGGTGATTTTTGTACGCTTAGTTTTGGTGTATCACTGCACCTGGTTTGTTAACAGCGCCACTCACAAATTTGGCTACCGCACCTACGAAACAAACGATAGTTCTACTAACTGTTGGTGGGTGGCTGTCCTGACTTACGGCGAAGGCTGGCACAACAACCACCATGCTTATCAATACTCTGCGCGTCACGGGATGGAATGGTGGGAAATTGACTTCACTTGGATGACTATTCAAGTTTTGGAAGCACTAGGTTTGGCTACTAAGGTGAAATTACCAGCAGCAAAATAGCAGCATGGGGCATGGGGCATGGGGCATGGGGCATGGGGCATGGGGCATGGGGCATGGGGCATGGGGCATGGGGCATGGG
>NZ_JAUBRC010000044.1:0-57908 GCF_036701635.1 Microcoleus sp. N9_B4 | reverse complement strand
ACGACCGAAGTAGCCGTGGGCTGCAACGATGTTGTAGGTTTCTTCTTCTTGACCGAATTTGTAACCGTAGTTTTGTGATTCGGTTTCGGTTGTTTCACGAACCAAGGAAGATGTTACCAAAGAACCGTGCATTGCAGAGAACAAAGAACCACCGAAGACACCAGCAACTCCCAACATAGCGACAGTTAAACTGATGAGGGTTATTAGCAAAGCTGATGTAAGGAGAGACAGGGGCGAAAAAAGTCGATCGTTGCTAGGTCGATCGAGATGACAATGTAATTATGCCCGCACCAACTCCAACCGATATCGGTACAAAGCCACAGGATGCCCCCCAGCCGCAAAATAATCCGGGTCTTGCGGCGACAAATAAATCGCTGTCACCTGATCCGCCTCAATTCTTTTACTCGCAGAATCGCCATTTTTCCCGCCTCCAACAACTCGATAAGCCGTTGTTGTTTCCACCTCATTTAAATAAATATCAGACTCTCCACGAAAAATCTGCTGAGAAATCTCTGTAGACACAAACTCGCGAGGATTCGGCGTCTCAGTTCCCCGACTCGTAACAATCGAAATTAGTTGGCGTTCCCCTTTCAAAACAGTAATTTGGCGGTTGGGATTGGTCGGATCGACTTTCACCGAAACTACGCCACGATCGCCTAAATAAGCCTTGGCAATATTCAAACCGTTAAAAGTGCGATCGGCTACAATTTTTTGAGCATTTTTAAATGTATAATTAGAAATTAACCCAATATTTTTTTCCGGTTGAAATCGCACTTTAAATAATACCGGCTGCTGCAAATACTGGCGGTTGCTTTCAAACCCTGGCGTGACAATATTTGGCGCTAAAGGAGCGGCTAAATCTACCAAAGTGCTAGCAACATTCCAATTCCCCGCCATCCAGTCGGGATATACCAAATCTCCCTTAGCTACAGCGATCGGAGGCTTGCTTTCCCAATTGGGAAAACTTGATATGCGATCGCCCAAAACCCCCGCCCTCGCACCGCCACCCCACAGCAACACCAGCAAAACCAGACAAAAACCCCAAATTCCCTTCATACCCAATTACATTCAAACAACTAATTTTATTTCTCTCTTTCTCTTCTTTATCTCTTCGGGGCGTTCTCTGCGCCCTCTGCGGTTCATTAATCCAAAAATTAGACAACAAATCAGTTAAACATCATATTTTATACCATTTTCATAAACAGGCAAGATGCCTGTTGCACAAAAATAAATGTGCGGCTTGTGGGGATTAGGGGTTGGGAATCCTACCCGCCCCCCATATGCAATTCAAAGGTGGAAAAGCCTATTTTTTAAAGCGCCTCAACAGGTGCCGGTTCCCAAACCTCCCCGTATTTTTCCTTCAACTCGTGCCAATTTTCCACCTGTCCTGGTTCGTATTCTCCCGGCTTTCCCCACTGCAAAAACGCGCTCAAAGCAGCCTCATTTTGTTCGTCGAGAAAACGAATTGCATAAGTAGTGAAATTGCCTCTTTTCGCCTCACCCGTTTCAAACTTCACCTGTTTGATTTTGTCCATGTTCAAGTGAAACTCAAATATTTCGGCGTGCATATTGGCATACTTTCCTTTCGGCAAATCCGCATAAAACAGCTTGTGAATTGAACCGCGCACTTCCAGCACCGCCGCGCTGCTAGTCACGATTAAACGCAGCGTTCCCAATTGTTCGCAAGCTTCCAAGAATTCTTTCAAATTAGGCATAATTTAATTTGGGAATTGGGTATTGGGTATTGGACTTTGAGCATTAGAACCAACAACAACTAACAATCAACCAATGACTACTGACTAATGACTACTGACTACTAACTAATGACTATGTTTCGTGCAGTTCGTAAGCAGCCACAATCCGCTGCACTAGAGGGTGTCGCACCACATCCGCCTGAGAGAATTCGCAGAAAGCAATGCCCTCAACGTTGCGTAGAATGTTTTGGGCGACTGACAATCCCGACTGTTGGTTTGGCGGCAAATCTGTTTGAGTGATATCGCCCGTTACTACCATTCTCGATCGAAAGCCCAGACGAGTCAACACCATTTTCATCTGAGCCGGCGTCGTATTTTGAGCTTCGTCCAAAATTACGAAAGCATTGCTGAGAGTGCGCCCCCGCATATAAGCTAAAGGAGCTACTTCGATCAAGCCTCTTTCCATTAAATCGGCCATTTTTTCAGGGTCGATCATTTCTTGCAGGGCGTCGTAAAGCGGGCGCAAATAGGGATCTACTTTTTGCTGCAAATCTCCCGGCAAAAACCCTAATTTTTCGCCAGCTTCCACGGCGGGCCTGGTTAAAATCAGCCGTTCGTACTGCTTGCTCAACAGCGCTTGCACGGCGAAAATAGCTGCTAGAAATGTTTTGCCAGTACCAGCGGGGCCAATGCAAAAAGTCAGGTCGTGCGTGCGTACTGCTTGGACGTATTGCCGCTGCTTGAAGGTTTTGGCTCTAATTTCTTCGCCGCGGCGGGTTCTGGCGAGAACGTCTCGCTGCAAGTCTTGTAAATCGCCTTGGCGGTTGGTATCCAAAGCTTGGCGCGCCGTCTGGATTTCAACTCCGGTAATATTTTTGCCGGATTTCCAATAGTCGGAGAGCGATCGCACTAATTTATGACACAATTCTACTTGACTTTTTGTGCCGGAAATCAGCAGTTCTTGCCCTCGCATTACCACGTTAGCACCGGTTTGCTTAGAGATCATTTTCAGGTTTTCTTCTTGATTACCGGCCAGCGACATTGCGCTTTGGGTGCTCGGTAACTCTATTATTAGTTTTTCATTCATGCCAACATAAGCTCCTCCAAATAAGCAATTAAAAGTTAACAACTAAACGTTCAACCTGTCGTCACTATTTGCGAACAAAAAGACGCCAGTTACTAGGTTTTACCTAGTATCTAAGGCGTCTTTTAGATTTAGCTCCCAAATGAGTTTGGTGCTTGAGGCACAAATCAAATCTCCCTTCTATTAAGTCAGGCAATTTTAGATTTTAGATGGGAAATTTTAGATTTTAGATTAACCTGATGCCGCTGACATTTGAAATTTAAAATTTTACATTTGTTTCCGATCGCAAAACCGGCAATTTCAAATCAAGCGGGGCTTGTAATACAAAGTTTACAACAGGCAATCTAAAATCTAAAATTGTTTTGGGGATATGCAGTTAATAACCGGGAGTATTTCTGCTCGTTCTAAACGTAGGTGTGTTAGTACGGCGAGGTTGTTCTCTCGGAGTTCTGCTAGCTAAGGGACTCGGCGACGGAGGTGGCGTCCGGGGTCGGAAGTCGCCTCGCGGCTCCCGCGAGCCACGATCCGGGCGGTCGCGATCTGGCCGATCGCGATCGCCCCTGGGCGGGCCAGATCCACGATCGCCCGCTTCACCATCGTATATATCTAAGTAGAGGGACTGACCCGCCGTCTGCGCCACCGCTTCGAGCGTAGTTCTAATTGCCTGAATATTGCGTCCGCCCCTACCGTAAACCCGGCCTTTGTCCGGATCTTCAAAAGCCAGCCTAACCCAGACCCGCGATTGGCGCGGGTGCAGTTCGCAATCAACCCGCAAAGAACCTGGGGTCTCTAAAAAAGGCCCAATTAAAAACTTAACCAGTCCAGCATAGTTGGGACTAGCTGACTGTTGCTGTGCTGGATTCAACGTTGGCTCCGGCTCCGACTTGTTCAAATACATGGGCTTTTCTCAGGATGTCACGCACGGTGTCAGTTGGCTGAGCGCCTTCTTGGAGGCGCTTGACAATCGCTGGAACATCCAGCCTGGTTTCATTATTTCTCGGGTTGTAAAAGCCGAGCTCTTCTAGGGGACGGCCGTCGCGGCGAGTAGAACTGTTCATCGCTACAATCCGGTAGCTTGTCTCGCGTTTTTTCCCGTATCTCTTCAATCGCAGTTTGATCATCTTCTTGCACAATAGTCTTGTTCCAATTCTAAGCTATTTTGTCAGTGCTCCTTCCCCGAACCCCAACTCAACCCCTATTTCTTAACCTCCGACCAAAATATCGCTACGATTTGCGGCCCCCAAGGCAGGTCTGGCGCCGTCAATGTGCGGTGTAATTGCTACTGGCAAAATCGATGCAGTTCCCCACTGCTGCACCAATTTTTGCAAAAATATATCTTGCTGCTCTCTCAAAGAGTCCCAATCGGTGCCGCGATTAATAATTGCAAACCACACTAAACCCCGATCGCGCGTGGGTATAGCTCCAGCCAAAGCAATCACCGTGTCCAAAGTACCAGTTTTCACCACAGCCGATCGCGGAATGTGTCGGTATTCCAAAGTTCCTTTATCGCGCCCGGACACCGGAAACAAGTCAGCAATCGTCAGCCCAGTAGTCTGAAGGTTGCGGGCGATCGCCTGCATCATCCCACAAGCCGCCCTCGGAGACATCCGATTTTCCACTCCCAATCCCGAACCGTTAACTAATTGAAGTTCCTCCTCCGGCACCCCCGCAGCCCAAGTCGCTTGCTGCTGCACTATTTTTGCCCCGCCCAAATCGTCGGCCAGCATCTGAGCTATTTCATTATCGCTGTGGACGTTCATCTGCTTGAGAATTTCGGCTAAAGGAAGCGATCGGCGTTTCAGCAGCAAATGCCCCGAACTCACAAATTTCTCAGCAATGACGCTGCCGGCCACCGTTACTTGCGGCTTTCTAGTTCCTGGAGCCATCTTAGAATACATTGCCACCACGTCCGCAGGCCAATTGCTACCCTCAAGAGCTTGCCGCAGTATCTCCCCCGCCACCAAAGGATCGGACTCGTAATTCATGCGGAAATTGCCTGTCACCACCAAATTTCCCGCCACACGATTGATACCCATTTGATTGAGAGCATTGCCAACGGCGATCGCCTCCTCCCACACAAACAGCGGATCGCCCCCGCCGCTGACCACCAAATCTCCCTGCAATACACCATTGCTAATCGGTCCCGTTCCCCGGAACCGCGTTTCAAACTGATAATCCGGGCCCCAAGTTTCCAGGGACGCCAGAGAAGTCGCAATCTTAGTCAGCGAAGCCCCAGGCATCAGCGTCTTGCCCTGCTGACTTACCAGCGGCACCATTCCCGCTTGCACCCAAATTCCCTGATTCCCATCAATCAGGTTCTTTTCTTTCAACTCTTTTAAATATTCCCGCACCGTCGCTTCTGCAGGCAAGTCGGGATTTGCCGCATTTATTCCCCCAAAAGCCAAATCTTCGGTCACCACTAACCCGGGTATCCCTCCCCGCCAAGCCAGCACTGACGCAGCATTAGGCGCGGCACTGCCTACCCCAGCCATGTCCAGCCACAGAGACATCATCCCTGAGCTAAATAAATCCAGCATTTTTTACTCCTAAAGTCAATCGATTTTAGATATTAGATTTTAGATTTGAGATTAAAGAATTGAAGAAAGCGCTCCCACTGATAAATCCGGGGGCAAGTGATGAGGATGGGGAGCTTTTTTTTCGCTCCACGGATGAATCCGGGGTTTCCGGACTAAAGTGCTTGCGGTCATGTAAACTATTTCATTGATTTTTTCAATTTGCAGTCAAAAATAGTAAAGTAGTGACAAAACAAGTTCTATCAGAGTAGTCGGAAATGAGAATTGTCCGATCGCCGTAGCGAGCGGATTTTAGTTCTTTATTCAGACTTGTGGATTCACGCTCCTGACTTCCTGGTAGAATTTTTAGTGTTTCTCAAACATTGGTCAATGGGATCGACACGCGCAAGAATTGCAATAGACGCTATGGGTGGGGATCATGCCCCCGCCGAAGTTGTAGCTGGAGCGCTTAAGGCACAAGAAGAATTAGGCGTAGAGATTTTGCTTGTGGGCGACCCACAGCAAATAGAAGACTCGCTCCGGCAACAAGACGCGATCGGCCGCGTCTCTACAGGTCAGCTAGAAATCGTTCCTTCTGAAGGAGCGGTGGAAATGCACGAAGAACCTTTGAGTGCCCTCAAACGCAAGCCCAACGCTTCGATTAACGTAGCGATGAACTTGGTAAAGCAGCAGCAAGCTGATGCTGTGGTGTCCGCCGGTCACTCCGGCGCGGCAATGGCTGCTGCCCTGCTCAGGTTGGGCCGGCTCCCCGGCATCGATCGCCCTGCGATCGGTGCGGTTTTGCCGACAATGATACCGGGCAGCTCTGTACTCATTCTCGATGTTGGCGCTAATGTGGACTGCCGCCCCAAATTTTTGGAGCAGTTCGCTCTTATGGGAACTATTTACAGCCAGTGTGTGCTGGGTGTCGCCGAACCTAAAATCGGCCTGCTCAACATTGGCGAAGAACCTTCTAAAGGCAACGACGCCGCAGTGCGAACTCACCAGTTATTGGTGGACAACCCGAACATTCCTTTTGTGGGGAATGCCGAAGGCCGCGACGTGCTGTCGGGGAAATTCGACGTGATTGTCTGCGACGGGTTTGTCGGCAACGTGTTGTTGAAGTTTGCCGAAGCGGTGGGCGAAGTCGTCGTGCAAGTGCTGAAGGAAGAATTAGTCAAAGGACTCCAACATCAAATGAACGATCCTCTGCTGCAAAAAAGCTTGCAAGGATTTAAGCAGCGGGTAGACCACGTTGAACACGGCGGCGGTTTGCTATTGGGCGTTGCTGGAGTTTGCATTATCAGCCACGGTTCGTCTCAAGCTGGCTCGATTTTTAATGCCATTCGTTTGGCGAAGGAGGCTATTGACAACCAAGTGCTGGAGCGAATTCGATCGTCCAATCAGCAAAGCGCTCTGGAACAAGAAGCTGTGAATTAGAGGCAGTAAGTAGGAATTAAAAATTAAAAATGTAAAATTAAAAATGTCAGCTTAAACCAACTGTTTTGCTTAAAAAAAAAGTAATTTCAGCAGTTTAAAAAATAATTTTAATTGGTAGTTTTTAATTTTTAATTTCTAGATGGATCGCTCATAAATGGAGAGGAATGTTGCAGCAATCAGGGTTCGGCATTGCCGTCACGGGTAGCGGTTCTTGTACACCGCAGGTTTCGCTGGATAATAACGGTTTGAGTCAGATAGTAGAAACTTCTGACGAGTGGATTGGAGCGCGGACGGGCATTCGTTCCCGCAGGCTGGCGGACGATCGCACTTCTTTGTGCGATTTAGCGTCGGAGGCATCGCTTCAGGCGATCGCAATGGCAGAAATTTCGCCGACAGATATCGATTTAATTATTTTGGCGACTTCCAGTCCTGACGATTTGTTTGGCACTGCCAGTAAAATTCAATATCAGTTGGGTGCGACAAAAGCTGTGGCTTTTGATTTGACAGCAGCTTGTTCGGGCTTTATTTTTGGTTTAGTTACAGCCTCGCAGTTCATTCGGACAGGGGTTTATCAAAATGTTTTGCTGATCGGAGCCGATATTTTATCTCGCTGGGTGAATTGGTCGGATCGGGGTACTTGCATTCTCTTTGGAGACGGTGCAGGTGCGGTGGTATTACAAGCTTCAGAAGTCGATTCCTTTTTGGGATTTGAAATTCGCAGCGACGGTACGCAAAATTCGTCTCTCAATTTGGCTTACAAAGCCGAGCCCAAAGAATTAATTGAGGGCGTCAGCGTCGGAGTTGGCGGATTTGAACCCATCACAATGAATGGTCAAGAAATCTATCGCTTTGCCGTGAGAAAAGTGCCGGAAGTCATAGAAAAAGCTATGTTTCGGGCAAATATTAGCGTCGCTGAAATAGACTGGCTGTTGTTGCACCAAGCCAATCAGCGGATTCTGGATGCAGTTGCCCAAAGGCTAAAGATTCCCCCCGAAAAAGTAATCAGCAATTTGGCGAATTACGGCAATACCTCAGCGGCTTCAATTCCCCTTGCCTTAGACGAAGCCGTGCGTCTGGGTAAAGTTAAAGCGGGCGATACTATTGCTGCTGCAGGTTTCGGTGCAGGTTTGACTTGGGGGGCTGCGATTTTTCAATGGGGAAGGTAATATTTGGCGGCCGGCTGTAAACTTGCTCCGGTTATTGTCGGGAGTTCGATTGAGTAAAATACAAATCCTTTAACACGCCATACATAGGGCAAGGTTCGCAGCGGTGTACCACCCGGACAGCAGTTATTGACAAGCGCGTGCTGAAATGGAAAATCCTCTATTCTTCGATCGACTTTCCCCGGTTTGAAGGTTAAAAATTTTGTTACGGCTATTAATTAAATTAAAGTAGCAAAAAAAATATAAACCTGGTAAAAAGGGCAATTATATGTTATAATTGTGAGTCGCGAGTAGATAGTTCGTTAACCGAAAGATAGCGGATACCAGCGAGCGAAGTTAGAAGCGGGAAAGAAAGAATTTTTGCAATCACCAATTAGCAACCACCAATTAGCAGATTACCGGAAAAATGACTAAAACAGCATGGGTATTTCCCGGACAAGGTTCCCAGGCGATCGGGATGGGTGCAGACTTATTAAACTTGCCAACAGCCAAAGCCAAATTTGAGCTCGCTAAAGAAATTTTAGGTTGGTCTGTCTCGGAAGTTTGCCAAAAAGAAGAAGCAAAACTATCTCGGACTCTCTACACTCAGCCTTGCTTGTTCGTAGTAGAAAGTATTTTGACCGACTTAATGCGAGAAAAAAGCGATCGACCAGCGGTAGTTGCCGGTCACAGTTTAGGAGAATACGTTGCCCTCTACGCAGCAGGCGTCTTTGATTTTGAAACCGGATTGCGCTTAGTCAAACGCCGCGCCGAACTCATGGAGACTGCCTCCGGCGGGCAAATGGTGGCTTTGATCGGATTCGACAGGCAGGAACTAGAATTGCAAATTCAATACAGCCGAGATGTGGTGCTGGCAAACGACAACAGCGAAGCACAAGTCGTGATTTCTGGAACGCCCACAGCAGTAGAAGAGTTACTCGCCAAAATCAAAGTCAAACGCGCCGTTAAATTGAATGTTTCTGGTGCGTTTCATTCTCCCCTGATGGCATCAGTGGCGGCAGAGTTTCAACTAGCCTTAAAGTCTGCAAGGTTTTCCGATGCTAAAATGCTGGTGCTCTCGAACGCAGAACCCTCAGCCACTACCAGCGCAGCCACTTTAAAGCAGCGGTTGAGTCAGCAAATGACCAAAGGCGTGCGCTGGCGAGAAATTTCCCTGCAATTGCCGCAACAAGGAATCGATCGGGTAGTGGAAATTGGCCCCGGCAAAGTTCTCACAGGTTTGATCAAACGCACTTGTCCCGATTTAGCGTTGGTAAATGTTAGCAGTTTTGCAGATTTGCCGGCTTAATCTATTTTTAACCTGTTATTAAACGGCAGGTTATAAAATTGAGAGTTAACAAGCCTGAAGATTGCCGAAAAACAAATAGCACAACAGGCAAATCCGAATATTGCCTGTTGTGCAAATTGGGGATAGACGATCCAGACAGTTAGAAAATATTAATCAAAAATCGAGAAATCGATCGACCTGACGGGGCGATCGACAAATCCTGATGTAGACTAGGCGTAAAAACCAAGCTTATCTGGTACTTATATGAAAAAAGTCCTTTACTGGTTGATGGGCGACAAGGCAGGCAGAACCATAGTAGGCGCGTGGAATTGGATGTGGGGACTGCCCGTGGAATCCGGCGGCCAGGTGTCGGTGGCGGTAGCCGAAGAGTCACTGCGATCGATGCAAGAATCAGTGCAAAAGCTAGCAGCAGCAGTCTCCACCCAAGTTGCAGCCTACCAGCGCGCCAAAACGAAATATGAAGAAAAAGTTAGGGAAATGCAAACCCTAGAGCGCCAAGCCATCACAGCCCAGCGCAACGGCAACGAAGAAGCAGCCCGCTTGGCAATGGCGAAGGTAATTCAGACAGAACAAATTCTGCCGCAATTAGAATCCCAAGTAAAACAAGCCGAACAGTACGTCAACGCTTCCAAAGACAAGCTAAATCGAGAACGGATGAAGTTGGAAGCCTACAAAACCGATATGCAAAATATGAAAGATATGGCCGAGATTAACGAAGCCCTCGGAGCCATATCCCAAGTCAACAACGACCTCAGTATCGATTCAGCTCGATCGCAATTTGAGCAAGCCAAAAACGCCGTCCACGGCCGCCACCTCAAACAGCAAGCTTTAGCAGAAATCTCTGAAAACCCCCAAGAAAGACTTCAGGCCGAATTAGAAAATATGACCTTAGACGATGAAGTTAATCGCAGGCTACAAATGTTAGACGACTCCAACAACAAACAACTTCCAAACTAAGGAGAGTTTTATGGCTAAGAGCGGGCCTCCCCCCATAGTTTTTATTCTGTTATTTCTGTTGCTCGCCGGTGGCGGTTGGTTCTTTTTTCTCAACAAACCAGCATCGGAAGATGTTAGTAACAATCCCCCCACTCCCATACCCGCAGGCGGTGGTGGGGCCAATCTGCCTCCCGTCGCGCCAGTAGTCGGCGGCGCTTCGCCTGTAGCAGCTAGTTCCTTTGCGCTTCCAGATTCTGTTCCTGCGGGTACGACTGTCAGGATTCAAGGTTCTACCAGTATGGTGACAATCAACCTCAACCTTAAGAATGGCTTTCAAGCCAAGTTTCCTGGCACTAGAGTTGATTCCAAAGCTAACGGTTCTGCAAAGGGAATTCAAGATTTGGTCGCAGGAACAGCCGATATTGCGGCGGTATCGCAGCCTTTGACGGCTCAAGAACAAGGTCAGGGTTTGGCTGCGGTGCCTGTTGCCCTAGATACGATCGCCCTTGTAGTTGGCATTAACAACCCCTTCAAAGGAGGTTTAACTTCCGCTCAAGTTCAAGATATTTTCAAGGGAAATACTCAAGACTGGTCGAAAGTGGGCGGCCCGGCAGGCCCGATTAAAGTAATTAACAGACCGGCAGTTAGCGGCACTCACCAAACGTTTAAAGAACAAGTGCTCGGAGGTGGCGAGTTTGGCGCAGCGCCAAATATTACCACGCTCGATCGAGATGCAACAACTCCCCTGCTACAAGCTTTAGGCAATAACGGTATTGGGTATGCGACTTTCGCTCAAGTAGCCAATCAGAAAACGGTGCGCGTTGTTCCCGTTAACGGTGCGACGCCGGATGCGGGTAACTATCCTTACAAGCGGCAGTTGTACTACGCCTACAAAAATCCTCCTAGCCAAGCAGTTAAGGATTTCTTGGGCTACGCGACTTCTTCGGAAGGACAGAAAGCTATGCTGGCCGGAAATTGAGCCTTTGCAAACATCCGACATTGAGTGAAATAGTCCACCAGACTGAAGTCTGGCGCTACACAAGCTTGCGTCCGCGCAGGCGGACTTCTTCTTTAACCGGATATGATATCAATTCCCCCTGCGCCGGAATGATATCATATCCGCGCTTGATCGTCATGGTAAAGTCGAATGAAGCTGCCAACAAATATCAACGCAACTTTCAGTTTTTTGACTCACCGTCAACAGTTAACAGTTAACAGTTAACAGTTAACAGTCAACAGTCAACAATCATGAGGAGTGCAACCGGAATCGATATGAGGTAGAACCCCAATTTGGTGGGTAGCGGGCTATCACAAACCTACTAAATTGGGGGGTCTTACTTCACGAGTATCTCTTGAATGCTGCTGTCACTTTTTTGAATAATTTCCCGCTCTTAGGTATCTCTAATAAAATGCGATTACCCTGGCATTGTGTAATCTACCAGAGAAATTGTGTATATTCGTAATCGCTATTCGCACCTTACAGAAGATAAATTGTGCAGAATTACCGATCGACTAAAAACACAATTCCCAACTCCCCAATTTCATCGCATTTCAGGAACTCTCACAGTCTCTGTAGGAGGCATAATTGCCTCTTTAGCATTCAACTTTTGATTCAACTCCCGAATCCGGCGCGACAGCAAGCGAATAATATTCACCGCAATTCCCGGCGTTTCATCAATCGCATCGTATAGCTGCATTTGAGTCAGCATCAAACACTCGGATTGTTCGACAGTAGAAATAGAAGCCGATCGAGGTTCTGCATCAAACAGCGACATTTCCCCGAAACAAGCCCCCGCTTTCAACTGTGCCAAATCCCGATCGCCTATATGCACCCGCACCGTTCCCGATACCAAAATATAGAGAGACCGACCTTCTTGTCCTTCCGTAAAAATCCTGTGCTTGGAAGGAAACGAAAGTTCATCCATTACCGATGCTAGACGCACGAGAAAATCATCCCGCAGTTCCTTAAAAATCGGAACCTCCCTCACAAACAATAGGCGTTCGACGCTTGTTAACATAATGAGATGCAATGATTAATTTAAACTTAAACAAAGGAAGAGGCATTGGGCATTGGGCATTGGGCATTGGGCATTGGGCATTGGGCATTGGGCATAGTTTCTTGTTGTTCCCTTTTCCCTCTTCCCTCTTCCTTCTTCCTTCTTCCTTCTTCCTTCTTTACCTTTTTCCCCCGGCACCCAACTCTGCCATCATCTCTTCAACTTGAGCGGATACCAAATTATCGGGGTCATTTTGCAGCCTGGGCAACAATTCGACCAAAGCCCGCGGCGAGGCTATTTTCAAATAGGCTAACACTGCTTCGCGGACAAAACCCGTCGGGTGCTGCAGACAGACGAGAGTTTGTTGAGCCGTAAGACTCCAGCGCGCTTCTCTCGCCAAGTGAAAGCAGCAGGCCAAGGCCCAATCCGAAAGGAAGTGGCGCAATTCTAGCAAGCGGCGCAAACGATCGCTAGGGGCTAGAGGTTTGTAAACCATCAATTCCGAGAGGTTGCTCAATTTTTCTCTTTCCGAGTGTTGATCTAACAAATTGATGAGCGATCGCTTCCTAGCTATATCCACAGTATTATCGAGAATTTCCAATCCCCTAGCAACCAAAGAAGGTTGGCCAGAAGCGATGTTGAAAGCAGCGGCTTGTACCGTGTCCAGCGGATAAAGAAACTTCATCAGCAAAAAACACCGCTCCCTAGCATCAGCTTCCAACCCCGCCAGAGCCCGCTGCAACAATTGAGCCGTATCGTTCCCCGGTTCCCGGGCGCTGTTGGCCTCTCGCTCTGAGAAATTGCCGTAGCTTGTTACCCCAGACAAATCTACCAGAGCTGCATAAATTTGACCGATAAACATTAACTCCTGTTCGATAAGAGTTTCCAAGCCACTACGGCCGATGCGGTCTAGAACCCCTTCTATCCCCGCCTCCGAAGGCATTTTTAACAGGATGCGGAGGATATTGCGCCTCGTCGTTCCCCAAGCCGTCATCAAATTGCTCACCAAAATGTCGATCGCCTCCGGAGTCCCAATTTGACCCAGAGCCGTCCAAGCTTGCAACCTGACCAAATCCGACTTGTGGATATCCTCAGCCAAATACACTAGCAAAGGAATGGCGTCGTTGTGAAGTTTGACTATAGCCTGCAAAGCCGCTTCCCTAGTCGATTTGTAACCCAGTCCGCGCAGCAGCGAAGGATAATATTCTTCCGAATGAGTAGACGAAATCACGTCTAACAGAGCGCAGCGCACTCGCAGAGATTCATCTTGCAACAGATTGGGGATATGCAGCCGCAGTCCTTGCAAATAATCAGCTTCTCCCAGAGCCCGCGTCCCCATGACACGTTCCCGCTCTTGTTTGTGCGTCAGCATTTGGCGAAGCGTGTTAGTAGCCTCTGCCTTTTGCAGGCGATCGCCCCTTCTCATAATTAAAGCAGCCGCCGTCCCCCGCACCACCGGATCGACCGTCGGCTGCAAGTAAGGCCTCAAGCTCTCAATATTTGGTTCAGCTTCCGTCAGCCAGATGTAGCGCAAAGCCAAGGCCAGAACCTCCGGCGGCAAGGATTGCTGCGAGAGTGCGCGGACTGATTCTAAATATGCGGGGTTCGGGTGTTGCAGCATCGTTTCCAAGCTCTGGCGCTGCAAACCTGGGGACAGCGAATCGAGGAGGGGAGCTAGAACTTCTCCGACATTTTTGGGGTCAATTTGCGTCAGGAGTTCTATGCAAGAGCGCTTTTCATCTTCGCCCCCCGGCTTTTGTAGAGTTTCCACCACTGCGCGCTTGAGAGCTTTGAGGTCAACGTCTGTGACTCCCAAGCGCCCCCGCTCCGCACTTTTGACCAACAAACCCACGTATTGAGAGCGGATCAACCATACGACAAACACCCACAACAGTGCCAATATGACGATCACGCCAATAAATATCAAGCTTTGCTGGTCGTGAAATACATTTTCGTCTTGCTGGGGGAGTATCTTGCCTGTCACCCACAGCATAATCAGGATGCCTACTCCTGTAGCTCCGCAGGACAAAGGTTCGCCCACACCGTTGACCAGAGTTTGAATTCCCGATCGAATATTGTCGGGAATCGGTTGAAATAAAACCGGGCTAACAGTTTCCAAAAGCGTGTAGTGCAGCAGTTCGTCTAAAAATCTCAGCAATATCAGTCCGATGAACACAGATACTAGCTGGCCGAGGGATGCTCCTATGGTCAGCACCCCGAGTATCGCGATGCCCGCCGGCAAAATCATCGCCGTCACAAATACACCGATTCTTTCCACCAACCGGCTCGAAGCGAACCACTGAGTCGCCACTTGAAACAGGCCTTGTATGCCTTCATAAATGCCCAGGAAGCTAGCGATCCAGCTAGCTCCGTCCCCCGGGTTTTGGTATTCTAGCTGGCTGTAGAATTGGAAATCTACCAGCACGTAGACGACTTCTGCGAGGATGAAAAAACTGACTAGAGGTACGGCGTATTTTTGAAGTGGGCCTGTAACTTTGCGGGCGGTAAATTCTTCTTGGTCGTCGTCTTCGTCGTCATCCGTCCAGTGAGCCGTTTCCGGGAATGCTTGGCTGTATTTTTCCGTGAGGTAGTAGAGCAACACCGAGCCTGTCGCCACCATCAGCCCCGATATGAGGGTAACGTTTTTGAGTCCGACTACGTACAGCAAAACAGGCAGAGAAAATCCGCTGACTACTCCAGCTACTAGATAGCCGCTACTGACTAGCGGATAGGTGCGCTTGATTTCTCTAATATTAAACAGTTGGTTGGAAGTGATAGAAGTATTAAGGTCATTGAGGACATAGCAAGCTTCCACCCACAGCCACATCAAAAAAATAGTAATAAAAGCGATGCTGATGCCAGCTATCTTAGTATTTTCGTAGCCGATGCCGAATCGAAACAAAAATAAGGGTACCGACATCATGCCCAGAACCACTACGACGGTGCGCCTCAGCGGCAGGATTTTTTGCAGCCACGAGTAGACAAATCCCAAGCCAGAACCGATAAAGGCGCTGGCTATGTAGATAAAAGGCATTTTGTCGGCACCGTACTCGTCTAAAAACAGACCTACTGTGCTGAGTTCCAGCCAGATCAGCCCGACGGAGGTTAGAGTGTAGACGAGGAACATCAGTGCGGTTCGCTCTACTTCTTCCGATCGCAGGTTGAGCGATCGCAGCACTCCTTGTCTTACTCCCGCCGAACCGCTGATTTGAAAATTTTCCATGCAGCCTTGATTTCCCTGTGTGGTAGCTTATTCCTGACTAACTTCGGAAGTCATCAGCTATCAGTCACCAGTTTATGACTGATGACTGCTCACTAATGACTATGTATTTATACTTTCTTGGGCGACAGCAGCATCATCATACTGCGTCCTTCTTTTTTGGGGGCTTGCTGCACTTCTGCGATTTCCTGCAAATCTGTGGCCATGCGCTTAAGCAAGTCCTCTGCTAGGTTGCTGTGTTGGATTTCCCGACCTCTGAACATGATCGTGGCTTTTACTTTGTCCCCAGATTTGATAAAGCGGTCTGCTAGTTTGAGGCGCACTTGGTAGTCGTGTTCTTCAATTTTGTAGCGCATCTTCACTTCTTTAACATCGGCAGTGTGCTGCTTCCGCTTTGCTTCTCGCGCTTTCTTTTCCTGCTCGAATTTGTACTTCCCATAGTCCATTACCCGGCATACGGGCGGGTCAGCTTTGTCGCTGACAAGTACGAGATCGAGTTCTTTTTCTTCTGCGAGGCGCAGCGCTTCTGCAGGCGTCAATATCCCTAGTTGCGCGCCGTCGGTATCGATTACCCGGATTTTGGGGTATCGAATATTTTCGTTGATCTGGGGTAGGTTGCGATTTTGTCTTCTTTCAATCACAGGCATGAATGGTTTTACAAGCAGTAGTTTAATAGCGAAGCTTCTTGATAGTTACAGGTTTGATCGGTCAATTTTTCACGATTGACGATCGAACTGTTTTATAAGGTGTTACCCTTACCGGACGTACTACCGCGCCCTGTGTCCCCTCCGCTAACGCCTTGGGGAATATTTGGACGATCGTAAATGAATTCTTACAATACTTGCTATTCTACTCAGTCTGGCTGAGTTTCTGCCTAGTTTTATTTTAACTTCACACACGATCACGATCGCCCGCCCCCTTGCCCGATTGATGACAAAACCGTCAAAAATTCAGGGTAAAAGCTTAAGGATGAGGTAAAGTCGCTTTTCCTCGCCCATCTCGCCCGGTCGGACAAGTCCCCCAAGTCGCCTGATTTGCCTTGTAGAATAGCTATAAGCAAGTGTAAATTTATGTTGCGAGCTGAGGCAAAATTGACAAACTCTCTGCTGTGGCACCAACGGGTGGGAACTCAACGAGACTGGATGTGGCGGGGTTGGCAAACTCGCTACACTTATTTGCGGCCCGATGGGGTACGAAATCAAGGCGCGCTGGAATTTCAAGATTCTGCGGCCAAACCAATGGCGCCGCGCGCATCGGGAACGCCGATTATTTTACTGCACGGGTTTGGAGCTTCGATCGGTCACTGGCGACAAAATCTCGCCCAACTCGCCGAAAACCAAACCGTTTACGCCTTGGATTTGTTAGGGTTTGGCGCTTCCCAAAAAGCTCCAGTCAACTACTCTGTGTCTTTGTGGGTCGATCAAGTTTATGATTTTTGGCTAACTTTTATCAGAGAGCCAGTAATATTGGCAGGAAACTCGATCGGCTCGCTGATTTGTCTGGCCGTGGCTGCAGCTCACCCGGACATGGTTGCCGGCACGGTGATGATTAGCCTCCCCGACCCCTCTGTGCGAGCCGAAGCGGTGCCCGGATGGCTGCTTCCGGCGATCGAAGCGGTTGAAAGTTTGTTTGTTTCCCCGATCGTACTCAGGCCTTTGTTTTATTTGGCCCGCAAGCCTTCCTTTGTCCGTCGCTGGGTTGGCTTTGCCTACTCCAACCCCGAAGCTGTTACCGACGAATTAGTGGAAATTCTAGCAGGGCCAGCGGGCGATCGGGGAGCAGCCCGCGCCTTCTGCGCTTTATTTAAAGCTGTAGGCAGTTCACAATTTTGCCCCAGTGTCAAGACAGTAATGCGAAATTTAACAATTCCCATGCTGTTAATTTGGGGCAAACAAGACCGGATGATTCCCCCTCGGTTCGCCCGCCCCCACCAATTTGTCGAATGCAATCCCAATTATGTAGAGCTAGTTGAATTAGATAATGCGGGTCACTGTCCCCAGGATGAATGCCCGGAACAAGTAAATCAAGCAATTTTGAACTGGATGAGCCGGAATTTTGCACCTATGGGCGAGAGCGAATTGCAGCACTGTTGATTAGACAGGGGGCCGTGGATTACTAAGGAAAAAAATAACCTCCAGGTATCCATCCCGCTCAAAAATAAATTTGCTAGAACTCGATCGCACCGGTGGTATGGTATAGCAGATGTTGAAAGCAATAGCGGCGAAGCGGAGCGGGTAAAAAGAAGTCCTGCAAGAAGGCGCAATCGACCGCTTAGGCTTCAAAAATTAAGAACGTCCTCACCGTCAGGGCGGTTGCTATATTACAAAACTTCCCTATCTTGAGAGTCAGTCGATTTGAGGTTCAAGATTGACTCCCCAGCCGCTATCTAGAGGCTTGAACTAACCTAAACAACTTGTTTGCTGTGGACGACTCATGGAGGAAAGTAAGTCTCCGTCTTTCTGTGATGTCATGTATCTACTGTTATTGATTGCCCCCTTTTTTAGAAGATCAGAGATTGACACAATCACCAAGATAGTGTATCTTCTCTAACTGGTAGTACACATCTAAGTTATGCAGTTAGTCGAAAGGCAAGTCATGAAACCAAACCACAGGTTTTACCCAGAAGCCGATCGATTGTCTTTGCTGTCCAACAAACTTTACAACTGCGATAACTATTATATCTACGGTCAAAACTTTGTCTCAGGTCAACCAACCAATGCTCTGGGTGTCGATCGTGCACTCAAAAAGAGTCTAAAGTACAAAGCATTGCCGGCCCAAGTAACACACAAAACTCTCCCGTTACTGCTGAAAACATGGACTAGCTATCATAGTGTTAAATTGGCGGGCGCGATCACGATCGCCCCACTAAGTGTCAAGCAGCACCGAAAACCACTGATTAAAAAAATCCAGAAAAAAAGAGAGCAGGGGCGATATGTAGTTGTATTTAACTGTCAATCTCTTAGCAAAAAAGTAGCAAAAAAGCTTTTCCCAAAGAATATGTCAGTTTGTCAGGGACTAACATTTGGTGGCATTGAAAAGTTACCTAAATCTTGGAAATCCGGATTGTTACTGAGGTAAGTTGTTAAGTTATTGAGGTAGTTTAGGAAAAGTTAGAACAAAACGCAAGTGTAAAGCGGATTATAACCCTTGCCGTAACGAGCTTCGCCAACATTAAAGAGCTATGAAACCCCTCCCTGGAAGAACGGTAAAATTCTACCTTCTAACTTGTACCTTCTAACTTGTACCTTCTAACTTCAAGAAACACCTTGTTTCTTGCTCCTAAAAATAAATACCTTCCCTTGTGCCAACAATCTTTCAGTCTGCTTATAACCGATCGCCCCCAATTATACGGGAAAGTTCAAAAATGCCCGTATCTGGCATTTGGGAGCCTGTTAACGCATAAAAAAGTCAATTTAGCCAACAACTGAGGGCTCCCGTGCCCCCGGTCTGCTGGCGGCTAACTGCTGAAAGCCGATCGGGCAAGCAGCGCCCTTCCAGCTTTTGGCAGTAACGCAAACGAGGAAAAAACTGTCGTGAAATTCCACTGGCTACTACCGAGTTTCTTAAGTGTATTTTTGCTCGCCGGAGCCGCCGAAGCAGCTAGACTGCAATCTTGGCGGTTTGATGCTTCAGAGAACCGGCTTTACATTACAACAGAGGGGGGAGTACAACCCAAGGCTCAACTGATTTTCAACCCGATGCGGTTGGTAATCGACTTGCCGGGGACGAGTCTGGGTCGTCCCTCGGTCAGCAAACCGCTCTCAGGGGCGATCGAATCGGTGCGGGTAGGGCAGTTTGACAACAATACGACCAGAATTGTGGTCGAGATCAGAGACGGGTTTACTATAGACCCTCAGCAAGTAAAATTCCGGGGTATTTCTCCGAGCGAGTGGACAGTGGATTTGCCAACGCCGGTGCGGGGAGAAACTCAAAATCCGATTTCAGAGCCAGGGGGAGAAAGGTTATCGGTTGAACCTTCAGCATCCCAAGCCCAGTCGGGTGAGGCGACTGTAGTTCAAAACGTTCAGGTGACGGCGGACGGTTTTTTAGTCCGCACTGCGGGCGGTCGCCCCCAAATTAATTTTCAACAAAGTCGGGCCGGGGACATCGCCACCCTCGATATTGAAGGAGCTAGTTTAGCTCCGGCCCTAAGCAACCAACAGCCTCAAACGAACGGTAAGCACGGGGTTGACAAGATTGAAGTCCGGCAACTGCCAACAGACCCGCCCGTTACCCGCGTGACTTTGCGGATGAAGAGTCCTAATACTCAGTGGCGGGCATCTGTGAGCAATTTGGGCGGGGTTGTGCTATTGCCTGGAAGTGTAAGACAGCCATCGGTTTCCCGCAGCCTGACTGTAGCTCCTCCGGCGAGACAATCTCAAGGAAATTTAGCGAGAGTTCAGTCAATTGATTTAGCCAGTAACGGCACGCAACTGGTGGTCAGAACTGACCGCCAAGTCTCCTATACCAGCGGGTGGGACCAGGGGTCGAGAGCTTACTGGATTAGGATCGCCTCTAGTTCCCTGGCGGGGGAAATTCCTCAGCTCGATGCCAACAGTCCTGTATCGTTTACAGCCAGCCAAGAAGATGCGGAGACTGTGGTGATTTGGGTGCAGCCGCGATCGGGGGTAGAGGTAGGCAGGGTGACGAGACCAAACCCGCAGTTGCTGTCTTTGCAGTTGCGATCGAATGCTAGCGCGCAGCAGCCTTTGACTCGCACTCCCAGCCTGCAACCTTTGCCGAGAAGCAGTGTCGGAACCGGCGATTTGCCCCAAGCTTCTAACCGCCGGGCTGTGGTAGCGATCGATCCGGGCCACGGCGGCCGCGATCCGGGAGCAGTCGGGATTCAGGGCATTCAGGAGAAGGAGATTGTTTTGGATATCTCGTTTCAGGTGGCGAGGCTGCTGGAACAGCAGGGGGTGCAGGCGGTGATGACTCGGACTGACGACAGCGAAATCGACCTGGAACCCCGAGTTTCTTTGGCGGAACGGGTGAATGCTACTTTATTTGTCAGCATTCACGCTAATGCGATTAATATGAGCCGGCCGGATATCAGTGGGATTGAGACTTATTATTTCAATAACGGTCAAGATTTGGCGAGGGTGATTCACGCCAGTATTTTGGAGGGCACGGGGGCGACTGACCGCCGGGTGCGGCAGGCGAGATTTTATGTTTTGAGAAAGACTTCTATGCCTTCTGTTTTGCTGGAGGTGGGTTTTGTGACGGGTGCTGAGGATGCTGCTAGGCTTTCAGATCCAGCTTACCGCAGTCAAATGGCGGCTTCGATCGCTCGCGGCATTTTGTTTTATCTTCAACAAAGATAATGGGCAGTTGGCAGTGGGCAGTTGACTGTTGACTGTTGACTGTTAATTAATGTTATTGGTTATCTGTTATTAGCCACAGCAAAAGATTAACAAATGACAAATGACAACTGCCAACTGCCAACTGCCAACTGCCAACTGCCAACAGATAACTAACTATTAACAAATGACAACAGACTCTGGACAACAAAGAATCGGTATTTTTGACAGCGGCGTGGGCGGTTTGACTGTTTTGACCCAGTTGTACCGACAATTGCCCAACGAATCGATACTTTATTTTGGAGATACGGCGAGGCTGCCTTACGGCACTCGCACGCCGTCAGAAATTGTGGAGTTTGTCCGCGAAATTATGGTCTGGTTGGTGGAACAGGATGTGAAAATGGTCATTATGGCCTGTAACACCAGTTCTGCTTTGGCGATGGAGATGGTGCAGGCTGAATTTGATATCCCGGTGCTGGGAGTAATTCTGCCGGGGGCGCAGGCTGCAGTGCAGCAAGGCAAGCGGATCGGGGTCATCGCAACTCCTGCTACGGCTGCTAGCAATGCTTATCGAAATGCGATTTTGGAGATGGACGATTCTTGCCTGGTGTGGCAGGTTAGCTGTCCGGCTTTTGTGCCGCTGGTGGAGCAAAACCGGATTCACGATCCTTATACTTGTGAGGTGGCTCGGGAATATTTGGCTCCTTTGATTCAGCAGCGCATCGATACGCTGATTTACGGCTGCACTCATTATCCGCTGTTGGCTCCTGTGCTTCGCTCGCTTTTGCCTGCTGGGGTGACATTGATCGATCCTGCGGTACGGGTGGTGGCTGCTGCTGCCAGAGAATTGGAGCTTTTGGGGCTGCGGAATGCTGGTACTGCGCTACCGACTCGTTTTTGCGTGAGCGGCCCCCCGCAGCAGTTTGCCCAGTTGTCGGTGCAGTGGCTCGGTTGTACTCCTGCTGTTGAGAAAATATCCCTGCCGACTGTTGTACGTAGCGAAGCGGGGCGTAAGCCATCGCCCGTATCGCTGGAATCTGCCGAATAAGCCGGAAAATTTATAGGTTAATGTAACCCCCCAAAACTCAGGTAAAGCTGGCTCTGGGGGGTTTAATTATTGCGATGTAACCTAGCAATTACACATCAATAGGTAATAATATTGAACAAAAGCTTTGATGAACAATGCAAATAATGTCCTATACGTGCTGGAGCTCTTCAGCCTTGAACCATGTCACTCTATGTATCACAAGCAGTTTTACTTGTAGACGGCTATAACATAATTGGACTTTGGCCTCGACTCCGAGAGAAGCGCGATCGCGACGAACTCGAAACAGCTCGCCGCGAGTTGATTGAGGTTTTAGTTAACTACAGCGCCGTTCAAGATTTTGAGGCTCGACTGGTGTTTGACGCGCACTATCGAGATACTCCCGGCGTTAAAGAAATTATTACTAAAAATTTATCGGTGCACTACACTGACTTCGGTCAGACAGCAGATACTTATATTGAAAAATCTTGTGCTAGTTTGCGCTACGAGTTGCGATCGGTCAAAGGCAAAGGCCGCATGATTGTCGCCACCTCAGACCGAGCGCAGCAATTGACCGTAGTCGGCTACGGTGCCGAATGGATGTCCGCCGAACAACTAGCGGCTGACGTAGAATCCACTGCCCGCCGCAGCGAGCGCCGGCACAAATCCCGCAAACAAAATTCCAGTCGCTTTCTCGCCAGTTCCCTCGATCCCGAATCCCAGCAGCGCCTCGCCAAGTTGAGAATGGGGCTGCATTAGCTGCTGAAACCCGCTCGCTGTCTGATAAAAAAAAAGTTTATCAAAGGCCTTGCCAAATCCAGTAAGTTCAGCTATTGTTAGTAAATGTGGGTAACACACACTACCAATCCTCGGTAGCTCAGTGGCAGAGCGGTCGGCTGTTAACCGATTGGTCGTAGGTTCAAATCCTACCCGGGGAGTTAGTAAAAGTCTGAAGTTGGAATTTTCCAGCTTCAGACTTTTAGCATTTTCACATAGATATTGTTCATTAACTAATCCGGCGATGGTTACATCCATTGCGAGTGCGATCGATATTTTGTAGTAAGGAAACGGCAATGCCGTCTCCTCACTCAATATTTCTCAATTACTTAGGGCATTAATTCGCATCGCTGTGAGTGTGAATTAACTCACCTTCCATAGGTATGGAAATATTCAACTTAGACAACTCCGGGTTTAATATCGCCTTGACAATACCAGAACTCACCATCACCTCCAAACAACCAAGGGCTTGATGAAGAGCTACTCGAGCGTGTTGCACAGAAAAACGCTCCCCAAACACCAGTACAAGCTGCCGATAAATTTGTTCAATGTACTGAGTGCGGCTCAAAATGTCAATCAGCAAACCATAAAAACCGGTAACAGGCAACCGCTGACCGTTCTTAACATAACACTTGATCCTGTTAATTTCACCAGCATTATAAACAGCTACAAATTCAACATCAGCCTCCACTAGGTCTAACTGAAACACATTGTACGCCGAAAGTAGCCAAGGAACCTCCTCCTTTGAAAAGCGCTGCATCACCTGTTTCATACAACCCAAATCAAATCCAGCAATCACCGCTTGACCCAAAATATCATTCGTAAATCCACCTTGAGCTAACCACCGAAAAGCTTTTTCCGGGCTTAAATTCAAACCAGCATCCCGCGCAATTTCCCTTGAATGTTCTTGTAAATCAGTGAATTGACCGTTAGCAGCGTACCAATAATCAGCGAAGCGAATATGCTGTTCAACTCGGCTCCGTTGATTGTGGTCGTATTGAGATTTAAGCCAGTTGCCGTCGTATTTCTGCTGCTCTTGCTCTAATTCCAAAATCGTGTAAGCCAATTCACGGGCACCGGTATGAGCTAAAGTCATGCCCGCCGATAAAATCGGGTCAGCAAAACCAGCAGTTTCACCTACCAAAAACCAATTTTCTCCTACTGTTTTATCAGCCAAAAATGACCAATCTTTTGTAGTTTCAATCTTTCCGGTACTGGTAGCATTAGCGATTAACTTGTTGATGCGAGGTTCGCTATTGAGAGCTTCGGTATAGATATCCTCTGGTCGCTTTTTCAGTGACTTATAATGTTCCGCAGGGCAAACGAAGCCGATACTGGTGCGAGTTGGGCCCAATGGAATGAACCAAAGCCACCCGTGACTCAAACTCATTACCTGTATCCGGGTGCCGCCAACGCCAATTTTATCTGACCATTCAGCGTTTGTCCAATAGTCCCAGATAGCTATATTTTGCAGTCGCGTCGGGCTGTGTGTCTTGACGCCCAAAGCTCGCCGCAGCACGCCAATGTGACCGGATGCGTCGATGTAGTAGCGGGCGGTTATTTGTTCTTGCGATCGCACGTGCAAAGCCGTAATCCGATCGCCCTTTGTATCTACTTTAACAACCGCAGTTTCTTCTCTTACCAAGCATCCCATTTCTTCCGCGTGCCGCAGCAAAATTTCGTCATATTTTGCTCGATCGACCTGGAAAGCAGTTTGCCGTCTCTGTCCCTCAAATTTAGCAGGCCGCTGTTCATCTTTAAACTGTTCAGGCTTGATAAAATTAAAATCCCAAGGCTGCGGATCTGTTCCCCAGCGATAGATTCCACCAATCTTAATCGGGAAGTCGGCTGCTTCTACTTTATCCCAGCATCCCATTTCTTGAAGCACATCGCTAATTTGAGGTAATTGGCTTTCTCCAACGTGATCGCGAGGGAATTTTTCTTTTTCTAGTATGAGCACGCTCAGATTGGGATTGTATTTCTTGAGCAGAGTCCCAGCAGTGGTACCAGCGGGGCCGCCGCCCACAATAACAACGTCGTAATGGCTCATATCAAATAGGGATAGTAGATGCTAATTTTGGGCATTGACGAGACAAATGTATGACTGTTCAGCCTCGTCGGAATGAGCGAGGCTGAAATTTGTTGGCAACAGGTTTTATCCAACTGCTACTTTTTCCTCTTCCGGTATGGGAGAAGTATGAGCAATATCCAAATTCTCAGTCCAAGTATGAGCAATATCCAAATTCTCAGTCCAAGTATGAGCAATATCCAAATTCTCAGTCCAAGTGTGAATAAGAGTTGGTTCTAGCTCATTGATTACAGTTGAATTGCTGTTCGATTCAGACATAAATTCTGTCCTTCTAAGTAACGAATTTGATCTAATTCTAAGATGATCTGGCTCTAAAAGTTGAAAAATTTACATCTCTTAAGCTACGCAGCTTTTAAAGGTTGCAAAATATCGCGTGGTTTGGCAAAAGGTTGCTCAAAGCTATGCGTTTTTGCATAAACAAGCAGCTCATCCGTCAGTTCCGTGAAAACTTCAAACAAGTTGTTAACTATCTTAAAAGCCTCTTGACTGGTTTCCTCTGAGAGTTGTATGTTTTTAATCAATTTATCCACTTCCAGGGTCCCTGTAGTATGACCTGTTTCCCGTGCTAAATGAAAACTGCCAAAATAAAGCAACTCCTTTTGAGTAATTGTTCGTAATTCTTGAGCAATAGGTGCCGCGGTTGAGAAGAACACATTACCGGTTGCTTCTATCACTTCCAAGATGGCTAACTTAATAATAGGACTAGCCCCAAAAGCGAGTCGGAAAATTTGATGTGATACCCAACGCGATCCTTTAGTTTCCTCTTGCCAGAGAAAATTTAAAGCATCACTGAAATTCACAGATATGTCAATACCCAGTGTTTCCAAATCTTGCAAAAACCACAACCAGTGATGATCATCTTCATAAGTATGATTGTTGACTATTACCTGAAGTGGATCGTTGGTTGGTTCCTCTCGGAAGACATACTTGTTAAATTCACCAAAACTCATCACGAAAGGAGAAACGCAGGGAGCAAAAGCTAGGCGTTGTCTTGGGTCTATACTTGTGTCTCGCATAAACTCGAATAGCCCAGATTTAGCAAATTCTTGCTTCTTATTTTCAATCAATGCTAGGACTTTTTCCATTGTGATGCACCTGATTATGAAAAGATGCTAGCAAGTTCATAACTCTGCCCTTGTGATCTCAATCACAATTGTTTGTAATGCAGGTCATATTAGATGGTGTTCTCGATCGCATAAACCAGCGTTTTCTAGGCCCGGGCGTCCCATTTTTTCTTGGTGAGAAGGCTCAAAAATTTAGTTAAACCTTGAATTTATAAGGATTTGTCTGTCATGTGTGCGATCGACATCACAGAATTTGTTAGAATATGGCAATCAACTCGGTGAGGTGTCAGACCGTACATGATTAAGTCGGAGTTCAAACCAGATGTTTGGCTGTCCGCCCGTCCAGGCACTTTCACAGTTTAGGCATCTCGCTATCTAAAAAATCCCTGAGTAATTACTGAGATTTTAAAGTATCCTCACTTACCACACTTACAAAAAATACTTAAGTAGCGTCCGCCCGCGCTCCGCTCGATATCAAGCGCAATGTTAACCCAAAGCTTCGTCAGAGAATAAAACCCATGAATACACTTCCCGGTTACAAAATCACAGAAGTTGTTCAACTTGGTGTGAAGTCGATCATTTATCGCGCAGTCAGGGAATCCGATCGAGCGTCAGTCATTATTAAAACACTCAATACCGAGTACCCCACAATAGAAGAAATTACCCGTTTGAGACATGAATACAAAATTAGCTCGAATCTCAAACTCGAAGGGATTGTCAAACCCCATAGCTTAGAAAAATATAACAACCGTTTAGCTCTGATCTTAGAAGATTGTGGCGGTCAATCTCTCCAGCACCATCAAGCAGGTAAAAGCATTAAACTTCTGAAGTTTTTGCCACTGGCTATTCAATTGGCACAAACTCTCGGAGAATTGCATCAAAACCAGATTATTCATAAAGATATAAAACCCTCAAATATTATCATCACACCAGATTTGGAACAAGTAAAAATCACTGATTTTAGTATGGCAACGCGCCTATCCAGAGAGATTCACCAAAATAACAATACCACCGCGCTAGAAGGTACTCTAGCCTATATATCCCCAGAGCAAACTGGTCGAATGAACCGCGACCTCGATTACCGAACTGACTTTTACTCTCTAGGCATCACGTTTTATGAAATGCTTACAGGAGAGTTACCCTTTAATTCAACCGACCCCTTAGAATTAATTCACAGCCACATTGCGTTGGCGCCTGTTCCTCCCCATCAACTAAACAGTGAAGTCTCATCGATGGTTTCATCTATTGTCATGAAACTATTAGCTAAAAATGCCGAAGACAGATATCAAAGTGCCTTGGGAGTAAAAGCAGACCTGGAAAATTGTCTAACCCAGCTACAAACTACTGGCAAAATAGAAAATTTTATTCCGGGCAAGCTTGACAAATCCGGTCAATTTTTGATTTCCCAAAAACTCTACGGTCGCACAAAAGAAGTCGCTGATTTGATGGCATCTTTCGACCGAGTCAGTTGGGGACAAACTGAGATGGTGTTGGTAAGCGGTTATTCAGGCATCGGTAAAACCTCAGTTGTTAATGAAATTAAAAAACCAATTGTACGGCAACAGGGTTATTTTATTGCTGGCAAATTTGACCAGTTTAAGCGGGATATTCCTTATGCTGCAATAACTAAAGCGTTTGAGTCATTGATGCAGCAGTTATTCACAAAAAGCTCAGAAGATTTGGTAATTTGGAAAGAAAAGCTTTTGTCAAGGCTGGGTGATAACGGTGCAATTATTATTGATGTTGTCCCTTCTGTCGAACTAATCATTGGTTCACAGCCTGATGTTCCACAATTGGGAGGGTCAGAATCTCAAAATCGTTTTAATCGATTGTTTAAAGAATTCATGAATGTGTTTGCCCAAGCAGAACACCCATTAGTTCTATTTTTGGATGATTTGCAGTGGGCGGATTTAGCTTCCTTAAAATTGATTCAGGAATTAGTTACTTACCAAGATAGCCGATATTTTTTACTAATAGGAGCCTATCGAGATAACGAAGTAAATTCAACTCATCCGTTAGTTCAAACTATCGAAAAAATTCAAGAGACTGGTGCTGCTGTGCATCACCTTATACTCCCATGTTTAGAGTTGAGCAGCGTCAATGAGCTAGTATGCGATACTTTGGGTAATCAAACCGAAAAATTAAAGTCTTTGACAGAGTTAATTTTTAATAAAACTGGCGGAAATCCATTTTTTATAACTCAACTGCTCTCAACTCTTCACTCAGAACAACTGTTAGTTTTTGATTTCACTGTTGGTGCATGGCAGTGGAACCTCACGGAAATTGAAGCCACTGGTATTGGAGATTACAGTGTGGTTGAATTAGTTGCTCGGAATCTGCAACAACTGCCAAAGGAAACGCAGCAAGTATTAAAATTAGCTGCTTGTATAGGCAACCATTTTAGTTTAGAAAATTTGGCAATTGTTAGGGGAAAATCAGGTTCGGAAACGGCGGCGGATTTATGGGATGCGCTGCAAGCTGGTTTAATTCTGCCAATGAGTGATGCTTACAAAATTCCAATGCTTGATGAGGAAATCGTGAAAACACACCGGATGGGCGGGACACCCATCCCACAAAACAATCAAAATCATCCCGCAATTATACACCGCTCAATTGATTACAAGTTTTTGCACGATCGCGTACAACAAGCCGCCTATTCTCTGATCCCTGACTCCCAGAAAAAACAAACCCACTTAAAAATCGGCTCCCTGCTGCTGAATTCAACCCCGCCATCGGAAATAGCAGAAAATATCTTTGATATTGTTAACCAACTCAATATCGGGGTGGAATTCATCACAAATGAAAAACAGCGATATGAACTAGCTAACTTTAATCTCATAGCAGGCAAAAAAGCTAAGAGTTCTGCCGCCTATGAAGCAGCACTCAAATATTTTAATGTAGGTCTAGAACTTCTACCAGAACAAGCTTGGCAGAGTCACTACGATTTAATAATTGAACTCCATACCGAAGCGCTGGAATCGTCCTATATAAATACCGATTTTGAGCTAGCGTTCCAGCTATCAGAAATTATTATATTCCGCGCCAAAAACTTGCTCGAAAAAGTCAAGGTTTATGAGTTCAAAGTTGTTTTCTACTTCAATCAAAATCAATCCCAAGCTTCGATAGATATAGCTCTAGAAGCTTTGAAAATGCTGGGAGTGTACATCCCTAGAACTCCACAAAAACTAAAGATATTCAAGGAGCTATTTCTGACAAAATTAGCTTTAAGAAATAAGCAGATTGAGGATTTATTGGAACTGCCGCCAATGACTGACCCTAATAAAATTGCGGCTCTACGGATTTTAACCAATATGGGTCCGGCTACTTTTGTAGCAGCACCCGATATGTTCCCATTGATAGTCTTTAAAATGGTTACACTTTCTATTAAATACGGGAATGCGCCGCTATCTAGTTTCGGATATACAAACTATGGTTCCCTCCAGTGTGGGGTGTTAGGCGATATGGATGCTGGATACCGATACGGTCAACTAGCTCAGGCACTTTTAGATCGATTCCACACCAACTTGCACAACTCTCAAATCTCGCTAAATTTTAATGGTTTTATCCGTCACTGGTCTGAGCAGGTCAGGGAAAGTCTTATCGGCTTACTTGAGGGTATTCAGAGTGGACTAGAAACGGGAGATGTCAACAATGCTTGTTATTGTGCTAGTTTTTACAGCAATTATATATTTTTGAGTGGCGAACCTCTGGACTCCGTGGAGACTAAGCAGAGTCAATATATTCAAATGTTGGTGAATTATCAGAATGAATTTATGATGAACCATAGCAGAGTGGGGGCGCAAGTGGTCTTAAATTTGCAAGGTAAAACAGCTAATCCTTGCCTGTTAGTTGGCGAACGATTTAATGAAGAGATGATGCTGCCAACCTTAAGAGAGAGTAAAAATAATTTGGTAATATTTGTAGTATATCTATCGAAATCATGGCTAAATTATCTATTTAAAAATTATGTAGAAGCCGTAGAAAATGCCAGAACAGCATCAAGTTACTCTGAGGCTGTAATGAGCATGATGTATATTCCGCTCCACAATTTTTACTATTCCCTAGCGCTGTTAGCTTTATATCCCACCGTTGACAAAAATGAACAGAAAAAACATTTAAAACAAGTTACTTCGCTTCAAAAAAAAATGAAGCATTGGGCTATGAGTTCTCCTGAAAATTATCAGCACAAATATGACTTAGTAGAAGCAGAAAAAGCGCGAGTAGTGGGACAATATGAAAAAGCTGCTCTGTATTACGATCGAGCGGTGAAAGGAGCATCGAAGAATGAATACATCCACGAAGAAGCCCTAGCCAATGAACTAGCGGCAGAATTTTATCTAGCTAACGGTCGAAACAAAGTGGCTCAGACTTATCTGATAGATGCTTACTACGGCTATATTCACTGGGGAGCAACCGCCAAGGTAAAACATTTGGAGTCACAGTATCCGAGCTCTTTACCGCCTGTATCGGTGGGAAAAGCCAGCGCCGATCGAACTATTACTAGCACTAATTATAGCACGAGCAGCAGTCACAGCAGTTTATTGGATTTGACAACTGTTGTTAAAGCATCTCAAGCGCTAGCTAGTGAAATTGTGTTGGACAAGTTGTTAGAAAAGTTAATGAAAATGGCTATCGAGAATGCTGGTGCCCAAAAAGGTTTTCTCCTGATGCCCAAGGACGGAAAATTGCGGATTGAAGCAGCGGCATCGGTGGAGTCTTCGGATGTTGCAGTTGAACAATGCCCTAGAGTATCTCCTGCAGAGGTTTTGCCAATAACGGTGATTAATTATGTTGAAAAAACGCACTTAGATGTAGTTTTAAGTCAGGCTGCTAGAGAAGGTATATTTACAGACGACCCCTATATTAAAAGGCAGCAAGTGAAATCTGCGCTTTGTACTCCTATTCTGAATCAAAGCAAACTCGTAGGTCTCCTTTATCTGGAAAATAATTTAGCTACTGAAGCGTTTTCTCCAACTAGGTTGGAAGTTTTGAAAATACTTTCTTCCCAGGCTGCCATCTCTCTAGAAAATGCGGTACTTGTTGCTAATTTGTCGGCGGCTAAGGAACAGTTGGAGGATTATTCGCGGACGCTGGAGGTGAGAGTAGAAGAGCGCACGCAGGAATTAAAGACTAAAGAAGCTAAGCTGCAAGAAGCTCAAAAACTGGCGCACCTCGGTAACTGGGAATTTGATTTGGAGGGGGATAAATTAACTTGGTCTGAGGAAGTATTCCGAATTTTTGGCCTTGACCCTAAACTACCAGAACCCACTATTTTAGAACACAGGAAGCAAATTCATCCAGATGACCTAAAGTTGTGGTTAGAGGTAGTAGAGCAGATTAGTCGGTTAGGAAATCCTTGCGAATATGAGATGAGAATTTTGCGCGCTGATGGAGCTGTTAGATATATTTATATTAAGGCGCAAGCTATTTTTGATGGCGGTAAGGTGATTAAGTTATTTGGGACGATACAGGACATTACGGATCGCAAGTTAGCGGAGGATGCTTTGCGACTGTCTGAGGGGCAATTGAGAGAAAAAGCGACACAATTGGAAGTTACTTTGTCCGAATTACGCTCGACGCAGACTCAACTAATTCAAACGGAAAAAATGTCTTCTTTGGGGCAGTTGGTGGCGGGGGTTGCTCACGAAATTAATAATCCGATTAATTTCATTTATGGCAATGTTCTCCATGCTAGCGATTATAGCTCGGATTTGCTGGGATTGATTGAGCTTTACCAGGAGTCTTACCCGAATGCTAATCCTGAGATTGTTGCTAAAACAGAAGATATTGACCTCGCTTTTATTCAAGAAGATTTGCCTAAAATTCTAAAATCAATGCAGGTTGGGGTCGATCGCGTTCGCAATATTGTGCTGTCGCTGCGGAATTTCTCACGCCTAGATGAAGCCGAGATGAAACCAGTGGATATTCACTCCGGGATTGATTCGACTCTGCTAATTTTGCAGCACAGGTTGAAAAAGGATGCACTCGGACATGGCGTTGAGGTAGTTAAAGAGTACGGTCAACTGCCGAAGGTAAATTGTTATGCTTCTGGGTTAAATCAGGTGTTTATGAATATTTTGAGCAATGCAATTGATGCAGTCGAGTTAGGAGTTTGGCGACCGGAGACAAATGCCCAACTAGAAAATCCTTTATCTCCTATCTTTGAGCGAAAGATTGAGATTCGGACTGAGGTATGCGACCAAAACTTGGTGAGAATTTATATTGCTGATAATGGTCGGGGGATGACGGAGGAAGTACGATCGCGAATATTTGACCCTTTCTTTACTACAAAAGCTGTGGGCAAAGGTACCGGTTTAGGGTTGAGTATCAGTTATCAGATTGTAGTAGAGAAACACGGCGGGAAGCTAATGTGCTTTTCCGCGCCCGGTGAGGGGGCTGAGTTTGTGATTGAAATTCCCGTGAAGCAGTGAACTTTTTTTAAGTTTTTATATAAGTTTTTTAAACCGCCGATAAACGCCGATGAACCTAGATACAATTCTATCTGCGTTCATCTGTGTTTATCGGCTGATATCTGCGGTTAAAACTTCTCAAGCTCAATATTAAACATCGCGTTCTGTTCGCACCCATTTGGTTTGCCGCTTCAGGAGAAAACCTAAATACAAAGGGATTTTCCAAAGGATGTAAAAAGGTACAGATAAAAGAGTTAAGCCAGAAATATCGGCACGCCCGAATTTTGCCCAAGCGCTGACAATTGAAACTAAAATCAGTAATCCTTGTACTGCTAACAAGACGGCTGGAATTGAGGATGTTCCAAAGGTTGCTGCTAGTAAAGAGGCGGCAAAAGCAGCTAGCCAGATAGCGACTAAAAGCGATAGGGGTGGGACGGATAAGTCGAGGGCGATCGCCAATAAGTCAAAACGTTTTTGCTCGACTGAAGCTGCTGTCAGCCGGGGAGTTTGAGTTAACAATGTCTGTATGTGACCGTGTTCCCACCTGGTTCTTTGACTTTTAGCTGCTTGCTGCTGCTGTGGCAAACACCCGGTGACGTTGGCTTCGGGGCAGAATACTGTTGGGTGTCCGGCGATCGCCAAATCCAAACTCATCTGCATATCTTCAACAATATTGCTGCTAGCTAGGGAAACCGATCGAATTATCGACCAGGGAAAAGCCATGCCAGTACCTGTTAGTAATGATGGGAATCCTAACTGTTTTAATCCGCTGGGACGAACTAAGTTTTTCACAAGAAATGCTAAAGCAGAAATGGAATCTTTGGGAGTAGGATTGGGTGGCTGTTCCATGAGATAAGTTGCTTGCACTGGTCTTTGTTCAGCAACTGCAACCCTGGCTAATTTTTCTATAGAGTCTGGCTGACAGATGCAGTCTGCGTCAACCATGATGACTACTTCGGGGGGTTCTGATTCGATCGACTGCAAGCCGAAATCCAGTGCGTATCCTTTGCCCTTGCGTTGGGTGTCTTGGCGCTCGATCGCACTTGCACCGCAGTTGCGGGCGATTTCTGCCGTGGCGTCCGTGCAGTTGTCAGCAATCACTAACAGGCGGTCTTGAGGTGTTAGCTGCGGCAATATGGTGGAGATGGTGGCGGCAATTCCTGCTGCTTCGTTGTAAGCGGGAATTAAAACTGCTACTTTGGGGCGGGGCGCTTTAGTTTCCGCTGTCTTGCCCTGGCCGGAGAAGAAAGCTGCACTGCATTCTAGAAATAGAACTGCAACGGGAATGAGAAGGAGCAGGGCGATCGCCCATAGCACAACATCAATAAATAGGAACAGTAGCTGATTAATTTCCACAATTCTAGTACCTTAATTTAATTTACTGATTTCGTTGAGTTCATTTAATAAAATTGCCCCTTTGTTAACTCACCCACAATGCTATCTAAGGTATCATATCATGCCCGGTAAAATAACCATTATCAGGTTTGTAGTGATGACTTAAGTCCTCATAAAACTACTACTGGCGTCCTCACTACCAACTAATTTGATGGCGGTTGGTAGTGAGGACTATTATATCATATCGCTTCTGACAATGTTAAGTAAATCAATTTAATTAAACCTCAAACACGCCCAGACTGGAGAAACCAGGTTTCTAAAAGAAACCTGGTTTCTGGCTGTTCTGTTTTTAATCAACTAAACACCTAGGCGATGTTTAACTGATTCATTCCCTGTAGGTTGCCAGTCAGGAAGCCATCTCCCAACTCAAAACTATGTTCAAGCTACGCTGCATCGCGGACAGCAACAGGTTCAGATTTTTTGGTGGTGAACTGTGCGGGGGCTGCAAATTCTCTGAGATATCTCGATATCGATCGCAAATATCCCACTTCTGCTTGAATCAAATCCAGGGTAGAAAGACTCTCAACTAAGTCATCAAACTCATCTGCCGTAACTCCAGCATTGTGCAAGACTTCTTGGTTAAGTCGCCCGCAAATTCCTTGCAGGAGGAGTTCGATAATCTCGCTATAGTCAGCGATTTCCGTTCCGTAACCTTGCAATTTCTTGGGATTGATTCCCCACTGCAAAATCTTCAACAAGTCTTCAGGGACACTCCACGCAAAAGAGGAAGCAATCACTTCTTTTTCCGCTGCGACAAGAGCGTGCTTGATTTGCACTTCGGGGAAATCTGGATCAATGATTAAGCTTTCCAGCTTCGACACTTGTTTATCTAAGACTGGCAAAGAAAAAGGAGCTAATTCTACACTCACCATGTCGCCAGTCTCGTTAACACTTCTAAAGGGATCTTCCAACACATTAATTAGGAGGTGAATGTCTGTAGGCTTTTTCCAGTCAAACTGTCCAAGGAAAAACGGTTCTTCGTAGCCCGGCAAAAGTCCTTGAAAATAAATTGGCAGATTTTTGCCTGATTCAAGAATTTTATAAAGAGCTACTTCCAAGGTTTCTGTCGGCCAACCGAGATTACTTACGGCAACAAATTTCAGTTTTCCGGGAACGGACACAATCAGAGAATTCAGCAATAAATGTACGGCTTCGATAAGATTTTGAGCAGTTACGTAGCGGTGGGGAGCGTGAACGTTGACAGTTTTACCTTGCTCTACTTTTTTGGACATTTGCTCGCAGAACAAGCTATTTTCCAACATATGAGTAAAGCGAACCATCCCGTAAGTGACATCTCCTTCTTGAGCTGCTTTGGCAAATTGCCATTCGGCAAACTTCTTCGAGGCGGCGTAAACTTCGGTTGTAAAATATCGAGATGTTTTGCCTGTAGAAGAGAAGATGCAGTGTTCTACGCCGTATTCTTCGCAGAGTTGGATGACGTGTTTACATCCTAACAGGCTGGTTGTAACTGTTTCGCGGATTTTGATTTCAGCTAGTCCGGGTTGGCGTTGGGCTGCTAGGTGAAAAACAATTGCTGGTTTTTCTACCTCAAATATGTGTTTGAGCGCCTCGAAGTTGCGAATGTCGGCGGCGTAGAAAGTTACAGCACCTTCTCGGTTAAAAAGCGGGAGATTTTCTTCGGGGTTTTGACATCGGGCATTGTCTGCGGAAATGATTTTAGTTGCGCCTAATTCGAGGAGTTTTGCGATCAAGAAACGACCGACACATCCTTCTCCACCGGTGATGAGGATGGTTTTTCCTTTGATTTTGCTGCTGACTGCGGATGCGTATAGGTGAATAGTGCGATCGCGCACGTCGCTAAAAGGTTCGCTTTCTAATTGTCCGTCGGCTTGATAAGCTGCGATTAGGTGTGCGGTGAGAGTTTGTAAGGCCGCGAGGATTTCAGGATCTTGCGGTTCCGGGGAACCCGGGGGAACTAGCTGCTGGATGCGATCGATTATTTCGGCTTTGCTGGCACCTTCAAACAATTCTGAGGGGTTAAATGCACTCTTCACTTTTTTGCCTCCTTTAAATTATAGAAACACGGTTGCTGATAAGCGAGTTGTTAAACAGGTTTTCGAGGAACAGAATCTTTAAAAGTCTGCTGGGTTTTAGGATTTTTTAGACTGAAAGCCACTTAAGCGAAAAGACACGCGCTCGGTTCTGCTACTAATTGCTTGTATTAAGCCTACTTGTAGTTTTCTTAAGCGCTTTTTTTACCTGCTTACTTTGGCGATCGGCAAAGTCGGAACCTTCTCTGTGCAAAATTTGTCTCTACAACTATAAACTTAAATTGCTGACTGTTGGCAATACTCAGAACAGATCTTTACTATTTCTTTGTAATTTCCTGCGAGTTTTTACGCAATTTTAAAGTTAATGTAAAGTAGGATCGGTGTTTAAAAAACTTAACAATATACTTGACATTGATAATAGCATTTTATTACTTAATAAAAATGTATTTGTTGCTACTAAATAATCTAAAAAATTTAAGTAATATTACGCATAATATTTGTTGCGTCGGCTGAAAAGATTGCTACTTGATGGGTGGGGTAGTGCTGTGCCTACCCCTGTATGTGTGCTGCTACTAGGCGCGAACGGTGCGTTCTTTTTTGCTACCTTCAAAGCCGCGAGCGTCCCCAACATCATAGCCTCCTGTCCGCAAGCGGCGGTCTAAATCGCTGGGTTCGGGAGAAGTTTTTGCTGCTTCTTCGATCGTCACTCTGCCTTCAAGCACCAGTTTGTAAAGACCCTGGTTGATAATCTGCATTCCTTCGTAAGTATCATGTTCCATTAATCGGAAAGCTTCATCATCATCACCTTTCATCAAGTAATCGTGCATGGCAGGTGTATTCACCAAAATATCGTGAACTGCTACCCGACGGTTGTCAACTGTTGGCAGCAAAAGTTGGGCAATTACTGCTACTAAAGAATCGCAAATTTGAATCCGCATCGCCTGTTGTTCCTCGGGTGGGTAGAGGTTCAACAACCGATTAATAGCGTTAATGGCGCTGCGAGTGTGGAGAGTTCCCAATACTAAGTGACCAGTTTGAGCTGCTTGCAACGCTGTATTGATGGTAACTCGATCGCGCATTTCCCCGATGAGAATTACATCGGGATCTTCCCGCAAAACTGCGCGCAAAGCCTGCTGAAACTCGTGGGTATGCAAGCCGACTTCCCGCTGGCTGACCAAGCATTTTTTAGAGGGGTGAATGAATTCGATCGGGTCTTCAATTGTAACTACGTGCTTTTGCTCCATCTGGTTGAGGTGGTCGATCATCGCAGCTACGGTTGTCGATTTCCCCGAACCGGTAGGCCCCGTAACCAATATTAATCCCTGCGATCGCAAAATGATATTTTTGAGAACTTCTGGCAACCTCAAGGAATCGATAGTAGGTATTTCCAAACTAATCAACCGCAATACTATGGCACCGCCGCTGAGGGAATCAAAACAGTTTAGCCGACACCGCACGAAGCCAGGGTAAAAAATTGCTGAGTCTAATTCCTTGGTAGTTGCAAACTGTTTTCGCTGTTCGGGGGTGAGAATTTCGGCTAGGTAATTTTCAAAAATTTCTGGGGTTACTTTGGGGTGGTTAGTTGCTACTTGCATCACACCCCGAATCCGAAATCGAGGTAGTTGGCCGACTCGAATGTGAATGTCAGAAGCTCCTGCGCTATGGGCATCTCTGACCATTTGTTCGATCGTACTGACGGGTGTCTCAACAGGCCGCTGCTGCTGGGCTGCGGGGGGCGCACTCGGCGCGGGTGGAGGCGGCGCGGGAGTTGCAGCCAAGGGCGGCGGCGGCGGCGGTGTTCGTCGGCGGGCTTGAGCCTCTGGTTGAACGGGTGTAGGATTGTTTAATGGGTTCATTTTTTGGTCTCCAGTCAGTCTATTTTAGATTTTAGATTTTAGATTTTAGATTTACTCCACAGATTAATCTGGGAGCAGGAACTAGAGTCTAAAATTTGGGTATCGACCCTGACTGAGTGTCGGGGGCTTGTATCCGTTTTTGGGCGGGTCAATGTAGATTTATTGCGAAAAAATGCCCGATTTCTAATCTAATCGCTCGCAGCTAATTCGGTGTTAAATGCTGAGAATATTTTACAATTAGGCTTGATGGGGCGATCGAGTAATTAACAATTTTAACTCCTATGAACATCGGTCACAAAATTGCCGACTGGCTCGAAAATCGCGCTGTTACCCCCGCCTACGCAGGTTGGCTGCTCTTGGGGATGACGGTTTTCTTTTTTGGGTCGGCGACTAATACAATGTCTGGATGGCTGTACGTACTCAGCGGTGGGGGTTTGGCGCTGTTGGGAGTAGCGGCAGTTTTGCCGGGAAAATCGCTCCGTTCCTTGGAAGTCCGTCGCCGCCCGATCGAACCGGTGAGTGCGGGCGATCAAATCACCGTTGAACTAGAAATCGAAAATCGCGCCCGCGAACCTAAGACTCTGTTGCAAGTGGTAGACATCTTGCCGTTTGTATTGGGAGAACCGATCGTCCGCCCGATCGAAGTCATAGAGCCTAACAGTATATACAGGGATACATACTATCTGGAAGTCCGGCAGCGCGGCGTCTATCGGTGGCAAGAGGTAAACTTGAGGACGGCGGCACCTTTAGGGTTGTTTTGGTGCCGACGCAGCCGCCCAGTCAAAGCGGTGGCGGTTGTGTATCCACAAGTTTTGCCGTTGAGCACTTGTCCTTTGATCGATCGCATCGGTCAAGAAGACAGCCCGCAATTTTACAATCGCAGTCGATCGCAAACTGCCACCGAAGGCCTCACCCGCAACCTGAGACCTTACCGCCACGGAGACCCCACCCGCCTGATTCACTGGCGCACCAGCGCCCGCTACGGAGAACTGCGGGTGAGAGAGTTAGAAGTTGCAGCCGGCGGTCAAGAAATTATTATTGCTCTCGACAGCGCTGCGACGTGGCAGCCAGAAGAATTTGAACGAGCCGTGACAGTTGCTGCGTCTCTTTACTTCTATGCTAGCAAGCGTCTGTTAAACGTCAAACTTTGGACGGCCGGGACTGGACTCGTATCGGGGAACCGGGTAGTTTTGGAAACTTTAGCGGCGGTTAATGCTGGGGAAGATGCGATCGATAATCGGTCGAAACTGCCGATAATTTGGCTGACTCAAAACTCTGCAAGTTTAAGCACTCTTTCCCTAGGCAGCCGCTGGGTACTTTGGCCGAGTGCCACTGCTGAAACAGGCGAAAAAATGTTAGTCAAACATGAGTTACCCGGTTTAGAAATTCGCTCCGATCGACCCTTAGAACTTCAGTTACAAGATCCTCTGGAAAGAGCGATTAATTATTAAGTAAGATAGACCACGAAAAAACCTGTGAAAGAGCGATTAGTTATGAAGATTGACTTGATTAATCTAAAACCTCAACAACCATGATACACTACAGGAGTGTAATTGATCAAGTTAAGGGTCTTACGGGTCTGGCAATTGCTTGGCAAGTTAAGAGCAGCTTAGATTACTAGGACTCCGGTCATAAACATCATATCTCATTCACCAAACAGGAGAAAAAATGACTTTCTGGGAGAAATTAAAGCAGAACGTATCACAAATCAATGATTCTCTGCAAACCAATATTTCCAAGTTTAAAAATAATGATTTTGCTGATGCCTCAATGGCAATATGTGCATTGATTGCGGCTGCTGATGGCACTATCAATACCGAGGAAAGACAAAAAACGGCGGCTCTAATAATTTCCAATGAAACACTCCAAATTTTTCCGGCGTCGGAGTTAAAGCAAAAATTTGATTTTTATTGTGAGAAGCTCTCACAAGACTTCGATTTTGGTAAAATTGAGGCTATCCAAGCGATAGGGAAACTTAATAAAAAACTAGACCAAGGTCGTGCCGTCATCCAAATTGGCATTATTATCGGTGGTGCGGATGGTAATTTTGACAAAGATGAAAAGAAGGTTGTCAAAGAAGCTTGCCATGCTGTAGGCATTAATCCTGGGGAATTCGACCTCTAAATTCAGCTATTTCCTGGTTCGGACCAATCAATTATTCAAGGCTTTATATCTGCGAATAGCATTGTTCATTGAGTTTATTTGCTCTGCATGAAATGAGGGAGGCATTAAGCTATGAACAGTATGAACGAGTCCATTGTGCATGACATCGGTCGGAAGTGCAGAATGATCGAGTCCTAGTGTATGTCCTATTTCATGGGCAATGGTATTTGCAATTAAGTTAGATAGTTGATTGAGACTAAGGCTCGCATTGTAAGAAGCATAGAATACTTGATCAATCCGAATAATCGCCCGATCTGTAACCATTCCCGATTTGAAGCTAGCCACGCCGAGATAGTCAACCGGCTGGCTATCAACGAATATATAAACATGGGTAAAATCTTCGCCCCACTCTTTGCGATCGGGGGGATCGGAGGTCAAAAATACCTTGACGCTTCTAAATGCGCCGTAGAGTTTGGAGAAAGCGTCCATCAGTAAGGAAAAGATCGCTTCTTTATTTTCGGGTGCGACATCCATTCCTGATACCATCGACTTGTAGCGTCGATGGTATCAGGAATGGATTCCCAACTCTTGAGCGGCTTCGATTTTCTTCATGCCATTTAACTCGATCGCTGGGATGACCTGATGAAGGAGGTATAAATGTACAGTTTGGGCCCAAAAGTCGGCGCGATCGCTCTGCAAAACTGGCAACTAACGGTAGTCTATTTTCTAACCGACGAAAGCGGTTGCTATAGTTTAATTTAAATGCCGATCGGCTCGAATCGAACTCTTTGCCTGACAATAAAATCTCAATCCCTATCACTCTCTAGTTTCAGGGAGAATTTCGACTACATACTCCGGTACATATTCTGGTCGATTTTCGGGCAAATTCGCGGGCAAATTCTGGGGCAAATTCTCCGGTGGATGTTCGAGCCTGACGCGCCGGATCGGGAGATTTGCAATTAGTGCTGTGGCCCGCTGGTCGCTCTCCAGCGAGAACTCAGACCCGGTGGTATCGATTTCCACGTAGCGAGACACCACCTCTAGAATTTCTCGGCGCATCGACTCAACCATTTCTGGGCTGAGTTCTGAGCGATCGTGGGCTAGAACCAGTTTGAGGCGCCGTTTTACCTCGTCGCGGCTGTTGTCAGGGGTGCGCGGGAAAAGTCGTTCGAGAAGTGTGTGTATCATGGGTCAGGCTGATTTGTCAAGGGTTAGGCATAGAAAACGTTATACGATTTTCGATTTTCGATTGGGGAATCACTCATTCCCTAATGGTTTGAAGTTGACCTACAGTTTCATTCTTTTTGGGAACTGGTGTCACTGGGGGAAAATTTGGGCTAGTTTTTGTGATGAAGTTGCTGCTGTTAAAGATCGATCGCCAATCAGCACATCACATAATTTTAGTATTTAAGAACTTGCGGAGGCGAGTAAAGAAGTTTTCCCGATGGGGATTGAGATCTAGAAAATCAACTTTTTCGCCTTCTAAGCGGCGGGCAATATTGTCGAAGGCAGTTCCAGCTAAAGAGGCCGTTTCCGACAATACTAATGGTTCGCCTCGGTTGGTGGAAACGATGACGCGCTCGTCGTCGGGAACCACGCCTAACAGCGGAATGGCGAGGATTTCCCGCACGTCTTGCACCGACATCATATCATTTGCCAGCACCATTGCGGGTCTGATCCGGTTGACGATTAGGTTGATTTTCTTGACGTTGTTGGCTTCCAACAGGCCGATGACTCGATCGGCATCGCGGACAGCAGCGATTTCGGGAGTGGTGACAATTATCCCTTCTTGAGCCGGGGCGATCGCATTTTGAAAACCTTGTTCAATTCCAGCAGGAGAGTCGATCAAAATATAGTCGTATTTTGCTCCCAACATCCCCACAAGCTGCTTCATTTGCTCAGCGCTGATGGCATCTTTCATCCGAGTTTGGGCAGCCGGCAACAGCACCAAGCGCGGCTGCCGCTTATCTTTCACCAAAGCTTGCTCTAATCGGCACTCTCCAGCGAGAACTTCTAATGCCGTGTAAACAATGCGATTTTCTAAGCCCAGCAGCAAGTCTAAATTTCTGAGACCGAAATCGGCATCAATTACGGCAACGTTCCGCCCCCGCTTAGCTAAAGCCATGCCGAGATTGGCTGTGGAGGTGGTTTTTCCTACCCCGCCTTTCCCTGATGTAACAACAATAATGCGAGCCATAAGTGATTTTTAGATTAGTTATTGGTAATTGGTAATTGGTAATTGCTAGTTGCTAATTGGTAATTGCTAGTTGCTAATTGGTAATTGGTAATTGGTAATTGCTAATTGCTAATTACTAACAACTGTCAACCGTCAACTGCCAACCGTCAACTGTCAACTGTCAACTGCCAACTGTCAACTGTCAACTGTCAACTGTCAACTAACCATTACCCCCGACTAACTGCGATTTGTCAAAATCAGAGGCTCTACCGATCCGAATCCCTTGAGGCGTCACATAGGCGACTTCCGGGAAAAACTGAGCGGGTGAGGTTTCTGGGCCTCTGGCAACATACTTAGCAATCCTAATCACCATCGGTTCCATCTGCAAGGTCATAATCACGCTTTTGGTGTTGCCACCGGCACCGGCGTGCACGACTCCCCGCAAACGGCCCCAAACTAGGATATCGCCTCCCGCGATGACTGAGCCGCCAGGATTTACGTCTCCCAAAAGTACGACGGTGCCAGGATGGCGAATTTCTACGCCCGATCGCACTGTCATCTGCAAATATAAAGGTTCCGCCAGCGATTGCGGTTTTTCGGCAGTGGCTTTATTCAGGGAAGAAACCGGAGGCTGCTGTTCTACACAATAGCCTGCTGTAGCTGCGGCAACGGCGGTTTGGCGGCGACTGGTGTGGACTCGTTTGAGTTGCAGTTCCACTTCGGAGAGGGCATCGGCGATTTCTTGTAGTTGGCGGATATCTAAAAGTCGATCGTTCCCCATCAATTGTACTTCTGCATTTGGCTGCCAAAAGCGTTCTCCTGCGTTCAGCCTGACTTTTAGCTGCTGCCAAAGTTCAGTCCAAGTCGAGGCCGTGGCTGTTGGTAATTCACTGGTGTTAGTTTCTGAGGGGAGTAGCAGTAGTAGCTGTCCATCTTCTGTTTTAAGGCGGACTTGCATATCAAGGCTGACTTCGGGTGTCGCTTGAGGGGCCGGTTCCGCAGCGGCTCCGGGGAAAACATCGGGTGTCATGGACAGGTCTGAGTTCGGGTATGGACAGGTTAACATCAATATTAGCTCGATTGTTGACGGTTCACTGTTGACTGTGGACTGTTCACGGTTCACTGTTCACTATTGTTATTTGTTACCAATTCCCAATTCCCAATTCCCAATTCCCAATTCCCATTTTATGCAGCAAATAGAACGTTATCGCGGCAGTCTCCTAGGTCTAGCAGTTGGTGATGCTCTCGGAACAACTTTAGAGTTCTGTCCCCCAGGAACTTTTACACCTATTACCGATATGATTGGCGGTGGCCCGTTTCGACTGCAACCGGGCGAGTGGACTGATGATACTTCGATGGCGCTTTGTTTGGCTGAAAGTTTGATTGACAAACAAGGTTTCGATCCAATCCATCAGTTAGAAACTTATTTGCGGTGGTGGCGAGAGGGACATTTGAGCAGTACGGGTGGATGTTTTGATATTGGCAATACGGTGCAGCAAGCACTTTGGAAGTTTGAAGATACAAGAAAACCTTACTGCGGTTTTACCGATGCTCAGACTGCTGGCAACGGTTCGATTATGCGCTTGGCTCCCGTGCCTTTGTTTTATGCTACAAATCCTTTAGAAGTAATAGAAAAATCGGGAGAAAGTTCGAGAACTACTCACGGTGCTGCTACTTGTGTGGATGCTTGCCGCTATTTTGGTAATTTAATTGCGGGGGCTGTGAATGGAGTTGCTAAAGATGTCTTGCTTTCGGAAAGATATTGTCCGATTTCTGGATATTGGGCAGCAAATCCGCTGGTAGCAGAGATTGATGAGATTGCGGCGGGTTCTTTTAAATTGCGACAACCTCCTGAAATTAAAGGTACGGGTTATGTCGTCAAATCTTTGGAGGCGGCACTTTGGGCGTTTTACAATAGTTCTTCTTTTGCTGAAGGCTGTTTGTTGGCTGTGAATTTGGGCGACGATGCGGATACAACTGGTGCGGTTTACGGACAGTTGGCGGGGGCTTTTTACGGAGAATCTGGTATACCGGAAAAATGGATCTCGCAATTAGTCGATCGCACTTTAATTGCATCTTTTGGCGATCGGCTTTTGACTTGCTCTAGATCGCTCTGAATACTTATATCATTTTTCAACCTTCTTTGTTTTTACAATAACTAGCAAATTGAGTTAACATAGATAAATTGGCGTTGCTTAATCAGGGTATGAAAAAAATCAATTGAAAATCCCGAAGTTTTGTGAATACTGGTTTCTATGACTTGCATATTTAGCCTTTCATACCCTAAATCAGCAACGCCAAAAATCCATGAAGGCTGAGGCAATCCCCGTTGAATTGGGAAGCCCACACCCTATCTGTACTCAGATGGGTGTTGGTTGGGTAGTTCACATTCAGCCAATGAGCAGGGGCGGGTGTGGATTCCACAACTGGAACTATATCTGGGGATTTGGTCGGGGGAAAGGTTGGGACAAACCATGAGCTGGCTGCGCTGGTGGGATAATTTAGGTAATTTGTTGCTGTGGAGTTCAGAACAAGCTGACCAGGAAAGCCAAAGGGCTGACCAGGAAAGCCAAAGGGCTGACCAGGAAAGCCAAAGGGCTCAACGATTGGCGGCTAAGTTGCGCGAATTGGGAGTTGATCCAGATTGAAAGCTGATTGAAAGCTAATTTGCGATCGCCCTGAATACACAGGACTTACCCAACTATCTACCAGAATAGGCGCAACCACAGGCAGATTGCGCCTACAAAACGCTATATTTTGCTGTTCGTAAGTCCTGAATCGAAAATCACAAATCAAAAATCGAAAATCAAAAATCAATTGACGTGTGTAGCAATTCGTGATAATGTTCTCCGCATTTCTCGATATATAAAAAAATTTTATGAATAAATCTTAAGTTTTAATTAAATTTAGTATTATAATTTTGATAACTTCCCACTAAGTATTTATTCTCACTATGATAGCGGATCAATTTCCTTGGCTGACCGCAATTGTCATCCTACCCCTGCTAGCTTCCCTCGCCATCCCTTTTTTGCCGGATACAGACGGCAAAACCATTCGCTGGTATGCCCTAGGCGTAGGCATTGCAGATTTTGTATTAATGTGCTGGGTGTTTTGGACTCATTACGATCCGAGTATCTCTAGTTTCCAAATCGTAGAACAATATTCCTGGATACCTTCTTTAGGCCTCAACTGGTCTGTTTCTGTTGACGGACTGTCAGTTCCGTTGGTACTGTTGGCGGGATTGGTGACGACACTATCAATCTTTGCAGCCTGGGAAGTCGATCGCAAGCCACGACTCTTCTACTTCCTAATGCTGGTGATGTACTCCGCACAAATAGGAGTGTTCGTCGCCCAAGACATCATGCTGCTGTTCATTGTCTGGGAACTAGAACTAATTCCGGTGTACCTCCTCATCTCGATTTGGGGCGGACAAAACCGTCGCTACGCAGCTACCAAATTCTTGATTTACACCGCAGGCGCTTCCATCTTTATTTTGATAGCTGCCTTAGCAATGGCATTCTACGGCGGAGGCACCCCCACCTTCGACATGGTAGAACTAGGCTTGAAGGACTACCCACTGGGTTTAGAATTATTCCTTTATGCGGGATTGCTGATTGCCTTCGGCGTGAAATTGGCGATTTTCCCCTTCCACACTTGGCTACCTGATGCCCACGGTGAAGCATCTTCTCCTGTATCGATGATTCTGGCCGGCGTATTGCTGAAAATGGGCGGATACGGACTGATTCGCCTGAATTTGGAACTTCTTCCCCAAGCACACGTTTACTTTGCACCGATTATGGCGGTGCTCGGCGTGGTCAATATTATCTACGGCGCGCTGAATTCCTTCGGCCAAACGAACATGAAGCGCCGCCTAGCGAATTCGTCTATTTCTCACATGGGATTCGTGTTGTTGGGTATTGCTTCCTTCACGGATTTGGGAATCAACGGGGCGCTGTTGCAAATGATTTCCCACGGTTTAATCGCCTCAGTATTGTTTTTCCTGGCTGGCGTTACTTACGATCGCACCCATACAATGATTATGGACGAGATGGGCGAGATTGGAAAAGTCATGCCGAAAGTGTTTGCCTTGTTTACCGCAGGCGCGATGGCATCTTTGGCACTCCCCGGAATGAGCGGTTTTGCTAGCGAACTCTCAGTGTTTGTGGGCGTCGCAACTAGCGATATGTACAGTGGTTCTTTCCGCGCGGTGACAGTGTTCCTGGCTGCCGTAGGATTGATTTTGACGCCGATTTATTTGCTCTCGATGTTGCGACAGTTATTTTACAACTGTGGGACACTAGCGGCTTGCGATCTTGAGGATCTCAATTTGCAGAATCAGAGAAACAATCTGGATGAAGCGGTTTGTTTTGGTAATAGTTGCGTTTTGCCTGGTGAGGCACCGTTTATTGATGCTAAACCTCGCGAAGTGGCGATCGCATTTTGCTTTTTGATACCGATTGTCGGCATTGGTTTTTATCCCAACATGGCGATGCAAGTCTACGATGCCAAGACTGTCGCAGTCAACGCAGAAGTCCGCCAATCTTACATCCAAATTGCTCAACAAAATCCTCGGATTTATGCGAATCAACTTTTGGTTCCCAAAATTGCCCAAGCTCAAAAATCGCCTGCTTTGGACAAAATTACAGGGTCTGAATCTGCATCGGTTTTTGGCATTGTCAAATAATTTTATCGAACTCTGTTTGTGTTGAAAATTGGGCGATCGCTTTTGTCAAAGGGCGATCGCTTTTTTCTTATCGCTGAATTTCTGAAATAATCTGCGCCAGATTCTCCCTAGCATATCCCACCTCAAGGCTCGATTTATCCTCCAGATCAGAGGCAACTTTCTTCAAGATATTTAGAGGTTCTTCAGAGCCTGTCGTCTTCAAAAACAACACTTGCAACCGATGTTTAACTAATTCTAAAATAGAGTGAGTTCTATCCTCTTTAGCCCCTTTTCCTTTAGCAATACTGATGCTCAAGCTGTGAGTTTTCAACAGCCGCATCCTTTCTCTTCCTTGCGTCTTAACTGTCTCCAAAACCTCGGCTCGAATCTGATCGACTAATCGGTCGGTCACATATTGCACGATCAAAGGCTGAAGCATAAAAACCGTTTCGCCACCCTCACTGATTTTGTCAATTAGCGAGCGACGACCCAGAGAATCGAGATTTTTTAGCAAATCTGACAGCGATGAATTGACCAACATCTGCTCTCGTAAAGTCGCCAGGGAAATCGGACTTTGAGCAATAGCCATCCAGTAGGCAATATCTTGTTCGGAACTCGACATTCGATCGAACTGCTGCGCCAGCAAATTGCTGATATGTTCTTCAATAAATAACGCTGTTGCTTCCAAAAACTTTAAAACATTTCCCTCAAAAAACTCGTTAATTGTGGTAGCTACAATCTTTAGTGCTAACAGATTGCCTCCGTACCGGGATAACAATATTTCCAACTCTTGATCTTGGGGCGACAAACCTTTTTCTTGGAAAATTTCCCGCGCTATTTCCTCGGAAATAGCAGGTTTTAAAGACCGCACTTTTTCTCCCGCCAGCAAAGCCAGTTCCGTAGGTTCTTCGGAACTAACGAGCATTAAACAGCTATTGTGATTGACCTCACAGAGCCGCACAATTAAATCTTGATATCCTTCGTAGCCTTCGCGGTAGTGTCCCGCTAATTCTTCGGGTCTGAGAACCGCTTCAAAATCGTCTAAAATTACCAGACAGCGGTGTTTTCGCAGATACTCGACCAAGCGCGAAATTTTGCTGTTGAGGTCGATCCTCTTAGATGGCTCCGCTAACGGCACATCGGGTTTTTGTTGATTAGAAAAAAGTTGAATTAAGCTTCCTAGGAAGTCGGATGGTGCGGGTGTCGATCGCAGCGATCGCCAAATCACAAAATCAAACTCATTCTGTACCTGTTTTGCCAACTGTACCGACAGAGTTGTTTTGCCGCTACCAGCCAAACCCAGCAGCGCTACCAGGCGACAATTATCTGATACAATCCACTGCTTTAAAGTAGTTAATTCTTCAGTCCGTCCGTAAAAAACCGAAACATCCGGTGCTTGGCCCCAATCTTCCTGTCGGTGTCCAATCGCCATTTTCAAGAGAGAGCCTTTACCTCCACTAAAATCGCTCGTTGCCTGATCGGTGTGGTATGAAAACAGCAACTGATGCCTCAATTCCGACAGCTTTCCAGGGCCGTTCCCCCCGATCTGAAACTTTTTGTAAACTTCGCCGAGTCTTTTGCGAACGGCGATGTCGCTAATGCCAAGCTTGGTTGCGATGGTAGCCGTAGATTGACCGTCTAGAGCCATAAACACAGTTTCTAACTCGGCATCTGTGACACCGCGCTGTTTGGCGATCGTTTGCACAAAGTTTTGAGGAATCGGAGTAGTCAAGGTAGGAATCTCGCCTATACTAAAAAAATCTATCTTCTATTATATTGTGTGAGTTCTCGCGGGCGAAAAATTAAATCGAATCCGCCAAAGTTCAGCTTGCTTTTTGTTTTTGCAGTTTTAGATATTTATACCCAATTATCGATCATGATATCAGTTTAAACCAAGAATGCAACTGTAGACCCGCGATCCAAACCAATACACAATCAGTCATTACTAATTTTTCAATTCTTGAATTCTTTAATCTAAAAGGGTATGAGGAACCGGGAATCGATCGGCATTAATTGTTGCTGTGTTTCTACCCGTAGAACCTATTGTCGGGTGGGTGGAGGCGCGGCGATTAATCTGTCGAACCAAGCGATACATTTCCAACCGCGCCACCACTCACCGCCAACCAACAACCGGGTAAATTCACAATTCTTGAAAGCAGCGCTGTATCAGCCAAAATTTGTTGCACTAGCGCGGTATTCTTGGGCCGAAAGCAGCCGCCAACTCCCATCGCCCAGAAGTTCCAAAACCTGCTGGTGATATTTCACTAAACTCAATCGGTGGCCCACACTCACAAACGTAGTTTTAGTGGCTTGCAACTGCTCGTATAAATGTTGCTCGTTCTTCAAATCCAAAGCACTTGTCGCCTCATCCAAAATAGTGTATCTCGGTTCCGTCAATAACAATCTAGCAAAACCTAAACGTTGCTGTTCTCCCAGCGACAAAATCTCACCCCAATCTAAATCCGCTTCAAAACCGCCCAATCTGTCCGGCAAATCTGCTAAGTTTACTGATGCCAAAACGCGGCGCAATTTTTCCTCATTAACCTCGCTGCTGCTGTTGGGATAGAGAAGTTGCGATCGCAAACTACCCAAAATCATATAAGGACGCTGCGGCAAAAACAGCATTTCCTCCAATTCCGGCCGCGCCAAACGGCCGGTTCCCGATTCCCACAAGCCCGCAATTGCCCGCAGCAAAGAACTCTTCCCAGCACCGCTTTGACCGACAATTAACAGTCCTTCACCGGGCGACACGGCTACCGACAAATCCCTAATCAAAGTCTTTTGATGCTGCGGAGTATCTAAAGTAACGTGTTCCAGTGTCAATTGCGAACTTATAACTGTATCGATTGTTCTGAAGTCTAGTTGAACAGCACTTTTTTTATCTCTTAAAGACTCATTAAACGTGGCTAAACGATTAATTCCCGCTGCAAATAAACTCAAGCTTTCAATCCTATATACAACCAAAGAAAAGGCTTCTGAAACCTGACGAAAAGCAAATTCAGCTTGAGTAATATCGCCGTATCTAATCTCACCTGCAAAGTAGATAGAAGCCAGGAATAAAGAGGGAATAATATAAGTTGCATATCTATAGCCAACTCTAAAATATCCCAGATTCCGCTGCCAACCAATTAGTAAATGAAAATTCCGAACTGCTTCTAAAAATCGGTGTTTAACCTGAACAGATTCCTGTGCTTCTCCTCGGTAAAAAGCAATTAATTCTGCATTGTCCCGAATATGAACCAATCCATAGCGAAAGTTAGCCTCTTTGGATAGCTGATTGAAGTTCAAAAATATCAACCTTTTGCCAAAAAATACCATAACTGTCGTGCCAAAGACAGCATAAATAATTAGTCCGATCGAAAGACCTTTGGAAATAGACCATAGAATGCCTGTAAAAGAAATAATATCAATCACTGCCCCCAATATCAGCAGCAAAAACTCTAAACTTGTGCTAGTGAAAGATTTGATATCTTCAGCAATCCGCTGGTCGGGATTGTCGATTTCCTTCTGAGAATTGATTTCGTAATAAGCGCGGTTTTGAAAATAACTACTCAGAAAACTCTCAGTCATCCACTCTCGCCAGTACAATCCCAGTTTATCTTGGGTATAGCCGTAAATAACAACTATCGGGGTACCGATAATAAAAACTCCAGCATAAACCCACATAAACCGCCAAAAAGTAATCTGATCTTTTTCAGCCAGTGCTGTCGTGAAAAAATTACTAATATAGCTAATGACTACGTTAATTCCGCTAACAGACAGTGACAAAAGTAGCAGCAGAGCTAACATTACCCACTGCTTCCAGCGCGGTATCAACTTGCTTCTGAAAAAGACAAAAGCAGCCAGCGGGAGGATTAGCATTAAACCAACGATCGCAATTTTCGGTGAGTAGATAATTCCTTTGATCAAAGTAGCTAAACCAGCCGCAACCCCGTTAAAAGCCTCTGGAAATAAGACTTGAGTACCCAAACATACAGCGCTGACGAACACAAACATCGCAGCGAAGAGAAATATCAACAACAGCGCTACTAATCCTAAAAAGATTCTGCCACCCCCAGGCTCTAAAGGATAAAAGTAAGGTTGAGCGATCGCAATAAATCTCTGCCACAACTGACGGTCAAATCGATTCATCTTTGCTGTTTACAAAACTACTTTGACTGTTCTAACATATCAAGTCTGGTGACAAACTGCAGCAGTAATTTATTTCGGAGTTTCGCGAAAAATTTTGTCTTACCCACAGACAAAAACTTGTTTTCCGACTTAAGTGGTGGAGACAAAAAAAGTTGGGAGGTTAGTTCAAGTTCTTAGATTCATCTGTGGAGTCAATTCTTGAATCTCAAATCTAAAATCTCAAATCGATGGCATCAGAAGAAGTAGCGCTTTCGCCGGATAACTCCGACTGGGATTGGCTGCTGTAAAATCGCTGGCTAATTCCTAAAATTACTTGTTTCATTAGCCAATACAAAACAGCAATTACTACAAAAGTGACAGCCATTACTAAAACCGGACGCTTGCCTATCAAATCGTTCATTACTGTGTTAACCAGCGCATCGGGGTTAGTCAGAATGTCCCAAGTGTTGAAGCGGATAAATCGCCCTAAATAAATGCCGATCGCCGAAAGTGCGTGTATAGTTATCTCCGTTGCCAGGATAAATCTACTCAAACCCTGTTGCTTCAAATAGTAACCCAAATTCATCACCGACAGCACGTAAGCCCCAAAACCAGCCAGCATAAACGCCAGATACTGCGGGATCAAAGCTAGAGTCACAATCCACACCGAGTTCCCCTCTTTAATCTGGCGGATCAGGTGAATGATATCAGTTAAAACGTAGGGCGCATTGGGTAAAAATGCGATAAACCAGAAAAAACCGCCCCACCACCGGAGAGAGCGAACTCCGCGCTGCCGCAGTACCCAGATGTCTACAGCCATCAGTGCCAGCGTAATCGCGATCGCCCCCAAAACGTAAGTTTTGCCCACATCTTGCACAATGTGCTTCAGATAGTTCAAAACATGGCGCGTACTGGGCAAAAAAGTAGCGCCCAGGAGAAAGGCCGTACCCCACAGCAGCCAGCGCGATCGAGGTTTGCGGAACAGCCAAAAACTCAGGCCCAGCGGTACTAAAGCCAAAAACAAATTCCAAGACATCCAGCGGACATTATGTGCCATTGCTTGCAGCGCTTCCAGGATTAATCCCATCATGTCAATTTTTATACAATTAAAGGTTTGATGCAGCACCGCTTCGTTAGCAGCTTCCGTCTATTTTAGTCCTTAACTTGTAGGGTGAGTCAGCCTCTGGCTCCGGGCGCTGCGCCTGAAAATCAGGATCTGCTGACGCACCCTACCACTGCGGAGTCATATCAAATCCGTTAGCATCGGAATAGTAAATTCGAGTTCACTGTTGACTGTTGACTGTTGACTGTCAACATCATAAGAAGTGTAACCGGAAATGATATCAATCTAAAATCTAAAATCTAAAATCTAAAATCTAAAATCTAAAATCTAAAATCGACTGACGCCCCTACTATTTATACACTTTGTCGATCGGAATCTCAATCTTAAAAGTTGTTCCGCATCCTATGGAAGAAATACATTCAATCTTGCCCTTGTGCTTTTCCACCACAATCGAGTGCGCGATAGACATTCCCAACCCCGTACCTTTACCCACAGCTTTTGTAGTAAAAAACGGGTTAAAAATTTGATCGACTATCCCCTCGGGAATGCCCGTACCGTTGTCCGAAATTTCTACCCTCACAGTGTTCTGGGGGGTGACACCAGTGGAAATAGTAATGCAGCCACTCTTTGTATCTGCTTCCCGAACGGATAACTTTTGATATTGTTCTTCAATAGCATCAATTGCATTAGCAATAATATTCATAAACACCTGATTCAGTTGGCTGGCATAGCACTCCACCAGCGGCACTTTTCCGAACTCCTTAATTACTTCAATTTCCGGGCGGCTGTCGTGACTCTTCAAGCGGTGCTGCAAAATTAACAAAGTGCTTTCAATCCCCGCGTGAATATCGACCGGCTTCATTGCGGATTCGTCCAACCGGGAGAAATTTCTGAGGGACAACACAATTTGCCGGATGCGATCGGTTCCTACCTGCATCGAGCCCATAACTTTTCTTAAATCCTCAGCCATGAAGTCCAAATCAATCTCTTGAATGCGATCGACAATTTTTGAATTAGGATCGGGATACTCCTGTTCGTAAAGAGTTACCAGATCGAGCAACTGTTTTGTATACTGGTTGAGATAATCAATATTAGCGTGAATGAAGTTAACGGGATTATTAATTTCATGAGCTATCCCAGCCACTAATTGCCCCAAGGAAGACATTTTTTCTGTTTGAATAAGCTGAGTTTGAGTAGATCGCAATGACCGCAGCGCTGACTCTAAGTCTCTAGCTTTTTCTCTTTCTCGTCCCTCGCTTTGCCGCAGTGCTTCCTCTGCTTGCTTGCGAGTCGTAATATCCTGGGAAACTCCAATTATTACCTTAGCCTGACCGTCCTCATTCCTACTAAAAATAGTATCGCGACTTTGGAGCCACAACAATTGACCGTCGGCTGCCCGTACCCGGTACTCAATTTCCCTAGTTTCGCCATCTTCAATTCCTGCAAAGCTGGCGTGATGTTTCACAATTTTAGGCAAATCTTCGGGGTGTATTAACTGAGGCATGAGTGACGAATCCATCGCTGTAATGTCGTCGAGGGTATAGCCCAAAAGTGCGAGCAGTGAAGTATTAGCGTAGATATTTCGCTGTTCTTCCAAGTCGTAGAGATACAAAATACCGGGAGTAGCTGATGCTACTTTTTGAATAAACTGCTGGCTTTCTTGCAAAGCTAATTCAGCTTGTTTGCGATCGGTAACATCAACGGTGATGCCGTCCCAAAGAATATCGCCATTTTCTTTAGCTTCAGGACGCGAATTTGTCTGAAACCAGCGAACCTTGCCCGAAGGCAGCACCAGCCGTCCTTCCCACTGCCAAGGCTGCAAAGTTTGGGCTGAAATAGCAATAGATTCGTCATGATTTTGGCAGTCTTCGGGATGAATCAAATCTGTGACCAAAGCCGCATTTTTAAGAACATCTTCTGGTTCTAATTCAAAAAGTTCTCGGCAAGCAGCACTTATGTAAGGAAAACTGAAAGAGCCATCTGGACACAACAAAAATTGATAAATGATTCCCGGCAAATTAGCAGACAGCTTATGGAATCTTGCCTCGCTTTCCCGTAGTGCTTCCTCTGCTTGTTTGCGCTCCGTAATGTCAGTAATTGAACCAACCATGCGGACTGCTTTTCCAGATGCGTCCCACAAAGCTTGTCCCCGACTCAATATCCATTTGTAGGCGCTGTTATAGCACCACAAGCGGTATTCGGTGATGTAATGCGGCGTTTTTCTCTCCAAGTGTTCTTGAAGGAGTTGCTGAGAAATCGCTAAATCATCTGGATGTAAACTCCTATTCCATTTGTTATTGTAATCGCTAATGTCACTATCTTCGTAACCAGTGATTTCCTTAAAGCGCTCGGAGACAAAAAGTTTTTGTGTTTGTAAGTTCCAGTCCCAAATGCCATCGTTGTTGCCTTTGAGTGCTAACTGCCAGCGTTCTTCAGTTTGCATCAATTGAGCAGTTCTCTGTTTAACTCTATTTTCTAGTTCTTGATTGAGTTGTTTGAGACTTTCTTCGGCTTGTTTGCGTTCGATCGCAATTCCTGCTAAACTTATGATTGCCTCTATCAATTGCAGCTCAAAAAACTGGGGCTGGCGCGATTGGGAATAGTACATTCCAAAAGTTCCCAAAACTTGACCCTGAGATGAGAAAATAGGAGTAGACAAGCAAGCTCTCAGTCCAAAACTCAAGGCTAAATCTCGAAAATTTTTCCACAAAGGATCGCTGGCAATATCTGTAACTATCACCTGTTGGCGACTAAAGGCAGCAGTGCCGCAGGAACCGACATCCGGGCCGATGGCTATGCCATGAATAGCAGCATTGTAACTGTCCGGCAAACTGGGCGCGGCTCCGTGCAGTAAATGTTTGCCATCTGGAGCGAGAAGCAATATCGAACCGATGATATCTCTAGATTGCTGTTCGATAATTTCAACTAAAGTATTTAAAGTATCGCCAAGAGGATCGCCCTTAGCAATCATTTCTAAAATTTGTTTTTGACCGGTCAACCAATTTTCAGCTTGCTTGCGCTCCGTAATGTCGCGGGCTACCCACAGAGCCGTGTTTTCTTTCATTGGCGAAATTGTAGCGGCAAACCACTTTTGTACGCTAGCAATTTCCAGGTTATATTCAAAAGTACAGGTTTGATTTGTAGCGAGGGCGGTGCGAATTTGCTCCCGAAAAAATTCTCCCTTTTCTGGGTCGAATAAATCGTTAATTTTTTTACCGACAAATTCTGCCGTCGGCTTGTACAATAATTGGGGATTGGTCGGGGCAACTTTCAGGAACCGTCCCTCAATATCGAGTTCAAAAATTACATCGTTCATGGCAGCGAACAAAGTCCGCAGTTCTGCTTCTGAAGCTTGCAGGGCGATTTCAGCTTGTTTGCGATCGCTAATATCCGTCCCGATACCAAGCAGTCCTGCTAAATTTCCCTTCGCATCTAGTAAAGGTTTATTTGTCCAGGCTATCCACACCCTTTCTCCATTGCTGCGGATGTTTTCATTTTCGTTTTGGAAGAATTTTTCTGGCTGTGCCAAACAGTCTCGAATCATTGCCGCGAGGTCACTTTCTGATAAATGTGTTTTCGGTATAATTGTGCCGATCGCACTTTTGCCGATGATTTCTGCTTCTGAATACCCGAAAAAAGTTTCAGCAAACTCGTTAAAAAAAGTAATCTTACCTTCACTGTCTAACTGCACAATCATGCTGTTAGCATTCTCAACTAATTGCCGGTACTTAACTTCGCTCGATCGCAGTTTCGCACGGCCGTACACCCAGCTAAAAACTGCGGCCCCGCTCAAAAGTGCCAGCAACTCGCCTCCAAAGATCAGCCACCCCCGAAACGGCGAACTCGCAGGCCATCCTCCCGTCGGAATTGCTGCCAACTGCCAGGAACCATTGGGCAAAGTCACTTCCAGCAGCACGGGATTGTTCTGAAAAATTGACCCGTCACCGAAAAACACTGGGCCGGATGCTCCCGAACCGTCTTTGCCCCGCAGAGCGTATTGCAGCTTCGCTGAGGAGTCGTTGAGTCCTGCTTCCTCAATCAGGGAATTTTTGTCGATGATCAGACCTGTCAAGCCCCAGTAAACTCCTGTTTCGGGCTCGGCACCGGAGGGTGTGAGAAAAATTGGCGATCGGCTGATGAACGTCTCGTCCCCCGCCAATAATTTCACGGGCCCGGCAAGCAAAGTTTTTCTGGTGTTGATGACCTCTTCGACCATTTGCCGCTGTTCGGGTAGCGCCGTCAAGTCAACGCCGATCGCCCCTTCATTTCCATCCCGCGGATAAATATAAGCGACCGTTGTGCCTTTAACTAAAGTTATGGCGCGAATGCCCGGTTGCTGTGCCACCAGAATTCTTGCCGTCGCTGCAAACTCGGCTTCGGTGATGTTTGGGTTGTTGGAAAGGTAAGCCCCCAAACCCCGCATCAAAAACAGGCGGGAATTCAAAGAGCCTTCCAGCTTAGAACGGACTGTGCTGAGGCGATCGAGGGTGCTAGCGCGGTTGTAGTGAAAAAACCGCCGCTGTTCCGATCGGTCTAAAATGCCAACTCCGACCAAAATTGCTATTGATGCCGAAATAGCTGCTAAATACGGTGAAATTTGGAATTTTTTAATCTTAAAGTAATCCATCTGCCGGGGGTTAAGGTAGATATTTACGTCTTTAGATAGATTTAGTTTAGTTCCATTTCTATATGCAAATGCAAGGTTTTCGGCATACCGGGCTTTTCGCAAGCCGGCGCGAGTTTTTTTTGTTCTAGGACGCGCGCCGAACGTAAGCGATCTGTAAACCTCTAATCCTCAATTCTATGGACAAAGTTTTAAATCTCCAATCGAGTGACCGAAAGTAATGTGGTCATAAGCCCCCGGATTCATTCCTTCGCAGACTCAGGACGGGATCAATCTAAAATCTAAAATCTAAAATCTAAAATCTAAAATCGACTGACTCGCCCTCGATCGGGTAGGGCGCACCATGCTCCCGCACCACAGCGGTGGGGGAGCGCGCACCCGAAAGACGGAAGTTATTAGCTAAAATAGGGTTAGCAATAATTTTTTTCAGCGCTACGGCTAATCATTCATAGGGGCAATTTGATGCAAGAACAGTTGATGGAAGCGATCGCACCTTACCGCGATCGCGTAGATTATCTAGAAGTTCGCCTCGAACAAAGCGAGTCAACTGCGATTAGTTTTCGCGGGCCTCAGTTAGATGCTGTCAACCGCAGTTTTAGTCTCGCCGGCGGCATCCGCGCCTGTCACAAAGGTGGCTGGAGTTTTGTAACTTTTAACGGTTTAGATGAGTTAAAAGACCGCATTGAAGAAGCTGTAGTGCAGTCTCGTTTGGTTGGCAGCGAAAAAACTCTACTAGCAGATGTCACCCCGATTCAAGATTATGTAGCGGTGGAATTGGGCCGCGACCCGCGCTCTATTACTCTAGCCGAAAAGCGGAAATTGCTCGAATCTTACAATCAGTTGCTGTTAGATTATGACCCGCGAATTCAGACGACAATAGCCGGTTACAGCGACAGATTCGGGATTACTTATTTTGTGAATTCTCAAGGTACTTGCATCGCTCAAGAGCGCTTGGACGTGACCGGGCGTTTCGGGGCGATCGCCCGCGGGGACGGCGGTGTCGTCCGCCAAGGGTTTGAGTCGATTCACTCGCGATCGGATTACAATGTCTTGACAAATATTGAAGATCGTGTTAAAAGTGCGGCCGTTCGAGCTGTAAGCCAATTAGAGGCAAAATCGGTGAAAGGCGGTCAGTATCCGGTGATTTTAGACCCTTATTTGTCGGGGGTGTTTATTCACGAAGCTTTCGGGCATTTGTCGGAAGCAGACGGCATTTACGAAAACCCGAAAATGCAGGAATTATTGACTTTGGGCAAGCCTGTGGCGATCGAACAATTAAATGTAATAGACGACGCAACTGTGCCGGGATTGCCGGGAACTTTGAAATACGACGACGAAGGTGTGCCGGCTCAGTGCAAGCATTTAATTAAAAATGGAGTTTTAGCGGCTCGGATGCACAATCGCGAGACTGCGGGCAAAATGGGCGAAAGTCCGACAGGAAATGCCCGGGCTCTGAGTGCTACTTTTATGCCTTTGGTGCGGATGACTAATACTGCGATCGAGTCTGGCGAACATTCTTTTGACAAAATGGTTGCCGACATTGACGAAGGAGTTTATGCAGTGCGGATGTTGGGAGGACAAACCAACGGCGAAATGTTTACCTTTGCGGCGGCTCAAGGGTTCATGATTCGTGACGGCAAATTAGCCGAACCCGTGAGCGATGTCACTTTAAGCGGCAATGTATTTCAGACTTTAAAGGATATTGAGTCGATAGGAAACGACTCGGTTTATGCCTACGGCGGTTGCGGTAAAGGTGGCCAGAGCGGTTTGCCGGTAAGCGTCGGCGGCCCCCATTTGCGGATTAAAAATGTTGTAGTCGGAGGAAGGTAATCATTAGTCATTAGTCATTAGTTATTAGTCATTAGTCATTAGTCATTAGTCATTAGTCATTAGTCATTAGTCATTAG
>NZ_JAUBRC010000043.1:0-59959 GCF_036701635.1 Microcoleus sp. N9_B4 | reverse complement strand
AAGCTATCAAAGCGAGGGTTAATCCTGCTGTGCAGACCCCCTCTTTAATACCCCTGGTTTAGACCTGAATCCTTACGCACCAACAAATCTCGCCCCAAACCGTCGGTGCCAAACCAATGTTTAGCGCTAGGAGCCACCAAGCGCGACAAATAATCTCGATCGACCGCCGAATCGTAAGGGGAAAGTAGGGGGGCCAACAGTGCCGAGATCATCAGTGCTACAGTCAAAATTAAGCCGATTTTCCCCGAAGTCGATCGCCAAAATCGTTGAAAAGATGCTTGTGGAAATATTAAGTTTTTCTGCAATTTTAGATTTTCCATCTTTTGCTGTCACCAAAAAAAATCAGGACTTATTGCCAAACCTTTTAGGACTGAGATAACTGTGGTGCCCATAAACTGATTAATTCATTGACAAGGGCGAGCAATTCAGATACAGACTCATTGACTTCGGGCGCTTCAAATCCATGAATATATCGGTTTCTTACGCTTAAAAGTAGCATTGCTCGATCGTACTCTTCGATTGAAAGTTCTCCTTGGGAATACATATGTTTGATCAGAGATACAGTTGGAAATCTTTCAATGGGAATAGTGACTTCCTCAGCTCGTCTACGCAGGAGTGCTTCAATTGTTCCCCAAAGTGATAAAAACGCGCCTTCGTTTTCTCCTAATGAAATTAGACGTTCACCCTGTGTTTTTCTAGTAAAAATTTGTTGCCAAGACAATAGATTTACTTCATTGGAGTTGTCTTTCAGTAAAGCATCTTCTTCAGTAATCAACAAGAAACGCCAGCCTGTATTTTCAGAAACTATTTCAGCAATTTCTTTCAACCTATCTATGGATGTTTGTCTGGCAGAACGTTTGAATTCGATTATGTAACCTTCGGCTTCGTTCTTTTTTACAATCAAATTTGGACGATATGTCCCTAAATCGAAAGGGATCTGTTCGGGTTCAGGGTCAACCAATACTGTATAGCCTTCTTGTCGGTATTTTTCGGCAATTTTAGATACTGATTTGTCGTGTATCAATTTAGTAGCAGTCATAGATAACTCTCTAATGCTTTTGCTGAATTTATTCTAACGTAAACGCACTCACTGCCAGATATTATGCCACGGAGCAACAATGACGGAAATAAAGCAACGTCAAACGTGTCACTAAGCGAGCGACGATGAGCCTCCACATCTGTGACAAGTGAATCATCCTCATAAACTAATCCAATTAGTCCGTCCTGTATGGGCTTTATTATATTGTCTGTGTCAACTGGATCAGTATCATAGAGATATACTAAAGCTAAATGAACATTTCCTGAATAAGGAGTTTCTACCCAAGTTTTTGACGCTTCTGCACGTACAAATGCTTGCCAATTCTGTAGCTTGCTTCTGGGCCTCGTTTGCAAAGATACAGGGCGTCTGGGAATCATAAACTCAAATTGCATTTACAACTCCGAAAATTGAATGCGAAAAGAAGGGATTAAACGCTAAATTCACACTCGACTATAACTTGTAACTTTTAACAAATCAACTTTTGTTTTGTCGATCGCACTGATTTCTCCTAACCCTCACGCCCTCACCGCTCTCGCATTTCGCGTGAAGCGAAGCTATCCCGAAGGGTAGGGAATCGCCCCCGACAACATCCCCACCAACCATCAGCCCTGGGATCAATCTAAAATCTAAAATCTAAAATCTAAAATCGGATGACCCTTTAAGATATAGAGAACAAGATAAATTTAAAAGCACAATGACATCAACCCTGCTCAAAACCTCAGCCCGATCGCCCCTCAACGCCCCAACAATCCGCCATTTCCCCAACGGCCTCACCGTTATAGCCGAACACTTGCCGGTCGATGCTGTTAACCTCAGCGTGTGGCTCAATTTAGGCTCAGCCGTCGAACCAGACAACATTAACGGCATGGCTCACTTTTTAGAACACATGATTTTTAAGGGAACTCCCAGCATTCCCAGTGGCGAATTTGAGCGCGCGATCGAGCAACGCGGCGCTGTCACCAATGCAGCCACCAGCCAAGATTACACTAACTACTACATCACCACAGCCCCTAAAGATTTTGCCGAACTAGCTCCCCTGCAAGTCGATGTGTTGCTCAACGCCAGCATTCCCGACGACGCCTTCGATCGCGAAAGGCTGGTAGTCTTAGAAGAAATTAGACGATCGGAAGACAATCCCCGCCGCCGCACCTATCAGCGATCGATGGAATTAGCATTTGAAGTTTTGCCCTACAAGCGGCCGGTACTCGGCCCGACTGCCGTAATCGAACAGTTGACAGCGCAACAAATGCGGGATTTCCACAGCAGCAGATATCACCCAGGGGCCATGACAGCCGTAGCTGTAGGCAATTTGCCAGTCGATCAACTAATAGAAATTGTCGCAGACAGTTTTGCAGCAAAAAGTACATCACAAAACAACAAAATAAATGTGCCTGCTGTCAGCAACTTTCACCCAGAATCCCAAATCCTGAACTACGGCCAAGAATCGCCGTTTACAGAAACAGTCCGCCGCGAATTTGTAGACTCTGCCCTTCAGCAAGCCCGACTGATCGTGATGTGGCGAGTGCCAGGTTTCATGGAAATGTCCGAAACTTATGCCCTCGACGTTTTGGCGACAATATTGGGTCACGGCCGCACAACTCGCTTGGTTCAGGATTTGCGCGAAGAAAAAGGGCTAGTGTCGTCAATTTCGGTCAGCAACATGACTCAGCGACTCGGCGGCGTCTTCTCAATTTCCGCTCAACTACCGACAGAAAACTTGGCAGCAGTGGAAGCTGCCATCGTCCAACACATCCGCACTCTCCAAACCGAACTGGTGACAGATGCCGAAATTTCCCGCATCCGCACTCAAGTCGCAAATCGGTTTATCTTTGGTAACGAAACTCCGAGCGATCGAGCAAGTTTGTACGGTTACTATCAGTCAATGGTAGGAGATATCGCTCCCGCCCTCAACTATGCCGCCTGCATCCAAGCTCAGACTGCCGAGGATCTCCGAGAAGCCGCTGTCAAATATCTGTCTCCCGACGCGATGGGTGTTGTGGTAATTCGCCCGGAAGAAGCATAAATCTGACTTCGCCTCAACAGGGGAATTCTGCCATCCGTCTGCTTTTGAGGCATCCAACGGCATTCGGCATTCGGCAGAAACAATGTCAACGCGCACGAGGGATTTTTAGTCAAGAGTGCGTGAAATTTGATCGGCTCTCGCCTTGAAGGTTTTGTATCAAATAATTAATATGAAGCCTTTAAGGTACGGGCGATCGGCAAAATTACCGTAATTTTATGAAACGATGAACTGGGAATGATTGACGAGCCAGCAATTTAGTCTAGGGAAACCGGATTTATCGGCGATCGTAATTCTCAAATCTCAAATCTCAAATCGATTGAACGGCAAAATTACCGTAATTTTATGAGACGATAAACTGGGAATGATTGACGAGCCAGCAATTTAGTCTAGGGAAACCAGATTTATCGGCATCGTAATTCTAAAATCTAAAATCTAAAATCGATAGGTAAAATTACCGTAATTTTATGAGACGATAAACTGGGAATTATTGACGAGCAAGCAATTTAGTCTAGGAAACCAGATTTATCGGCATCGTAATTCTAAAATCTAAAATCTAAAATCGATTGACAGGGCACGCAAGCATGAAATTACAAAACTTTCTCAACTCAGAAATTAGGTACGATGCCAAAGCAATTGCTGCAGACGACGAACTCAGTGGCCAAATTCAAAGCCGCCTCATTGACCTAGGTTTACTGAAGCCTCCGGTAGACGGAATTTTTGGCCCTCTGTCTACCGCTACCCTCCACCGATTTCAAACTCTGATGAAGTGCGGCGAACCGGGTTTTTTGGGAGCAGTCACAGCCAAAAAGCTGATCGAAACCAAGCCAGAGGACATTCCCACACAGCCCCTGATCCTGAAAACGCTCAGAGACACCATTTTTAAATCAAAACCGGTGGCGTCTTCTCAACTTCAGGACTCGGAAAAACAAGTAATACCAGCAGGAAAAGAGTTTGAGATCCTGGCTTTTGCTCCGGCTCGCGGTCACCTCAGAGTTGCTCTCCGCAACGAGTCTTTCAAAGGTTCAGGGGTTTGGTATGTTTTCGGAGGGCACGCTCAAATTACTCAAGACAGCATTCTACTTTTTCCGAAACCGAATCCCCCAACAGTCAGGCTTGGCATTCCCTATCTATCGCAAATGGATAACTTGAATAATCCTACAGGTTCTTGCAATGTAACTTCATTAGCGATGTGTCTGGACTTTTTGAAGGTGCCACGGCGCAAACAAACCGGGCAATATGAAGACGAACTTTACGAATATGCGATCGCCAAAGGTTACAGTCGCTGGGACCCCTACGATTTAGCAAAGATTGTTAGAGATTACGGCGCTCAAGATTTCTTTACCGAGAATGCAACTATTGATGACGTTCAAGATTGGCTAGCCAGCGGAAATCCGGCTGTCATCCACGGATACTTCACGTCTTTCGGTCACATTATAGTTGCATCAGGCTACGACAGCGAGGGATTCTTCGTCCACGATCCCTATGGCGAGTGGTTCCGAACTGGCTACGATACAAGTATCAGCGGTGCTTACTTGCACTATACTTACCGCTTAATCCGCAGCCTCTGTATACCTGACGGGAATTTTTGGGTTCATTTTATCTCGAAGTAATTGTTAAGAGTCATTAGTCATTAGTTATTAGTCATTAGCTAAGAGATAAGTTGCCTCTGGAATTATTCGGCGATTCAAATCGCTTAAGAGTCGAACGAAGTCCGAGCAGAGGGAGACTAAAGAGTAAAATGGGTATGAAAGCCTGATTTGGTATTGGCCATATTTTCTATCACTAATGACTGCTGACTAATGACTAATGACTCTGAATTTGGTATTGGTCATATTTTCTATCACTAATGACTGCTGACTAATGACTAATGACTCTGAATTTGGTATTGACCATGTTTTCTATCACTAATGACTGCTGACTAATGACTAATGACTCTGAATTTTCATACTCAAATCCAGCCAAGTCGATCGCGTAATCGGAGCACTCGTGGAAATATAGTCAACTCCGGTTTCCGCTACACTTCTAATTGTTTCTAAAGTAACATTGCCGGAAGCTTCAATTTTTACCCGATCGCTCTTTTGGCGAATTATTGCCACTGCCTGCCGCATCAAATCCAAGGACATATTATCTAACATGATAATATCAGCTTTGTGCTGTAAAGCTGTTTCTACTTCGGCGAGAGTTTCGGTTTCGACTTCGATTGTCAGCGGATAGGGGATAGAATTGCGAATTAGGGCGATCGCCTCTGCAATTCCCCCAGCCGCGGCAATGTGATTGTCTTTAATCATCACCGCGTCATCTAACCCCATCCGGTGATTGCAAGCACCGCCGACTTGAGTTGCGTATTTTTCCAACAATCTCAATCCGGGCGTTGTCTTGCGCGTATCTACCAATTGCACGGGCAAATCGGCAATTTTGTCAACATATTTTTGAGTTAAAGTAGCGATGCCGCTCAAACGCATTGCCAAGTTTAATGCTACTCTTTCTCCGGTTAGCAGCGCATCGAAATTGCCGGAAATTTCGGCAATTACTTCTCCTTTTTTGCACAGTTTCCCTTCTGGTACTTGGGGGATGAAACTGAGGCTGCTGTCTAAAAGTTTAAATGTGCGATCGGCAATTGGCAATCCCGCAATGACTCCAGCTTCTTTGACTATCCATTTAGCAGTACCCTGGATGCTGTTTGCGGGAAATAAGGCCGATGTTGTGCGATCGCCCCTACCGATATCTTCGAGCAGCCAGTTGTGCAATAGGGAGTCTAAAACTATCCAAGGCGGTAATATTGCTGTCATGTTTTTGTCAGTTGTTATATTAACAGGAATTACGCATCATAACCAAAGCACTGAGCGAAGTCGAAGGTGTTACCATTGAACCGGTATGTAACAAAGGATCTCGGAAAAAACCCGGTTTTTGAGTACCCTTGCGTCCATAACTGCTACTAGGAAGAATAGTCGATCGGGCGATTTTAGGCAAGTTGGATCTCAGCGAGGCGTTTACATTCTCAACTTGCATTTTGAACCTCTAGCTCCACCGCTCCATCGGTTAACGCCTGTGGCGTTAACCGGCGTTGCTGATTTAGGGTATGAAAGCCGAAATATGCAACTTATAGAAACCAGTATCCACAAAACTTCGGGATTTTCAAGTTATTTTTTTCCTACCATGATTAAGTAACGCCAGAATATGCCACGGCGTTCATACCTATTGTTTTCGCAGTCATATCCTTGCGACTTACTGATAAATCGGTTCATTCTTTGACAACTTCCATTAATTCCTCAATCAAAACATCGAGCGTGCAAGCTATTTTTTGAATTGATGTGATATCAACCGTTGCTAGTCCTTCCGATCGAGCATAGTGCCTGACTGTGCTGTACGGAACCTCCGATCGATCGGCAACATCCTTTAACGTCCATCCTTTTTCATCAGCCAACTCTCGGATTCGGAACCTAACTAACCCCATTCTACTTGACAAACGATAACTATCTATGTTTTTAATTCAAACACAATTGTCGATCGACAGTTAAAGAGTATTTTGTATGGTGCGGATCTGTCAGAAGTTCGATCGCACTTAAAGATATCTGATGAATCCGCACCCGATCGGTACTCGCGCACAATCAAAGAAACCGGGTTTTTTCCCAAATCTTCCCACCGTAACAAAGTATCTCGCAAAAACCCGGTTTCTGCCCACCCACCCATCAAATACAAAACAACTGCCGACAGCCAAAACCGTCAACAGTTGTTTTATATATTCAATGCGGATGGCGAGACTCGAACTCGCAAGGACATAATGCCACACGCACCTCAAGCGTGCGCGTATACCAATTCCGCCACATCCGCTCTTTCTAGCAATCTCCGGGATTTTTGCGTTACGAGTTAAAGATTCACAGGTTGAGGTTCCTGACATTTAACTTGTGACTTGCCCTTTTGCACCGCCGATTTACAATCATAGCACCACTACCAGCCAAATGTAAAATAAATTTTTGTGAACAATTTCTGGAAAACGATTATCCAGAACATACCGAAAGGCATTATTGTACAGAATATTGAGTGAATTAAGCAGCGAAGATGGGGTTCTCGAAAATTTTAATCGCTAATCGGGGAGAAATAGCTCTCCGCATATTGCGGACCTGCGAGGAAATGGGGATTGCCACGGTCGCCGTTCACTCCACCGTAGATAAACACGCCTTGCACGTCCAGTTGGCAGACGAAGCCGTTTGCATCGGCCCCCCCACCAGCAGCAAAAGCTATTTAAACATCCCCAACATCATCGCGGCCGCCCTGACGCGCAACGCCGCAGCCATTCACCCCGGTTACGGCTTCCTCGCCGAAAACGCCCGATTTGCCGAAATCTGCGCCGACCATCAAATTACCTTCATCGGCCCTTCTCCTGCGGCGATGCGGGCGATGGGCGACAAATCCACCGCCAAAGAAACCATGCAGCGGGTGAAAGTCCCCACAGTTCCCGGTAGCGAGGGATTGCTGGCAGACGATCGCGAAGCTTTGTCGATCGCCCGCGAAATCGGCTATCCTGTGATGATCAAAGCCACAGCCGGCGGTGGTGGCCGGGGGATGAGGTTAGTGAGAGAAGCATGCGAACTCCCCAAACTCTTCTCCGCAGCCCAAGGCGAAGCCGATGCAGCCTTCGGCAACCCCGGACTTTACCTCGAAAAATTCATCGAAAAACCCCGGCACATCGAAATCCAAATCCTCGCCGACAACTACGGTAACGTCATCCACCTCGGCGAGAGAGATTGTTCGATTCAGCGGCGACATCAGAAACTCCTCGAAGAAGCCCCCAGCCCCGCCCTCAGCCAGAAACTGCGAGATCAAATGGGTCACGCCGCCATTGCCGCTGCCAAATCCATCAACTACACGGGTGCGGGTACTGTCGAATTTTTACTTGACAAATCGGGCAAGTTCTACTTTATGGAAATGAACACCCGCATCCAAGTAGAACATCCCGTCACCGAGATGATTACAGGCCTCGACTTGATAGCCGAACAAATCCGCATCGCCCAAGGAGAAAAACTGCAAATCAAGCAAAACCAAGTAATTCTCAACGGCCACGCCATCGAGTGCCGCATTAATGCTGAAGATCCCGATCGCAACTTCCGCCCTCACCCCGGCATAATCAGCGGTTATTTGCCTCCCGGTGGCCCCGGCGTGCGGATGGACTCTCACGTTTACACCGATTACGAAATACCCGCTTACTACGATTCTTTAATCGGTAAAGTAATTGTATGGGGGCGCGATCGACCGACAGCCATCCGCAGGATGAAACGGGCATTGCGGGAGTGCGCCATCACCGGCGTTCCTACCACCCTCAGCTTCCACCAAAAAATCCTCGATTCCCCCGAGTTTCTCAGCGGCGAAGTTTACACGAATTTCGTCGAACAGTTCTTGAACCAAAACAGTCATTAGTCAGTAGTCAGTAGTCATTAGTCAGTAGTCAGTAGTCATTAGCAGGAGTCTTGACGATCGCAAGAAAGGAAATTTCGAGCGCTTAAGGAGTTTCTTCACCCACTTGACACAGGCTGGACTGGCATTGCCACCTTAATCCCACTAATGACTAATGACTAATGACTAATGACTCTTACATCATCATTGTCAGCAGCCCTTGCTGACCGAGAATCATTTCTCGCAGCAAGCTACAGATACCCACCCAAATAATCGGCGTAATGTCCACCCCGCCGATCGGCGGTACAATCTTTCTAGTTACGGCTAAAAAAGGTTCAGTCGGCCAAGCAATCAGACTCAACGGCAACTTGCTCAGGTTCACCTCGGGATACCAAGTCAGGACGATGCGAAAAATAAACAGCAAAGTCATCACGACTAGGACTGATCCCAGAATCCAACTTGCAACGGTAATACCAGTCATGGGTCTTATCTCGAAATTTTAAGTTTTGTTAAGTCTGCTATTCAGAATTTTAACCGTTTCACAGGTGCGATCGAAAGTATAAAATTAATAAAAATCAAATTGTTGTAACAAAGGCTTGGAATCTATGACTCCTTCTCTAGCGAACTTTTTGTACAGCCTGCTGGTGGGCGTGGTGGTAGTAGTGCTTCCAGCAACGATCGCCCTGATCTTCATCAGCCAAAAAGACAAAATCAAGCGCACCTAAAAAGTCTGGGGGGCTTCAAGTCAGGAGTAAAAGTCAATTTTCGCCTGCACGTCAGGCCTTTTCCCGATCTGAGAAACCTCAGCTACCAGCAACTGTCAAGGCAAAACCTTCAGTTGACGGCCAAGCTGAGGTTTTTTCCCGTTAAACTCATTATTATACTCACTTCCCAAGCTGAAACCCTGACCGGACGCTGCCCCAGAAAGCACAGTCGGGCTGACAGACTTAATGATAGATGTAAAATCTAACTCGCTAACATAGGAAAGACATAGGAGATAGGCTAATGGTCAATTTAGGATTGAACTGGAGCAGCCTGTTAGGGATTATCCTAGCAGTAGCAGGGGCAGGACTGTATTTTCTGCGATCGTGGCGTCCCAAACTAGCCCGAGACCACGATATTTTTTTTGCAGCAGTCGGCTTACTGTGCGGCGGTATTCTGTTATTTCAAGGATGGCGGCTTGACCCCATTCTGGCATTCGGTCAATTTCTGCTCAGCGGTACCGCCATATTTTTTGCAGCAGAAAGCATTAAACTGCGAGGAGCGACCACAGCCCAAGCCAAAACTCGCGCCCAATACGTCGATGAAGAGCGACCGGTCAGCAACGCCTACGGTTACGACGGCTACGATGCCGAAATGGAACAGCTAGAACCAGAGGAAGACTATCCCCAGCGTCCCAGGATCAGAGGCAGCCAAGACAACCGTTCCTCTCGGGAAGCCTACGACGATGAACCCCGTCGCCGCCCCTCGAATCGCAACGGCAGCGTTAACACCTCCAGGCCCGACTCGCCCGATCGATCCTCGCGCAAACGTCCCTCTCGCCCAGAAGCCCCGCCTGCCCAAGAGTCTGACAACTGGGACGTTTCAGACAACCCCGAAGAAAGAGCGACCCGCAGCCGCAGCAGTCGCCCCCCTGCTTCGGAAAACCGCAGTTCCGATACGCCGCCGAGAACCAAAAAACCCCGTCCTACGGAATCATCGAGGTCTCGCCCCAGCAACCGCGATGTGGAAGCACCGCCGTCAGACTACGTGGAGTATCGACCTGTAGAATACCCGGAAGACCAACCGGATAATTCCCCCAGTTTCGACAAATAGGCAAACACTAAGTAGATGGGTGAAACTAAACTTTTATCGTACCCGCCGGCAAAAAAATAAGTTGCGTTTATTGATGCCCATCTACTTATTCTCAGATATGAAATTGATCAAAAAGACTGTAAATTGCGAGGGTGAAACCCCAGACCCACATAGATATACACAAATAAAAGCTAATATTTTTTCAAAATTATTTTGACATACCGAATCTGTGGAACTAATCAACAGCATAATAATCTAAATATAAAATCCCAAATCTTAAATCAGCAAGATGCCATTACTCGAAATAGGAGATCCGGCTCCCTGGTTTTCCGTCCCTTCTACAAATAACCCCTTATTTCATTTCCCGACTGTTGGCGGCCGGCGAGTCGTGCTGTTTTTCTTTGCCAGCGCAGCTTTTGAACAAATCCAAGTTATCCTCAAAAGCTTTCAAGAGCTTTCAGAAGAATTCCAAAGCTTGCAAGTACCGAGGTTCGGAGTGAGCGTTGACCCAGCAGACAAAGAACAAAACAGACCAACAACAATTGCTCCGTCATTCATCTTTTTCTGGGACTTAGACAAAAAAGTCAGTCAGCAGTACGGTGTTTTCCGAGAAGTCGAAGAAAATGGAGTTGCCGGAGTTCACTATGCACCACAAACTTTTGTTCTCAACGAAAACCTTCAGGTAATTAATATTTTGCCGATGGGCGAACCGCACCAACACGCCCAGCAAGTATTAGATTTTATCAAAACTTTGCCCCCAATTGAGGAAGGCCGACCAGCCACTCGCCACGCCCCGGTGTTGGTAATTCCTAACGTTTTGGACAAAGTATCTTGCCGCAGTTTAATCGATATGTACAAAACTCACGGTGGCAGTCCTTCGGGCTTTATGAGGCAAATAGGCGGGAAAACAGTTGGCCTGCACGACGACACTTTTAAGAAGCGCCGAGATTTCTTTATTCAAGACGAGGATTTCCAGCGACAATTGAATGCGATTATTTTGCGCCGGGTGCGGCCGGAAGTAGAGAAAGCTTTTCAGTTTACAATTACCAGGTTTGAACGGTATTTGATAGGTTGTTACGATGCTGACAGTGGCGGTTATTTTCGGCCGCACCGCGACAACACTAGCAAAGCTACGCTGCACCGCAGGTTTGCGATGACGCTAAACTTGAATGTGGGAGAGTACACGGGGGGATTTTTACGGTTTCCAGAGTACGCGCCGCACGGTTATAAAGGGGATTCTGGCACGGCGATTATTTTTTCGTGTTCTTTGCTGCATGAAGCGACGCCGGTGATTAGCGGCCAGCGTTTTGCTTTGCTGTCTTTTTTCTACGGCAATGAGGATGCTGCGGTACGACAAGCTAATTTTAAGTATTTAGCTGCTGATTCAGATTCCCGAATTGGAGAACCCGCGTGAGGAATGTCACTACCGTGGTGCAAGTCCTAAAATAATTACAGAAGGTAGTTAGCGGTTAACCACAAAACCTAATTCCTAGCTACCGATCGCTAAATACTAAATCGATCGCCATGAATTTCAAACTTCTAAGTTTAGCAGTATCGGGAATTTTAACGGTTGGGGTTGCAGCCAGCGCCAGTGCGGTTGTTACCACATCCCCTGTGCGGCAATCAACAGATTTAACGGAATTTAACTCGGTGCATTCCCAGGGTGCGATCGCCCAAACTGTCGAAGAACAAACCAATATTCGGGTCTACGAAAAGGCTAGTCCGGCGGTTGTTACAGTCGATACAGATAAATCTAACGGCAGTGGCACAATTATCAGCCCCGACGGCATGGTGTTAACGAACGCCCACGTTGTTTCGGCAGGCGGTACCGTCAATATCATTTTGTCAGACGGCAGAAAACTTGTCGCCGATGTCATCGGATTCGGCGAAGAAGGTCTAGACTTAGCCGTAGTGAAAATTCGCGGTCAAAACAATTTGCCCACCATTCCTTTAGCCCGTCCCGGTTCGGTGAAAGTCGGGCAACAAGCATTTGCGATCGGCAATCCCTTCGGTCAATTTCAAGGTACTTTGACAGTCGGAATCGTCAGCCGCATCGACCAGCAGCGGGGCTTAATTCAAACCGACGCCGCCATCAATCCCGGCAATTCTGGAGGCCCACTGCTCAACAGTTCAGGAGAATTAATCGGCGTCAATACTTCTATTTTTACTCGCGGTCGGGGCGGTGGCAGTATCGGTATCGGTTTTGCAATTTCCGCAGACAAATTACCCGCTTTCCTGACAGCGGTGCGAGAAGGGCGAGCTCCCCGCGTGGCTCAAGCCCGATCGCCCTTTGGTGGCAACCAATCACCTCAAAAAGTTGCGTTAAACGGGCCCCCCGTCAGCGGCCTCCTCACCGACAAGTCTAGCGTTCTGCCCACCGACAACAGCTTTTTTGACCTCTACTCCTTTGAGGGAAAAGCGGGCCAGCAAATCACAATAGAAATGAAAAGTCAAGAGATTGACCCTTATTTAATTTTGCTCGGGCCCAACCAGCGCGAAATCGCGCAAGACGATGACGGGGCAGGCAGTAAAGACGCCAGAATTACAGTCAGGCTGCCAGCAGACGGGACTTACACGTTAGTGGCAAATTCCTACCAAGCTAAGCAGTCAGGGGCTTATACGTTAGAACTGAAAGCGAGTGCTCCTACCGCGCCTTCTCGGGCGATTTTGCAAGAAGAAGGCGCTTTAGTCGCAGGCGGCCCAGTATTGCCGTCTGACAACAGTCTGTATCGAGAGTATACTTTTGAAGGTCGATCGGGTCAGTCTGTAGCCATTTCCCTCGAAAGTACAGATTTCGATCCCTATGTGGCGATCTTTGACCCTAACGGCCGATTGGTGGCAGAAAATGACGATGAGAGCGATTCGACTAAAAATGCGTTTCTGACCGTTACTTTGCCCGCTACGGGTCGCTATCGCGTAATTGTCAATGCTTACGATGCTTCTGGCAGGGGCCGTTACACTCTAACAGTCCGGTGAAAATGGGGCATTGGGCATTGGGCATTGGGCATTGGGCATTGGTAGCACCTAACAAATAACTCATGACTACTGACTACTGACTACTGACTACTGACTTCTTTCTTCCTTCTTCCTTGCAAACCGAGGTAATTCATGCGTCAAGTTAGATTTTGGGCGATCGCGCCAATTGCTCTGGTAGCTACTTTTTCTGGCAAGCCGACTGTCTCGCCGCCAGTTTCAAATTTAGGTGGAGTTGCTAACAGTAGTTCCACCCTCATTTCAGCAGAATTTCCTCAAAATTTAACTGATGCGAAGCCTGCTGAAAAGGGTGTTTTAGCTCAAGCAAGTCCCAACCCGTCGCCATCACCACAAAGTTCGCCAACTCAGAGCCCTACTGTAGAACCTCGGCCGAGTCCTGATGCGGGTTCATCTAAAATCATTTTAGAGCAAAACGGAGAACTCAGCCCTGCTAAGTCTTCTGTACTGCCCTCAGACAGCAGTTTGTACGACGAGTATACCTTTGAAGGCACTCAGGGTCAAAAAGTGATTATTACCGTAGAAAGTACCGAGTTTGATACTTATCTCGCTATTTTCAACTCCCAGGGCGAGCTACTTGGAGAAAATGATGATGCAACGCAGCAAAATTCCAATTCAGAGATTTCTGTTACCTTGTCTGCGAATGGTCGCTATCGCGTCATTGTCAATGCTTACGATCCGCCTCCAAAAGGTAGAGGCAAGTACAGTTTGACCGTCCGTGAAACAACTGGAAATTAGTTTGAACGAAACTTGGCAGTCAGGGCACGGCATTGCCGTGTCCCTATAATTCAAGGACGATCGCACTACAAGCAACTACTATCAACTTTGGTAAATTCATATGTTTGTATGCAACTATAAATGTTATAATCCTGCATCTATAAATTGAGAATCTGTATTTTAAATAACGCTTAAAAATAGAAGGGAAGCTGAAATCTCAATAATTTTTCAGCTTCCTTTTTTGCTTAATTCAGATTAATTTAACGCAGACCCAGCCAGGTAAAAAAATCCTGGCGGGTGAAGAATTCTAGCAGCAAAAGTCCCACGAACCCCACCATCGCAAATCGTCCGTTGATTTGTTCGGCGTAGGCATTCCACCCAAACGCTGGTTCTGGTTTTGGGGTATTTGGGGTTGTCGGTTTTGGGGAGGGAGGAGTTTGAGCAGTCATTTAAAAGTTTTAAGTTTCGAGTTTTGAGTGATGATTTTGGGGAAGCTTTGCGATCGCACAACTTGTAATTTACCAGGAAAAGGACAGCCGATCGCTAATCTGCTGACTTTTCTAAACTTTGAACCGATTCGATCAGATTTCGCACGGTTTCAGTGCCTTCAGAAGGCTCAAAAAACAGCGGGAACTTGCCGCGAGCGATCATTCTCAAACCCAACGGGCCCAGACTCAGCAAACCTTTAACGTCGCGGAAGTAGTTTCCTACTACTTCGATGCCAAATTTCCGCTCATCTATCCAGCCACCTTCTTTGACGAGATTGATTAAGACTTTGCGGTGGCGGATCGATCGACTGGCTTGGTCGTCTTTGCGATCGAGAATCTCCTGTTTAATCTTACCAATTTGATCCATCGGCGCGACTTCCATCGGGCAAACCGAGTTGCAGTAGTAACAGCGCGTGCATCCCCAGACGCCTGCGGTGCCTTCGTTGTATTTTTCCAGTCGATTTTCGGTTTCGCTGTCGCGGGAGTCGGCGATCGTGCGGTAAGCTTTGGCGAGGGCGTGGGGGCCGACAAATTCCGGGTTGACTTCGCGGGCGTTGCACTCAGAATAGCACGCACCACAGAGGATGCAGTTGCCAGTTTGGTCGAGTTTCGATCGCTCTTCTGGAGTTTGCAGAAATTCCCGTTCTGGAATTGCTCGCGAGGCGGTGCTTACATAGGGTTCAACTGCTTCTAGGTTGTCCCAAAAACTGGTCATGTCAACAACCAAATCTTTAATAACCGGCATATTTCCCATTGGGGCGACGGTGATTTCTGGGATGAAATCGGCCGGCTTTTCTGCTGAGCTGGAATCAGCTATTTTTTGCAGTCTTGCCAGTTCGCTGGCTACATTTTCTTTGCAAGCTAATGCCGATCGACCGTTAATTCGCATAGAACAACTGCCACAAATGGTATTACGGCAATTTTTGCGAAAAGCTAAAGTACCGTCGTGTTCCCACTTAATACTGTTGAGGCAGTCAAGGATGGTATTGCTCTCTTCCACATCTATGGTGTAAGTGTGAACCCGGGGAGCCTCGTTTTGATTTTGGCGGACTACGTTAAAGCGGACTTTCATATTTTGAGTAAAGAATTTAGTATCTATTTTAAGCTAAATTTTTGGACGGTCGAGAAAGCTATTATTTTTTTAACAACTACCTAAAGTAAGATGTTTTAAGAAATTTATTCTTGTTTGATCGACATCAATAATTCTAAAGTTATAAATCCTAAATTGCAACTTTTTTTCAGCGGATTTATGAGCTATTAATTGGAGATACAAGTAATTAATCGCTGCAATTCGCTAGTCGGAGGTGTGTGATGTCCAGCTTGTTTGTATTAACTTTCATGTTTTCCACACCGGCTTTTTGTCTGGGTCTGCTAAATCCTCAATGGGTGGGATTGGGCACTCGCAAGCGATCGGCTGCCTTGTACGGCGGGTTGATGGCAGTTTCGTTCGTTTTGCTTGGGGTTACAGCACCTAAGGCGCCGCAACCAGTTTCCTCGGGGCTGCTGGCCTCAACTGAATGGCGAGAATTTAGGGTAAGCGCACCTTTGCGCTGAACGCAGGGTGCTGAGTCTGCACCTCACTTTTATGGTATCGAGATCGAGACTCGATCGCTTGCGAAACGCTAGGTTAGATTTGATCTGCCAACAGCCGCGGTTAATCATGAAGGCTTTTTTGGGTGATTGTACGAATTGAATAAGGCAAATCGATCGGCTAAAATTGTGTAATTGTTGAGCTTGCGGTGCGGGTGCAGCTATGACTTACAGCTTGAGAATTGTCGATTTGCCAACGAGTGAACGGCCACGGGAACGGCTGATGGCGGGTGGCCCGAAAAGTTTGGCGACTGCAGAATTGATTGCGATTCTCCTGGGCACGGGTCAGGGACCCGGCAAACTTTCCGCCGTCGGGCTCGGACAGTATATTTTAAATCAGTTGAGTTTGCATTCCCGTGATCCTCTGGCTGTGCTACGCACTATTAGCGTTCAGGAGTTGACGCAGATTCATGGGATTGGCCCTGCTAAGGCAACTTCGATTTTGGCTGCGGTGGAGTTGGGGAAGCGGGTGTTTCAGTCGCGCCCACCGGAAATGGCTGTGGTTGACTCTCCGCAAGCGGCGGCGGATGCCCTGAGTCAGGATTTGATGTGGCAGTCTCAGGAACGTTTTGCTGTGGTGCTGCTGGATGTGAAAAATCGGCTGCTGGGTACTCAGGTAATTACGATCGGCACAGCAACGGAAACTTTGGCTCACCCACGGGATATTTTTCGCGAGGTAATCCGCCAGGGGGCGACGCGGGCGATTATCTCGCACAATCACCCATCGGGGATTGTGGAACCCAGCCCGGAGGATATTGCTTTGACGCGACAGTTGCTAGCGGGAGCGCAGTTTTTGTCAATTCCGCTACTGGATCACTTGATTTTGGGGAATGGCGATTTTCGGAGCTTGCGGCAGACGACGACGCTTTGGGACGAGTATCCCCAGGGCGATTGAACTCTTATAGCTTGTAAAAGTATAGTCATTTATCACATGACCTGGGAGGCTTTAAGTCCCTCCCCTTTCTTTTTTACTTTAAGCGGATTGACCCGCCTCGGCTGAACTACGCAGCTCCCTATCCCATTGCACAAAGCATTTGGGATTGCTTTTCTCATGATATTGTAAGACCCATTCACGTCAGCATTAATTAACCATCTGCGGTTTTGTACAAACCTCTGTGGATGCGTTTGCCAATCGGCTAGCTGCATGAGCTACAGGCGTGGCTCGTCAATAAAGGCCGCGTTGAAAGCGGTTGCTTGGGCAGTGCGAATCCTTTTGCTGAGTCAGCATATACTATTCCTGACTATCTTTGACGAGAAACTCAATCCTGTTTTACAATACTTAACTAATTTGATTACTATCATTAGTTATTTGTATGTTTGGGCTCTCCGACGGCTGAATCACCCGTGACAGCAGGCAAATTTTCCGGCTGGAGTCCCCCCCTAGAGCCTGTTTTGGCTGAATGTCGCTGCTGATACTTCGTTTCGAGCACAACTCGGTTAATCTAGTATAGGTAGGCTGAAGAGGTCGCTAATCCGATTTTTTTTGAGCATACTAAACGTATACTGAACCAGCACCTAAATACCCACTTATTAAGAAATTATTAAATGGGCTGTAAAATACACGGTGTGGTGATAGGAGGAGAACTGTGTTTCTGAGACTTGCAGAACAACACCGTAAATTCGTTCAAGATTTGGTAATGAATCTCCAAGCTTTAGCGATCGTGCTAGAGCATCGGGGTTATCTGGCATCCTGCTACACTTGCGGGGGTCAGATGAACAGTGCCTCATTTATGGTCAGTTTGACGGACAACCATCTGATTCGATTCTTAGTGTCAGATTACGGTATCACTTGGACTGAGATGCGGGATGACCGCGAACTCATGAAACTAGAAGGTGCAGAAGCGATTAATCAGTTACAAGAACTGGCAAATCTCGTAAAGTATCAAATCCAACCTTCGGAAGCTACTTTAGCGACGGCGCAGTGAGTGTAGCGATTGCACGGTTCCGAGGAAGGCGACGCAAGAAAGTGGCTGCTTGTCTGCTAAAACCGAATCCCCAGCGAGTTAGTTGAGAGGATTCATTTAGGTGCACAGCTATGGCTGCTCAACAGACAAGAGTGCTATCAGGGTGCCTTGAGACTGTTTAGCGCTCAGTCGATCGAAGTGAGCCTGGGCAGACGGCATACTTTATGCCAGAAGTCTCAAACTTGGAACCTCTAGTTTTTTTTCCGCAGTTGATTCTCCCTTGAGAGCGATTAGCAAAATTTAGAAGTGTGACGGCTCGTCGGCTGCGATGTTAATTTCTCACTTTGCCATTCAAAACTCAAGGAATTGAAATTAACTTTGAGCAGGCAGGTAGGATTTAACATCCAGAGTGAGGATGAGGCTGTGAAGATTGGGTGAAGCGCAGACCGAGGGCTATAGCCTACGGGCGATTCAGCGGTCAACTGCAAAGTCGGTAAGGCTTAATTCGAGCCATTAGTCTGTGCTTGGTTGAAAACATCTTCATTTGTCTAAAATTCCCTGTTGGTATAGTCGCGAATTCCATGAGACTGTTGGCGAATCAATACTTTGTTTCTTTGGGGGGTTTAATAATGAACCGCCCAGACGCCAAGTACGCCAAAAAGGAAGAAGAAAGAGGAAGAAGGATAGAAAAATTAATTGCGGGGAATTATCCGGACACGATCTAAGAGGGGTGCGACGGGAGCAAATGTGAGGTGTCACCCTTCACGGATTCGCCAACAGCATCACGCTCTTCGCCCCGAGCTTAAATTGACACCAATACCCTTGTGGTCGCCCCACCAAAGTGTTGCCAACCCCCTACACTCGTCCAAATTCCGGTTGCATCCCCAGTTGGGCCGACACCGGCAGATGCTCTGAACCGATTGGCGGTAAAACCTTGGCTGATTTTGCCCCCCAGTGGTGAGAATACCAAACATAGTCAAGCCTCACCAGGGGAAAAGTTAATTTCCAGTTTAACTGTTTAACCAGTAAACTCAGATCCCACCCGTGAGGAAAAGTAAAGCCAAAACCCACTCCTGCTGTTCGGAAAGCATCTTGCATAACCGCTTTCAAATAATAGTAGTCTTGAGACTGGTCAGTCAGATTAAAGTCCCCGGCGGCAATAGTCGGCAGCGTTTCTTTTTGGAGTCGCCGCACTAAATCTTGAATTTGTGCCGGTCGGTCGCCGTACTCGTAAACTGGGATTTTGAGGAAAGGCAAAATTTTATGCTGGCGAAACCACGGTGGGGTTGTTGAAATGTTATAAAGAACTACATCTTGCTGGTTCATTTCGATAATAGCTCGTTCTTGTGGTTCGTTCCCACCGGCTAGCCGTAACTTTTGGAAAGAGCGAATGGGATATCTGCTGAGAATCACATGGTATCCGCGCCCCAGGTGGTGCGGGTATAATGCGGCCAACTTAGAGAATACTTCTTTGGCGTAATCCTCCTTAATTTCTTGCAAACAAATGAGGTCGGGTTTTTCTTCCTGAATTAGATTAATCAAGGCTTGTGGGGATTTGTGATGCCAGCCGAGGTTGAGAGAAAAAACCTTGAGCGTTGGCGGGGAGTCACTGATGTTCGCAGGCTGGGGAGAAAAGTAGGTGACGTGTAGCCAACCCAGCAGGCAGAGGCTAGCCACAGATGAAACAATCGCGAACCAGCGTTTCTTTATGAGAAAAAACCCTAGAATTGGCAGCAGGAAGATTGGCAAGAAAATCCAAGGAACAAAATCCCCCATCAAGGCAACCGGCCACAACCTGTCCCAAAAGATCAGTCTCAGAATCAGATAGCCGACAATCAGTGCTGAGTAGGCGTAGGCGAACAGTTGAGCAATTCGCTGCAAAAATCGGTAAGGCTTAATCATAGCGCCGTCTGCAATAGCATCCTCTTACTGGTGTGGGGACAAAAAACTGGATACTGCTCAGCTCAAATTAACTGAAATGGCAGATCCCCTACTGAGGCTAGGTAATACACTTCTCATGTGTCCGGCTCTTTTATTTTATACAGACTTCTGGCTGGGAACAGTGATTGAAAATCACGATCGATAATATTGCTATTTAGAGTAAGTTGTTGGTTAAACCAAAATTAGCGATCGCAAAGTTAGGAATCTCAAGCAAATGATCAATCTCAGCGAACTACTCGAACCCATCGCCAGTCAATTTCGCAGTCTGGGAATTCCCGAACCAATTACCCATTGGGGACACCCTGTAATGATGGGGATCGTGGTAGTGGCAATGGGCAGTTTTGTCGGGTATACGGGATGGCAGGGACGTTTGGCCACCGATAAAGATGTCGCACTCAAAAGTCGCTCGGATCACCGCAAGCTTGCACCGTGGATGTTTCTGTTTCTAGCTTTGGGCTATACAGGCGGCTTGCTGTCGCTGGTGATGCAGCACCAGCCAGTCATGGAAAGCCCGCATTTTTGGACAGGTTCGACAGTGCTGGTTTTGCTGGCTATTGGCAGCTTGATTTCGCTGACGGGTTTTGGGGGCAATAAGCTGGCACTGCGCGCGGTTCACGCTTATTTAGGCACGACGGCCCTTGCACTTATGGTGCTGCACGCGGCTTTCGGTTTAAAATTGGGGCTGTCTATTTAGAAGAGGAAGAGCAAGGGGAACGGGAAGGGAAAGAATGTAAGGAAAGAATTTTTGCCATAACTTACGCACGGGTAGCCAGAAACCGGGTTTTTTACCCAAGTTCACGGCGTTTAGCCCTTTACCCCGGTTGAAAAACCCGCTTTCGTTAGTAAGGAGTGCATAATTTCCGCATAGGTTTCCCTGAAATATTCCCCCTCTAAATTGCTAATTAATGAATCAAGCAACGGGTGTCATCTTCTGTCTTGCCTACATTTTGGGATTGATTTCTACAGCGGTTTCTTGGGGTAGATACGCGATACTTGCTTTGGGAATATCGGTGGCGATTGCCCTGCCAAAACTGTTGCGAAAATATACTAAAAATTCTGTCAAAGTTACTAAGAAAAGACGCAGCAGACAAAAAGAAAATGCTCTTGAAGAACCCTTAGATGCGAGGGAAGAGTTGAGTTTGTTGGAGATGCTGCCGAGAGGGAAATGGGTGTGGGCAGTTGCGGGTTTGCTGGCATTTCTAGCTAGCGTTTATTTTGTAGTTCGATCGCCCCAACCGGCAATGGATGACATCAGCAAACTGATTCCGGCTGGCGGAAACACTCAAGAAGTGGCAGTGACAGTTCGCGGTAGAGTTGTCAGTACGCCTCGATTGACTCGATCGGGTCGATCGCAATTTTGGCTAGAAACAGATTTAGTTAGCGAAATCAACGGCGGCGAGGGAGGAGTAGTTGTCAACCGCCCAGTATCCGGCAAACTCTACGTTACAGTGCCGCTGCTGCAAGCAACAAGTTTGTACGCCGACAATACGATCGCAGTTGTGGGTTCCTTGTACAAACCGCAGCCGCCGTCGAATCCGGGGGCTTTTGATTTTCAAGAATATTTAGCCAGAGAAGGAGCTTTTGCAGGGCTAAAAGGGCGTCAAATTGACTGGAGGAGAGAAAAGGCGATCGCGGATGTCAATCGAGTTAACAACCAAGCGGATGCTTTCTGGGAACCCAGCGGGATGCGGCCATCGAAAATTCAAGCGATGCGGCAGCGGATCGTGCGATCGCAACTATCGCAGTTAAATGTTCCCGAAGGGCCCTTGATCAGTGCGATCGCCCTCGGCAAACAAGCAGTAGATTTACCTTACAACATCCGCGACTTTTTTGTGCAGGCTGGATTAGCCCACGCGATCGCAGCTTCCGGCACTCAAGTTTCGATGGTTTTGGCTTTAGTTCTAGCTTTAACCAGGCGTTTTTCCAAACAATTACAATTTAGCTTTGGCGTCGGTGCTTTATTTTTGCTCGTGGGATTAACTGGCTTTGAAGCTTCAGTATGCCGCGCCGCTTTAATGGGATTTGGAACATTATTTGCTTTGGTGCTGAACCGCCAAGTTAAGCCGCTGGGATTGCTGTTAATCGCTGCTACTATTTTATTGCTAGTTAACCCTTTGTGGATTTGGGATTTAGGTTTTCAACTGAGTTTTTTGGCGACTTTGGGATTAATAGTGACAACGCCCCCGCTGATGGCAAAGTTGGACTGGATGCCGCCCGCGATCGCTTCGATTGTTGTGGTTCCGATCGCGGCTTCAGTTTGGGTATTGCCGTTGTTACTTTACGTTTTTAGCGTGGTATCACCTTACAGCATTTTAGTTAATATTATTGCGGCTCCTTTGCTGTGGATTTTGAGTATTGGGGGGATGGTTAGCGCTTTAGCTGGATTAATTTTTCCGCCGGCTGGCAGTGTTTTAGCGCAACTGCTGGACTATCCGGCAAAGGGGTTAATTGCGATCGCCCAATATTTCTCGCAATTACCCGGTAATTCGGTAGCTGTCGGTCAAGTATCAGTGTTTCAGCTAATCGCGCTTTACAGTTTAATTTGCTGGGTTTGGATCGGGGGAAGTTCGGTAACGAGCAATGTAACGGATGTAACGGATAGAAGGAGGAAGGAAGAAAAAAGACTGAAGCCGGAAGCAGTCAGAGGGAAAAACCAGGAAAAGGGGAGAGAGAAGAAGGGGAAAAGCAGAGTTATTAGGCTGCCGGTTTTTTCGGCGGCTTGGATTTTACCGCTGGCGCTTGTGGCGGGAATAAGTATCATAGTTTTGCCAGCTTGGCACGTTCAAGCATCTTTATTTCAAGTTACTTTGCTGGCGACATCTGGGGAACCAGTGTTAGTAATTCAAGATAGGGGAAAAGTGGCGCTAATTAATAGCGGTGATGAAAATACCGTAAGGTTTACAGTGTTGCCTTTTTTGCAGAAGCAAGGAGTTAATTCGGTGAATTTTGCGATCGCCAGTCACGGTCATTTAGGTTTGAGCAGTGGTTGGGGAAAATTACTAGAACGCTTGCCAATTAAAACATTTTATGATAACCAGGCTCCGAAACAAATTCACCGTGGCAACAATCAGGAATTTATAACGGCTGTGCAATCTCGCCAAGGCGTTTACTTTCCTTTAGAAACTAACAGTACCGTCGATCTGGGTTCGACGCGGTTGCAGTTCGTGAATGCGGAGATTCCGGTGGTAGAATTCCTGGTGGGAAATCGAACTTGGTTGCTCGTCGGTGAAATGACACCCGAAGCGCAAAAAAAATTGGCAGCAACGGGAACATTGAAGCCGGCTCAAGTGCTGTGGTGGTCAGGAAAAGCCCTGACGGCTGAGTTATTGGGCGCAGTGGGGCCGCAAGTGGCGATCGCCTCTGCTAACGAAATCGACCCAGAAACCGCAGCCCAACTGCGCCAAAGCAAAACCCAGATATTCTGGACAGGGCGCGACGGAGCCCTCCAGTGGACTCCAGCAGGGGGATTTAAGACCACTCTGGAATCTGAAGAAAATCAAACTTCTTTTTTATAATGATTTACAATGTGGCGCACTGTGCGGTAAAATACTTTTAGCTCACATCTCAAGTTAATTGGAGAGGTGGCAGAGCGGTTGAATGCGGTAGACTCGAAATCTACTTTAGGGGTAACTCTAACGTGGGTTCAAATCCCACCCTCTCCGTACATCTCAGCGTCAAGCGTCAAGCGCGCACCTTATTAACCTAGGGTGCGCGTACCTTATCATTTTATGAAATTCAACTCCACAATCTCAGTAGCATGATAGCTGCTTTCATTTCGGTAAGGTAGAGGCTTAAAATCTCAAGGGAACTCTTAACTCAAAACTGGGCATAAAAAAAGGGAAGAGAGTTGGTAAGGCAGGCAGTTGTAAACCGCTATCTCAATCACGAATAAGGTACGGGCGGAAGATGGGGGAATTAGTCTAGATTTTTTGTTTCCCTATTCCATAGTCGCTAGTTCCTAGCACGAAAACCCCTAGCCTGTGGCTCGTTCCCCCTGCCCCATTTCCTGTTTATCCTAATAACAGGGCTGGTAATTCCGAGGCGGCGCTAATTGCGCTCAAGCCCTACTACGAACTGCTCACGCCGGAAGAGAAATCACAAACTCCGAACCCTGCCCCAGACAAGAATTTACTACTAATGTACCTCCATGTTTTTCCACAACAATTTGGCGGGCGATCGACAATCCTAATCCAGTTCCTTGACCCACCGACTTGGTGGTGAATAAGTGGTTAAAGATGTTTTCCTTAACTTCAGCCAACATCCCCACTCCATTATCCTTAATGCGAATCAAAACCTGATTCTTGTCTTCGCTCAGAGCAGTTTGAACCGTAATTTGATTAGGTAGGGCTTTAATTTCACTAAAACTCCGCCCCTTATTTGACTCCTCCAGAGCGTCAATGGCATTAGCCAGCACATTCATAAATACCTGGTTTAACTGTCCGGGAAAACATTTCACTAGGGGCAAGTTACCATACTCTTTCACAACTTCAATGGCAGGGCGGAACTCGCTGGCTTTTAAACGGTGCTTGAGAATTAGCAGAGTGCTTTCAAGTCCATCGTGAATATTGAAAGCAACTGGTCGATCGCTATCTGCCCTCGAAAACGTTCTCAAACTCGTACTGATATTGCGGATGCGATCGACTCCCTCCTGCATCGAGCCAATCAATTTGGGCAAATCTTCTCGCAAATACTCCAAGTCCATATCCTCAATTTCTGCTTCAATTTCAATTCCCGGATTGGGAAATTTTTCTTGATACAAATCAATCAAGTTGAATAAATCCCCCACGTATTCTTGAGCAGGTTGCAAGTTGCCGGCGATAAAGCCTACGGGATTGTTAATTTCGTGGGCTACACCTGCAACTAAATTTCCCAGAGCAGACATTTTTTCACCCTGCACCAATTGCAACTGCATCTGTTTGAGCTCGTGGATAGACTGCTCTAGTTTTTGGGCATATTCCTGGGATTGTTGATACAGTCGGGCGTTTTGTAAGGAAATTGCTGCTTGCGAGCACAGGATGTTGAGGATGGCGACGCGATCGCTGGTAAAGGCTCCGGTAGCCAGGTTATTCTCCAGGTAAATAATGCCTATCAACTTCCCTTGATGGAGAATTGGCGCACACAGCAGGCTCTTGGGCTGCTGGCGGATGATGTAAGGATCTGCCATCAGCGAAGAATCAGTTGTTGCATTACTAATCAGTGATGGTTGTAAGGTACGTTTAACGCTGTTGATTAACGCAATGGGAAGCTCCTGACTTTCCTCAAGCGGAATTGATAGCAGCACAGTCGAGGAGGAAACGACTGTGCTAATTGCTTCAACAATTAATCGATTCCCTTTGAGCAATAACAAGGCAGATTTGTCCGCGCCGGCATTTTCAATGACCACTTGCAGCAGCGTCGAGAGTAATCGCTCTAGATGAATTTCGCTAGAGAGGGTTTGGGAGGCTTTGAGAACCGTTTTTAGATCTAATACAGCAGATATGCTCCTGCTGCTGGATGTAGACGATCTGCTAATCGTATGGGATGAAATGGTATTCGTTGCATGGAGCGTTATTTCTGATGCGAGCTGTAATTGATCCGATTGCAAAATTAACGCTAACAGTTCAGGATATGATTGTTCCAGCTCGCTCACCTTAGCTGCGGCTCCCCAGCGAGCGTAGCTATAGTAAGCATCGTGCAGGTAGTCTCTAGCAACGCGGGTTTTTCCCCACTCTAAATAGAATTTGGCCGCTAATTCGTTTGCTAAGGCAACTTCTTGGAGATATTCATTTTCTGTTGCTTTAGCGATCGCGCGATCGTAAAATTCTATCGCCTCTGATTTTTGTCCTAAAACTCGGTATCGTTCGGCTTCAACTAAATAAAATTTGTGCAGGTGATTTTCTGGAGCATGGTTAGCCGACTTTTTCATCTTTTCCTGGTTTTTAGCCACCCGTTCGAGAATGCGTTGCTGTTGTGCCTCGGAAACCTGAGAATAGAGTGCCAGATGAGCTAGAGAATCGTAGGTGTACGAGATCGCAACAATGAATAAGCCTGTCGCGTTACCTATATAATTTTCGGCAAGGAGCGCGGCTTCCACCGCCAACTCAAACTTGCCAAACAGATAGCACAGAGTGAGTTCGCTGGCATAGAAATAGTACAGCGCAGTTAGATCTCCCGATCGCTTGAGCGCTGGCACGATTTCCTCGCGCTCGAACGCATCTCCAGTCAGTTGCCAAGGTTCGGCAGAATCGCCGATCACATTCAAAATAGCTTGCTGAAAAACGGTCAAATGGCTGGTAAGTCCTTCTTGCTTGAGGTGCGCCAGTTGCTCTCGGAAGGCAGCGCTCTCTCGGCTGAGATCGTTTAATTCTCGGCCGATAAACCAACAGTATGAAATGTAAGTGAATCCGCAAATAGCAGCCGATTCTAAATCTCCCGTTTCCAATCCAACTTCGTAGCCTTCCCGGAGAAACGGTAAGGAGTTCTTCAGCGGCTCTTTCCAATGGCACACGCTACAGTGAATTGCAACATAGACTCTGGATTTCAGTTCTTTAGCATTGAAACGATCAAGTAACTTCAATGCTAGTTGTGCGAACTGATAGCCACAGTCAATGTCTCCTACCACCCCACAAAGCATCAGTCCGTAGTAAGCATATCCATTTGCAGAGAATGAAGTATTGCCATATTGAACAGATAAATTTACCTGTTCGAGGACAATAAACGGTAACAGCGCTGGAGTGGCAACAAAGGCAGAAGAAGAGACCGCTGTAAGAATCCGTAAAGCCGCTAACTTGTTAGGATCTTTCATCTGAGGCAGAGTTATTAAGTCCAGCGGTTGCCTCCCAGCCAAGATGGATTTAGTTGCCTCGAATGCCTTAGCAGTATCAGATTGACTGGGTTGCTCTGGTAAACTGTGTCCTAAACGCTCCACACTCTTGAGGGCAATCTGTACGGCTTCTAGAAATTGATGTTGGGCTTGAGCTGCTTGAATTAGAACTTCATAGACCTTAATCGTATCCAACAGAGTTTTAGAGTGTTCTGCAATGATTTCCGCCAATTGTTTCATCTGCTCGAAGTTGCCGCTCAGGTAAGCGGCTTCAGTGGCAGCTTCGTAGAGGGCTAGGGTTATTTCGTACTGCGTTTGCCAGCTATCTTCAGCTAACAAGGCGATGCCGGTCGTGCCATACTCAAATGCGGCTGTATAAGCAGTTGCGGCTCTCGCTTTTTGTCCGGCTTTCAGATTGAGTTGGGCGAGTTCTATTTGATCCGATGGATGGACGATCAGGGATTTGCCGATATTTAGTTGGTTAACGATCTCAAACAGTTTTTCTTCTTTTTCGGCAACCGATGAATGAGTTAGTAACAGTTGCCCAATTTTTAAGTGAGCGTTTTTTTTTTGATCTTCTGGAATCAGGGAATAAGCAGCTTGTTGAACGCGATCGTGTAAAAACTTGTATTTGGGTAATTGGTCGTGGGTAATGGATAATTGGTCAAATCCCTTCCCATTCCCGACTATTAATTTGCTATTCCCCTCTGCTTGATAAAACTTATAAATTTCACTAATGGGTAAAATTAGCCCGTCTTGTAGTGCCTTCCATAAAGCGGATGCGGTTTCTGTTGGCGAATTTTCATCAACTATTGCTAAAGTAGCCAAATCGAACTGATTGCCAATACAAGCAGCTAACTTTAAAACGGACTGTGTCCTGGTTGGCAACTTTCGCAACTGAAGTGCCATGAATTCTACTACATCATCCGTTACTGCCAAGGTTCGCACTCGGGCAATATCGCACTGCCAATACCGAGCGTCAAAATTAAATTCAATTAGCCCATCTTCATGCAAAGATTTTAGGAATTGTGTGCTGAAGAATGGATTGCCTAGGGTTTTCTGATAAACGAGTTCTGTCAAAGGCCGAGCCAACGCTGTAGAACAAGCTAGAGTATCGGCAACTAAAATATTTACGTCTGAGCTAGCAAGGGGATCTAAGGTAATAGTATTCACCTTTGCTTCAGTTTTTTGAATATCTACTAACGTCAGCATTAATGGATGCGCTGGAAACACTTCGTTATCCCGATAAGCTCCAATTAATAAGAGATGGCGGTGATCATGAGCACTCATCAGCAGTTGCATCAACTTCAACGATGCTGAGTCTGCCCATTGCAAATCGTCCAAGAAAATCACTAGAGGATGTTCTTTTGTTGTGAATAATTGAATGAATTTTTCAAACAACAAGTTGAAGCGATTTTGACCAGCACTGCCAGAAAGTTCTGGGACTGGCGGTTGCGGTCCGATAATACGTTCTAGTTCGGGAATGACTTCAACGATCGCCCCAGCGCTAGCTCCTAAAGCTGCCAAAATATTCGATTTCCATTGCTCAACTTTAGCATCTGTTTCCGATAGCAATTGTCCCATAAAGTCGCGAAAAGCTTGGACAAATGCACTAAAGGGGAGGTTACGTTGGAATTGGTCGAATTTGCCTTTAATAAAGTAGCCTCGCTGTCTCACAATTGGTTTGTGAACTTCGTTAACGACAGCGGTTTTGCCAATGCCGGAGAAACCAGCCACCAGAATCATTTCGGCGCTTCCTGCACTCACGCGCTCGAAGGCGGATAGCAGGGAGAATACTTCGCTTTCTCTACCGTATAATTTTTCGGGGATGATGAAGCGATCGCACAAATCTCGCTGCCCTAAATCAAAGTTAGCCAGCGTCCCTTTCTCTTGCCACTGGGATAAGCAAGTTTCTAAGTCGTACTTGAGTCCGATCGCACTTTGATAGCGGTCTTCAGCATTCTTCGCCATCAGTTTGCTGACAATCTCAGACAGCACCAATGGAACGCTATTGTTAACTCTTGAGGCTGCCAGTGGTTGTTTTGCGAGGTGGCAGTGTACCAAATCCATTGGATCGTCTGTTTGGAATGGTAACTTTCCTGTTAGTAATTCGTAGAATGTTACTCCTAGCGAGTAGAAATCTGTGCGGTAATCAATGCCTCGGTTCATTCGCCCAGTTTGTTCGGGAGATATGTAAGGTAAGGTGCCTTCGAGCACGTTGGAATTTTGAATTTCTTGGGTTTCGCGCGGTAGTAGGGAAGCGATGCTGAAGTCAATCAGCTTGACTTGTTTGCTGGTGGGGTTAATCAGAATGTTGGCAGGTTTGAGGTCTTTATGGATGACGTGGTGGCGATAAAGTCCGTCGAGGGAGTTGGCGATTTGAATCGCAATAGGCAGAAACTCGCTAACGGGCAAGCCTTTTAGGGGTTCCTGGCTAGCTTCTGCTAGACTAACCATGTAGCGACTTAAGGAAATTCCGCCAAAGTCTTCCATCACCAGAGCATAGTGGTTATGGTAAGTCTCTAGGCTGTATGCCTTAACACTGCCAGGGATCTCTAAGTTTTTAGCAATGACATATTGGTTGCGGAAGTGAACCAGTTCGTGGAAGCGGGGAAAGTCATTTCGCAGCAGTTTGATCACTACTGGCTGCCCATTTGAACACCGAAGGCCGCGATACACTAGAGTTCGATTTCCTGCGTATATTTGCTCGTTAATGTGATATCCTAGGAAAATCTTTGTGATCTTAGTCATATCTACGTATTCCTACTGCCTCTGTCAAGCCAAAAGCTTCTGAGAGTTACTATCTACTATTTTCGCTCGCTCTGCTGTGGTATTGAGTGAATTACATTTTTCTTAATATACTTTGTGGCTCAACTTATGAAAGCACGAGTTTAAAACAATACTTTAATTTTTTATGTAAGAGCTGTTTAGAGTTTACTTAAGACTAAGTTGAAGATGAAGGAGGCTAAGGCTGATTGAACGGCAGCAGTGGATAGAAGAGGAATTTAAGAGGCTAATTAGGTACTTAAGAGCAGTTTTAAAACCGATGTTTGAATGCGATCGCCTATAAAATCTTAATGTCTAGTTTAGGTAATAATTTAATGTCATTAGTACAATTCGGAGCGGAATTTAAAGCGGGAAGCAGAGGAAATTGAGTTTGTGTGTCAGATTTGGGATAAATTGGGATTCCTGGAATCGCCACCCGAATTATTTGTCCAGATGCCACAACAAGCTGCCCCACTCTAATAAGTGAATCAGGCATTAAATGCCAAAATTCAGCAGACTATGGAACTAGCCCAAGTCAATTATATTTTGCCACTCACATACTTACAATTACCAATTATCAATTACCCCTTTGATTGTTTCACTTCCAATACCGGCGCCAGTGAAACAAATTCTCCCACAAATTCTGCATAAAACTATTGCTACCCAAGCGCTGCGACTCCCAAACAGCAGCAGTTTGACCGTTAATTGCCGAAAAACTCGACCAAATATAAGGAAGTTCGGCGATCGCCTCAACCTTCATCCCGTGACGCACAGCCAAAGCGATCGCGTGAATCAACTCAGCAGCTTGCGGCCCCACAATACTCGCTCCCAAAATCTCCCCGTTGCGACGCCCAACAATCTTACAAAAACCAGTTGTATCCCCAGACATTTGAGCTCTTTCAACATTCTTGAAATATTCCCGACAAACAATCAGATCGTCTCCAAAACGGCGCCTTGCTTGCGCTTCAGTCAAGCCAACCCTCGCCAACTGGGGATCAGAAAAAATCGCCCAAGGAATCCCACGATAATCTATTTGAAACATTGGTAAAAACAAAGCATTTTTCACAGCAACTGCAGCTTCGTAATTAGCGATGTGAGGGAAAGGATAACCCCCAGCAACATCGCCGATCGCGTAAATGCGGCGATTAGTTGTTTGCAGCTTTTCATTTAAAATCACCCCCCGATCGCTGAATTTAACCTTAGCCACTTCGATATTTAACGATGAAAAATTGTGTCCTCTACCGGCGGCCAGAAAAATCTCCTCAGCTTCGATCGCCCTTGGCCCAGCTTGAATCCACTTTTTACCCTCAATCACCCTCGCTTGAGTCACCTCAGTAGCAGTCAGAATCCGCACTCCTTCAGCTTCCATTGCAGCTTGCACCAACCCAGCAGCCTCCCGGTCTTCTTTAGCCAAAATGTGCGAACTTTTCACTACCAAAGTGACAGCAACCCCCAGCCGAGCAAAAGTCTGAGCCACTTCTACACCGCTGGGATCTGCGCCGATTACAGCCAAACTTTTAGGCAACTCTGGAAGTTTTGCTAATTCCCCGACAGTTTCCGAAGTAAAAAAGCCAGCAGACGAAAGTCCTTCAATATTGGGAATCGCCGGCCGAGTTGGACAAGCTAGCAAATAACAGAGCGATCGCAATTTTCGCCCGCCGACAACAAAAGCCAAATCCGGTTTCGCCACAAACTCGCCACTGCCAAAAATAACATCGACACCACGAGCAGCCAAAAGGCCGAGATCATCAATTTCTGACAAATTAGAAACAACATCATCTGCCCACTTGAGAACCCCGTCAAACCGCAATTTGAGGGGCATGGAGGAATTCGCGACTTCCCAACGAACCCCCAACTGCTGGCGGCTGATCTGCTGGGCAAAACGAGCAGCCTCCCTCAAAGTTTGGCTGTATCTCAAACCAAGGTCGATCGACTCTTTCCCCCCAGTCGGCAAATCTTGGGAATTACTTAGCGGTTCCACCAAAGCAACGCGGGCCGGGAAATTAGTTGCAGTCAAAGCAGCATAACGTCCGGCCGGAGTTCCACCAATAATCACTAAATCATAGTCAAGCATAAATAAAAAAGTCAGTAGTCAGTAGTCATTAGTCATTAGTTAGTAGTCATTAGTTAGTAGTTTAGGACGATCCGCGCGCGGGGTCAGAAACCCGGTTTCTTCCTAGATACTTCGCTGCAAAACCCAAGATTTATAGCCATCCTAAATCATTTGTGAATTTCTTACTCCCTCCCCTTTATAAGGGGAAAGTTGGGGTGGGATCAAAAATTTACGACTCCTGCAAGGATTGCTATATCATAGAAACCGGGTTTCTTGGGGATGTCGGCTCAAACGACCAATAAAATCGGTTTGTCAACTTTTATTGGTTGTTAACAGTCAACAGTCAACAGTCAACAGTCAACAGTCAACAGTCAACCGTCAGCAGTCAACGGTCAACAGTCAACCGTCAACAGTCAACCGTCAACCGTCAACAGTCAACCGTCAGCTAACGAAGAACTTCGGAAAGTCCAGCAATCAGCCGCAGATTGTCCGCCCTGGAGCGCACAGCCACCCGAAAAAACCGATCGCCCAACTCAGGAAAACTCAAACAATCCCGAATCAAAATCCGGTGTCGTTCCAACAGACTTTTTTGAATAGAAGAAACCGACATCGACGACTCAACCAACAAGAAATTAGCCGCCCCGGCAATTGGCTGCAAACCCGGCAAATTAGCCAAACCCTCAAATAGCTCTCGGCGAGCAACAGGCAGCCAATCCCAAGTTTGCCGCTCAAAAGCAGCATCTCGCACCACAGCAGCAGCAGCAGCAGCAGCCAAAGCATTCACAGGCCAAGGATCGCGCAGTAACTGCCAGCGGCGCAGAATATCGGGATGGGCGATCGCGCAGCCCAACCGCAGTCCCGGCAGAGAATAGAATTTAGTGAGCGATCGTAAAATCACCAAATTCGGAAACTCCTCAACAGCATCGATCAAAGTTTCCTGCTCAGAAGGCGGTAGAAAGTCCATAAAGGCCTCATCCACCACCACCATACCTAACTGCTTCACATAAGGCAAAATCGCCTCCCTAGCAAACAGCAAACCCGTAGGATTGTGCGGGTTGTTCAGTAGCAAACCTCGTCGAGAGGCTGCATCGAGACCAAGAGGAACTGGGATACGAAAAGCAGGGGAGACCAGGGAACGGTTAGAAACCGACAAATCATCGGTTACTAACTCGTTTCCTGCCCCAACGTCCAACGATTTCAGTTCCAACTGAGATATGGCACCATGCTCAATTACTTGTTTAGGAACAGGCATCATGCCTGTTCCACAAGAAAATTCATCTCTTGTGGAATGGGCATCTTGGCCCTTCTTGACAATGGTGCAAGATTTAAGATCCAAAGGACATTTCAGCACCTGCGCGCCGAAAGCCGAAAGAGCCCGCGAGTAATCGCCAAAAGCCGGAGTCACCAAATAAGTCGCCTCCAGCTTCGACAAATCCCAAGCCGCCCAAGTCAACAATTCCGCCGAACCATTCCCTGGCAAAATCCAATCCCGGTCAACATTCAAAGCCTCCCCCAAAGCAGTCCTGAGCTCCCCATAATCCGGGTCTGGGTAAGCCGTCAGACTGCTCAAGTGTGATTGAATTGCAGCCACTGCCGACTCAGGAGGGCCCAAAGGACTGATACTCGCAGAAAAATCGACAATAGCAGAGGCAGGGCAGCCTGCCAGTGCGGCTGCCCAAGCTAAATTCCCACCGTGTACAGGTCTAATCAAGACTCAGTTCGCCAGCTATTCCGCGTTTTTCGGCGGTGCAACTCTGTCCTTAAACAACTTCCCTGCGGAAAATGCAGGAACTCTGGTGGCCGGGATTTCCATCTTGTCGCCAGTTTTGGGATTGCGACCCTCGCGGGCCTTGCGTTCCCGCGACTCAAACGAGCCAAAACCGACCAGCGTCACCTTGTCGCCATCGGAGACAGCTTCCATGATTGCTTCCAGGGCTGCACTCAAAACAGCATCTGCCTGTTTTTTCGTCACGCTAGCCTTTTCCGCCACTGCATCAACCAATTCACCTTTGTTCATTGCGAACTCCTTCTCGATTTGCAAAATTACGTTAAACAGAGTTAGTTCAACTATTAGCTGCGAGTTATCAACTGGATTGAGGTGTGGATGGGGAGGTTTGGGTGGTTCCCGATTGCTCCCGTCCGCTTCCCCGAATCACAACTCCTGCTGAATACCAATTACCCTAGGGTAATTGGTCAGAAAAGGAATTTTTGTTTCTAACTGCTGAAAACCCCACAGCATCTAATTTTCACTGCATTATTCTAAAGTCTTGCCGACCGTTATGGATCGGTGGAACCTTTAATTTATATGCAACTTGCTAATTTTTGTAATTAATCCCAAAATTTAGGTAAAAAAATACCACCTTGGAGACAAGATTTCTCGCCTCGGTGGATTTTTGAACCGAAAAAAAGGAGAAAGAGAAAGAACAAAATGTAATTTGTCAAGGGCTAAAGGAAAAATTTTTTCCTTCTTCCTTCTTTCTTTCCCCTCTTTCTTTCCCCTCTTTCTTTCCTCCCGTGGGGCAGGGCTGTTTCATTCTCCCGAAACCCGCCAGGGGTTGAAACCCCTGGCTAATAGCGAAAGTCCTCTTCAGACGACTGAAAGAGTGATTTATAGTCCTTTTGCAGAGGACTAATGAGTTCTTTAGTCCTCTTTTAGAGGACTTTAGCTTTGAGGCAGGGGTTTCAACCCCTGTCGGACTGTCGGGCTCAGGGGAAAGAGCGTGGAAAGTTGACAGCCAGGCATTTTTCCTTCGTTCCTACTGTCTCGGCTGGACGGGCTGACTGCGCTGCAAAAGTTGGCGCGCGTCGGGACTGATGTTGTTTTGGTAGCCAAAGTTCGATCGATCGCTATCATCCAAAATCTGCGGAGTCAGCAATACAATCAACTCCGCTCGCTGGTTAGCCTTATTGGTGCTCCTGAAGAGCGAACCGATAATCGGCAAATCTCCCAAAATCGGAATCTTGTTCGCTGTAATCCGTTCTTCGTCGCGGATAATTCCCGAAACAATCAAAGTCTGACCGTCCCGCAGGCGAATTAACCCCGATTGCAACGATCGCTCGCCCAGCAGCCTGATAGTATTTGTGTTCGGGCCCGTACTCAGGTTTTGCGGGGTGCCCGGTGTCCTGATAATCGGGTTCACCCTTAGAGACACAAAGCCGTTGTCGTCAACGCGGTCGATCGCCACCCCCAACTGCAAACCAGCCCTGTCTTTGACTGCCGTCACCGTTGTGGTACTTGTATTTCCGGTAGTCTGGGTGTCGGACGTGATGTTACTGATCACCTCATCAGTAATATTCACATTCGCCGTTTCTCCTTCTTGAACCACCAAAGTCGGATCGGTCAGGATTTTGGCATTCTGGCTCTGAATAGTGGCCTGCAACGCCGACAGGAACCTCCTGGGATATTGGAACAGCGGGAACAGGCCGAACTCTGCACTTCCCGAAGTGGTTGCCGAGCCTGGAGTGTAATCCGTAATTCCAACTCGCGTCGGGTCATTAGTAATTGGGGCTGTCGGCTCGAGGAAAACACCTTTGGCTGGGCCTTCGAGACCTTGACCTGTAAACGGCACGATACGTCGGCCGTTCGCATCGTAGAAAACATCCGGGGTTCCTAGGGGGTTGTTGACGATCGGTCGAGCGTTGATCCCCCCAAGGGCACTCCCACTGGGCGGATTGATGCCACCAAAATTGAGACTTGCCGCCCCATTGTCATTGACGAAGAAATTGTTATTAATCCCGAAAGAGAAACTGCTGCTAGTGCTGTTGTTTCCCGCCAAGTTGATATCGATCACCTTGACGTTGACAGCTACTTGACGGCGGCGCAAATCTAGCTGCGTCAAGAAAGCTACGGCGATATCAACTTTGCGCGGATCGCCCACCAAAGTGATGGAATTGAGGCGAGAATCCGCAAGCACCGACAGTCCCCTCAACAATAGTGGCCCATTGCCATCTCTAGCGCCGATCGCCTTAATGTCCGGTTCCCGAATTTCCACATCTCGCGCCGCATTTCCCTGCCCCACGCTTTGAATAGTCACCCGAGTAATCGGCAGTTGAGTTTCCGCGCCTTGAGCACTCAAAAAGTTAGCTGCATCCGTAGAGCGAACTTGATTGAGCCGCAGAGTCCGAATGATAATATTGCGTGAGTCGATCGGCAAGCTAGTCCCTACAAAAATCGTCCGCCCCTGGCGGTTAGCTTGCAGCCCGCTGAGCCGCAGCACGTAATTAAAGACATCTTGCACCGACTCATTTTCGATGTCCAAAGAAATCTTTGGCCCTTCATCTGAGCCGGAGGCTCCTGGCTGACCAGGCACTGCGGGCTGGCCCGGTTGAGCAGGGGCCCCGCCACCTGTAAAAGCAATGTTCAAGCCAGCAGCGCGGGCCAGCAGAGCCAAAACGTCCCGGACTGGGGCATCCCGCAGCACCAAGCGGGGGATGCGTTCTCCCGAACTCAGTTCAATATTTCCCGCGCCGGGGGCGATGTTAGACACCGCGATATCTCCCAAGGGCGGAGCAACTGCCCGCGGCTGGAAAGGCGCAGCCTGATTGGTCTGGGATTGTATTTCGCTGGGGAGGGGCGGGCGATCGTTTCTGGTAACAGTAACTTCGGGATTTGGCAGCAACACGCCTGGGTTTTGCGAGGTGCGGACTTGGGGAGCCGGCGGGGGAGGTGTTTGGCTCAGCGGCAGTCCTGGAGGCGGCGGGGGTGGAGTTTGGGCAGACTGTACTGTACCACCCTGTCCGGAAACGCTGAGGACGATGCTTTGGCCTTGTCCCGGCACAATTTGTCCGTTGGGAACTCCGTTGGTGCCGGCTACCACAACGCGGATGCTGTTAGCCTCTACCTGGCTGATTTCTACTGAAGAAATTCCCGGAGCGGGGTTATCTTGACGGAAGCTGTTGCCTTGTGGCAAGCGGAGCTGGGTGTTGATAATTGTGGCTTGGTAAGTATTGCCGTTATTGATGGCGAAAACTTGCGGGCGATCGCCCTTTTCTGTCGCCATCACAATATTTACGCCATTATTACCTTGACTTACTTGCACTCCTGTGACCTGAGTCGGCACTGCCAAGACGGGCGCTTGGGCGATCAGAACTCCTGCAACGCTGCATAAGAGTCCTCCACTTAACCGTAGATGCTGTTTCACGTTCTCTCCTCCACTACACTTTGTTATTTGTTGTTCGCAGTCTTTTGTCGCTAGCTGCTAAACTGACTAAAATATTCTCGATTCGAGCCTTTTTAAAGGAAGAAGTTATGCCCTTTTCGATTTTTAATTTTCGATTGGGAATAACAGATGACATAAGGGTTAGAAGCTATCCTACAGCAATCCTTGCATCATTTGTGAATTTCTTACTCCCTCCCCTTACAAAGGGGAGAGTTGGGGTGGGGTAAAAAAATTACGACTCATGCAAGGATTGCTATACAGTTCCATTACTTTTTGAAACTGGTATTAGAAGAAATTAGATTTTAGAGCCAATTTTTGATTGCCATCTAAAAAATATTTTTCTGACCTTCATACTTTTTTGACTTCTACCTTCAATTCTTCCCATTTCAACCTTTTGCCTTCTGACTTCTTGTTAAAGAGCCATTTTGGAACAATAGCTAATATCTATCCGCCAAACTACCGCTACTTAGCACCAGGACTCGGAGCCGGAGTTGGCGGTTTTTCTTCTTGCTTTAACGGCAGCAGCGCGTGCAAGTCAAAAGCAGTTTTAATTTTAGTTGGTGGCTGCTCCACAGGAACTATTTTCCCTTTCAAAAAGTCAACTTCAATTGGCTGATTTGATGCTAGCAATTCAGATTTCAAATTCCTAACTACCAACAGCGACTGCATCAACTCCAAGTTACGCATAAAATTGCGGGTTTGAGCGAAAGTGCCTTCAAACTCTACCTTAAATTTTTTGCGTCTGAGCTTGCCAGCTAGGGACGGCCCGAAGGAGGTGTCGGCCAGAATATCAGGGTCTGGAGCTCCCGGCGCGGCGGTTGCTGTTGCTGGGGGCATATCCGGCTCAAATTTGGTAATTTTAGCCTTGAGGTCATCTCCTTGCACGCCGGCGTTGATTCTATTAACCAGTTGGGTCATGTCAAGCAAAAGGGTGTTGGCGCTGGCGTCGCTAGCAAACATTGCCGTCACGTTGGCGCGGCGCTGTTTTGCTTCTTCTTGCTTGGCTTCTGCTTCTGCCTTTTTTTGAATTTGAGTTTGCAATTGCAGTTGCGTTTGCTTGCTTTCGCTAAGTTTTTGCTTGAATTCGCCGCTTTTTTGGAATTCGGGAAGTACGAACTGGTAGCCGAGGCCGCCAGCAAGGAGGAGGCCCAGAACCGCGATGCCGATTGCTTGGACTTGGGGTGTCAGCTTAATGCCGAATATTTCCTTAGCCCCTGTATCTTCTGCTTGTCCGCTAGGACTATACTCATTTGCGAATGTCATTATTTTTTCACCTCTGGTTTTTGTGGTTCTAGCACTCCTTTTTCTTGAAGTGTTTCTATCCGTATTGCGAGCCCGTCTGCTTGCTTGCTTCGCAGCTCGGAGAGCAACTCGGAGGCCCCCGTCGGGCTGAGCGTCGTTTCAATTTTATATTCCACCACCGGTCGCAGTTTGGGAAGTTCTGGTGGTGCTGCGTTTTGGTTACGCACTTGTAATTGTGCGGGGTTGTTTTTTAATGTGGCCGCTATCAGTTTGGTATCGGTGTTAAGGAAGAAAGGAGAGCGCTGGACTAGCAACATAAAGTCGTTAACTTGAGCAAAGGTACTGGCTATCCCTGAAATTTGTACTTTTGATGCCTGCTGCGGGACGACGGGGGGGGGAGGTGCTGCCGGGGTGGGGCTGGCTGCTGGAGACGGACTCGCCCCTGGGGAGGCAGCAGGAGTTGCTGCGGGGGGTGGGGGTGCTGCTGCAACGGGGGAGGGACTTGGGTCGATTTGCTCGATTTTGCCAATTTGCACTCCCGCCGGAGTACGGGCACTGAGGTCTTGCAGCATCGCCGACCAAGGTTTAATTTGGTCGAATACTCCGGCTAATGCTTTGTATTCGGCGGTAACTTGGTCGGTTTCGGCGTTGATGGCTTTGATGGTGTTGGCTTGAGTGTTTAACTTTGCCAGTTCTTGGTCGATGGCTGCCTGTTCTGTGGCCAAGTTGTTATTGTCGTTAGTCGCCCACCACCAGGCTCCCATGACTGCGGCGTTGATGCCGAAGGCAAACAGCAGCGCCCCAATTAGGGGCAGTTGGTCTTTGGCTCCACCAGAACTTTTTTTAGCTGAGCTTTTGGCTGCTGCGACGGGTTTGTAGTCCGGACGGTCGTTGAGAAAATTAATATCTAGGCTGTACATGGCTTCACTCGATTTTATAGCAGAAGGAAGAAGGCAGAAGGCACAAGGTAAAAGGTAGAAGGCACGAGGTAGAAGGTAGAAGGTAGAAGGAAAAAGTGATCTACCGCTGATGTTTCAGCAATTAAGAATGTCCTAACAGTCTTGGCTGTTGCTATAGATTTAAATTAGAAATTTTAGATTTTTGACAGAACCCAAGATTGCTGGTACAAGTGAAGGATTTATTTAGGGAAGAAAGAAACAACTTTCTGCCTTCTACTGAAGGAAGGGGCTGCTTCTACCTCAGATATATTCTACCTTTTACCTTCTACCTTCTACCTTCTATCTTCTACCTCCAATATTCTACCTTCTGCTTTCTGCCTTCTTTTTTTGGCAGGGGCTTTTACCTAAAATTCTCAAATCGGTTTTTCTCTCATCTAAAACTGTTAGGTCACATAACCTCCCTCAGTCCTAAACCTAGGGCGACTCCTAAACCTGCTCGCTGTTCTGGGGTAATTTCTTCACTGATTTCGATCCCTAGGGTTTCGATGGGATCGACTTGAGATGCGGGCAAGCTTAATCTTTGCATAAAAAATTCGTCGAGTTTGCCGATCGCAGCTCCCGGGCCTGCTAGCAGCAGTTGCGCTACTTCGAGTTCTTCGCTCTGGTTGAGGTAAAAGTCTACTGAGCGGCGCAGTTCGTCTGCTAGTTCTCCCAATACTTTAATCATCGCATTTGTGCCGGGATTGGCGTCTCCCGATGCGCCCATTGTATCTGTGACGGGCAGGGTCATGCCTTGCAGTTCGCTGGTGTCTCTGGTTGGCGGCAGGTTCATGGCTTGGTTGAGGGCGGTCTGGATTTGGTAGGTGCCGATCGGGATGGTACGGTTGAACTGAGGTATGCCGTCCACTACTATAGCTAACTCGGTGCTGTCAAATTCTATGGCAGTGAGAACTGCTGCTTCTTGGGAGGAAAATTGTTGCAGTTGTTCTTTGAGGGTGCGGATTAGGGCAAAGCTGGTTACTTCTAGTACGTCTATAATCAGTCCGGCTTCTTTGAAGGTTTCGATGTATGTGTCGGTAACTTCTCTGCGGGTGGCTACTAACACGACTTGCACTTTTTCTACTCCGTCGTCATCTACAAATAGGCCTATTTTTTGATAGTCTACGTCGGCGTCTTCTCTGGGAAACGGCAAGTACAGTCCTGCTTCTGCGTTCATGTAATCCCGCAGTTCTTCTTCGTTGAGTTCTGCGGGAACTGGGATGAGGCGGATGACGGCTTCGCGGCCGGGAATGGCTGTGGCTACTCGCTTGGCTTTGATTTTGTTGTCCGCGAGGACGGTACGTATTAGTTCTGCCATTCCCGGCGGATCGACTATTTGTCCTTCTTGTACATAGTCTTCTGGAACTTCTATTGAGGCTAGGATGCCTAATTTTAATGCCTGAGCTTTCTTTTCGAGCTGAATGATGTTGATGCGGTCTGGGGCTATTTCGATCCCGATTCCTGGCTGGCGTTGGGAAAGTAGACCTTTGAAAAAGTTAACCATGTGATTGGGTCGCCGGTAATTGCTATTTTTTTATTTTGTAGTTGGCCAGCCTGATTCAGCGCGCAGGCGTGTTGGAGGGTTGGGTTCCAACTGCCGAAAGAGTGCTGTAATCTCGGTATCCCGCCGTAGCTGCACAGCTCAGTCTGTGTTGCGCGATCGCTAGTTCCGATTTTATGCTATCCAATTTACTTGACAATAGCTATTCTGCTGCGAATGTCAATAAATTCCAGCTCGATCGACCGAAAACCTGCCGATTCTGCACAAAAACCGACTATTTCGCTCGCCGTGCCCAGGTACAAAACTCTGTTACTGACTCGATAGCGCTTGATTCGGGCGATTCCCTACGGGATAGCTTCGCTTCACGCTTTTTTGTCTAACGGTTCCCATAACTCTCAAATTTTATTCTATGAAACGTAAATCTTGGCAACTTTTTGCTGTTTTTGGGCTGGTGGGACTGCTGCTGGCTGCGGTGGTGAGTTGCAGCAAGCCTGCTGTTAATTCCCAGGCAAATAATACGCAGGAAATCGAGTTCTGGACTATGCAGCTTCAACCTCAGTTTACTGAGTATTTCAACAAGACGATCGCCGGTTTTGAAGCGGAAAATCCGGGGGTGAAGGTGCGTTGGGTGGACGTTCCTTGGTCGGCGATGGAAAGCAAGATTTTGGGGGCTGTTTCGGCGAAAACTGCGCCGGATGTGGTGAACCTAAATCCCGATTTTGCTTCGCTGTTGGCGGGACGCAATGCTTGGCTGGATTTGGATTCTCGGATTCCGCAGCAAGTTCGTGAGCTCTATCTCCCAAATATCTGGAAAGCTAGTGTACTCGACGGCAAGACTTTTGGCATTCCTTGGTATCTCACGACTGGGGTGACAATTTACAATACGGAGTTGTTGAAAAAGGCGGGAATTGCTAAGCCTCCTGCTACTTATGCCGAGTTGGCAACTGTTGCGAAGCAGGTGAAGGAGAAGACTGGTAAGTTTGCTTTTTTTGTGACTTTTGTGCCGGAAGATTCGGCGGAAGTTTTGCAATCTTTCGTGCAGATGGGTGTGCCTTTGGTTGATGCTAAAGGCAAGGCGGCTTTTAATACTGCTAAGGGCAAAGCTGTTTTTCAGTATTGGGTGGATTTGTACAAGAACGGACTTTTGCCGCAGGATGTTTTGGTGCAGGGACATCGTAGGGCGATCGAGCTTTATCAAGCTGGGGAAACTACTTTTTTAGCTTCCGGGCCTCAGTTTTTGAAGGCCATTTCTGAGAATGCGCCGAGTATTGGTGCTGTTTCGGCTGCTGCGCCTCAAATTACGGGGGAAACAGGCAAGAAGACTGTGGCGGTGATGAATTTGGTTGTGCCCCGCGACAGCAAGCGCCCTGATGATGCTGTCAAGTTTGCTTTGTACGTGACTAATTCTCAAAATCAGTTGGCTTTTGCTAAGGCTGCCAATGTTTTGCCTTCTACGGTTGAGGCTTTGCAGGACGATTATTTTAAGAACGTTCCGACTGATGCTCCCGCAGCCGATCGAGCTCGGGTTGTTAGTGCTTCGGGGTTGAGTTCAGCCGAGCTATTGATTCCGCCTTTGAAGGATGTTAAGAAGCTGCAAAAGGCGATTTATGACAATTTGCAGGCGGCAATGTTGGATGAGAAGTCGGTAGACCAAGCTGTTGCTGATGCGGCTAAGGCTTGGGATCAAAGGTAGTTTTTTATTGAAGCTGGGGCGGGATTTTTTTTTAGTTCGCCCCTTGCTTTTTTTTGCAGATTGACGTATTATTAAATAATGGGAATCTGTGTCGCCATATATAAGCAGATATCCGCTTTTAAGTTATTATCGAATGATGAAATTACCGCCTCTTCACAACGCGGAGTCCGAGGAGAACCCTGGAGCGGTCAATCTCGACTATTTTAGAGGTAAATGTTTCTTGATCAGAAGGCTCGCTCATCCCAGAAACCGGGTTTATTTATCCCGTGCGATCGCCTTTCTCAATTCAGCTTGATTGATGATTTGTACGAAGATAACCTTAATTCCTCACATATTCATAAATTTGACTTGTGTTAAAATCAAAGCTCAGAATAGGAGAAAATTCTTATGCCAGCGATGACACTCAAAGATTTAAACCAAGTTCAAACCCTTTTTTCCGAAGCGGGTTTAGATTACAAAATTGAACTAGAAGACGGGAGACTTTCAATTATGGGGCCATCAGACATCGTATCCAGTGAAATCAGTAGCCGTCTCATCGCCTTTCTTTTCGCTTGGATAAATCCCCGTCGCTTGGGGAGAGTTTTTGACTCCGCAGGCGGTTTCATCATGCCGGATACGAATGTCAAAGCACCGGATGTTTCTTTTGTGCGTGCCGCCCGCTTGCGCCAAAGTCCGCGTTATTTTGGAGAACTTGTCCCCGATTTGGTGGTGGAGATTAAATCTCAGAGCGATCGCATTAAGCCTATAGAAACCAAGGTTTTGAAGTTTATAGAATTGGGTGCGATCGTCGGAATTCTGATCGATCCTGATGAAGAAACAGTGACTATTTATCGCTCTACAGGTGAACCGACTGTTTTAGGAAATGGCGATATCTTAACAGTAGCAGAACTTTTTCCCGGTTGGGAATTGCCCGTTTCGGAATTGTGGCCTCCTATCTTTACTGAGGAAGAAACACAATTCTGATGGGTTTAAGCTTGGGATTGTTGTTGTTGCAGAAAATAGCCGACGAGATAAAGCGAGCCGCAAAGGATTGTTAGGTTGTCACCTCTAACAGCAGCATCTAAAGCTGTTGTTAAGTCGGGGAAGGCTTGACAGAGGGTTAATTCGGGACAGATAATTTGAGCTAGGGTGGCTAATTCTGCGGGGGATGATGAGTTTTGATCGGGTACGGGTACTAGGTAAAGTCGATCGCCCTTTTTGAGTAATGCTTTTAATATATCGTCGCAGTCTTTAGTCGCAAGAATGCCGATTACCCAGTTAATCGGTGACGGGTGATTGTTGAGGCGATCGACATATTCGCGCAGGGCGATAGCTGCGGCTGGGTTGTGCGCGCCGTCAATTAATATGTTGCGGTTTTTCCAAGTTGTCTGCTGGAGTCTTCCGGGCCATTGGGTTTTGGCGATACCGTTTTCGATGGCGGTTGGGGAAATTTGCCATCCTTGGTTTTGGAGAGTTTGCAAAGTTGCGATCGCAATTGCTGAATTCATTAGTTGAATTTTTCCCAGCAGCGGCAATTGATATTTTATTTTATCCGCATTTCGATTAAACTGATATTCGGCAAATCCTTGTCCTAAATCTATTGCTGGTTTTACCCAAGTTGCCGGACACTCTAATTCTTGAATGCGTTTTTCTACTACTATTCTAGCTGATTCTGGCAATTCTCCGATAACTGCCGGACATTTTGCTTTAAGAATTCCCGCTTTTTCCCCAGCAATATCTGCGACGGTGGGGCCGAGTATTTGCCAGTGTTCCAGACTGATAGAAGTGATGACGCTAGCGAGAGGTGTTTCGCAAACGTTAGTCGCGTCTAATCTACCGCCCAATCCAGTTTCTATGACTGCGATGTCTGTTTTTTGTTCGGCGAAATACAGCCAAGCTGCTGCGGTAATTATTTCAAATTGAGTGGGAGTTTCGGTGTTGTTTTCGGTGGCTGCGACAACTCGTTCTAGACACTGTTGCAATGCTGTTGTAGAAATTGGTTGTTGGTTAATGCAAATTCTTTCTGTCCAATCGATTAGGTGCGGGGATGTGTAGCGTCCAACTCGATAGCCTGCTTCGGCGAGTACGGAAGAGAGATAAGCGCAAACGGAACCTTTGCCATTGGTGCCGGCAATGTGGATAATGGGTACTTGTTGGTGGGGGTTGTCTAATTTTTGGAGAAGTTGGTGAATTCTTTTTAAGCCCAGATGGACGCCGAAATGTTGGTAAGATTGAAGGATGGATTCTGCATTCATTGAGGATTATTGGATTTTTTAACGAACCGCGAAGGCGCGAAGGGCGCGAAGGAAGAAAGGAGATAGATGTCGATTGGTATGAATATTATTTCTCTGTTTTCGGGTTGTGGCGGGTTGGATTTGGGTTTTCGCTTAGCTGGCTTTAATCCGGTTTGGGCGAATGAATATGATAAGTCTATTTGGGATACCTACGAGTTTAACCATCCTGAAACTCTTTTAGAACGCAGAGATATCAGAAAAATCAAATCTGATGAAATTCCCAACTGTATTGGGATAATCGGCGGGCCTCCTTGTCAAAGTTGGAGTGAAGCCGGGGCGAAACGGGGGATTGATGACAGTCGGGGTCAACTTTTCTGGGAGTATATCAGAATTGTGCGGGACAAGCAGCCTTTGTTTTTTTTAGCTGAGAATGTTAGCGGTATCTTGGCCCCCAGAAACAAGGATGCTTTCACTTATATATTATCGCAGTTTGAGGACATCGGGTATCGGGTTTCGTACAAGTTGGTGAATGCTAGAAATTTTGGGGTTCCGCAAGATAGGCAAAGGGTGATTGTTGTTGGTTATCGGCAGAATCTGGGTTTTGGTTTTGAGTATCCCCAACCTGGAACCGAGGTTTTGACGTTGAAAAATGCGATTTTTGATTTGCACGCGATCGCGCCAATGTCAGTTAAGGGTAAATTAGATAATTATCACGATTATGTCCCAAATCACGAATGTGCGGATTTGGGGTTTTCCAGCATTTATATGTCGCGTAATCGAGTTAGAAGTTGGTCAGAACCTTCTTTTACAATTCAGGCAAGTGGCAGACACGCACCTCTCCATCCTCAAGCTAGTAAAATGATTTTGGTTGGCAAAGACAAACGCATTTTTGACCCCAATTCGCCTCTGCCTTACCGTCGGCTTTCTGTGCGAGAGTGCGCGAGAGTTCAGACTTTCCCGGATGAGTTTATTTTTAAGTACAAGTATATTGCTGATGGATACAAAATGGTCGGCAATGCTGTTCCTGTGAATTTTGCTAGAGTTTTGGCAAGTAAAATTTTTGAGGATATTAGAAAGTCGAGCAGATTAACGTCCTAGACTTTACACTAATATTCTTGGTTAGTTTTGCCATTGGTCATCTAGGGTAAAATTCCGGGTATTTTTGACAATAAATACTTGATTTTCTTTGATTAAGTCTCCCGTACAGAAAACGGGCAAGCGTTCTTGATAAGATTTGATGGCGAGGATGTAGTCTTTGTCTGCAAGTTCCGTTTTAATTTTCCGTAGTTGGTCGGCAATGACACCTAGTAAGGTAATCTCGCCACTTAATTTGTCGGCGTTAGGAGTGTGAATTTGAATCACGATTCCCTGAATAGTTGTATTAGGAAGCCCGGTAATTAAATCTGCTAATATTTCCAGTTGAGAGCGCTTTTCGATAACCTCCAATGTCTCTAGCATCAAGTTCATTGACACGGGAAAGTCAGGAAGAGTGGAATTTAAAGGTAGAACGATTTGAGGGGCTTCTGGCTTGATATCGCTGCTTGTCCAAATAATAGCGCGGCTGTCAATTTGTTGTGCTTGTTTCCAACCTTTTGCTTCTAAGTAGTAACTGATTTGCTGAGGTTGGAGATTTTTGAGCAATTCAATATCCTTTATTGTCACATTCATAGTTGTCTCCCGGTTGCGATACGCTGCATGATAGTTGTCAGAGTCTCAGCCGAAAATATATTTGTTCTGGGTATGGAAATAGTGACGGTTTCTTTATTTTCAGTAGATGCTGCACCTTCTAATGATATCCAATAAGCGCAGCGTTTTAAGCAGAGTTCCGCTTCTGTTTGTTGCAGCCAGTCATTTACTCTATCGGGAACAATGACCACAATTATAATTCTAGGAGGATAGGCGTTGCTTGTGCTCAATTCTTCGTAGTTTTTAATGTTTAGGGGATAGCGAAGGCTATTTTCGTTGAGGATATCTCTTGAGGTACATTTGACTTGAAGGTAAAGAATGGGAAAGTTTGGTAAACCTGATGCTGCTATTCCCGTGATAATTAGGTCTACACCCAGCTTGTCTAGAGGAGTAGTTGTTCGCTGGCAGATGCACCCTGCTGCTGAGGCAACGGCGTAAATGTAGGCATAGCTAAATTCTTCTTTTTTGGTGTTGATGTCCATTAAACTGCTAATTCGGTCTTATTTCCAATAGGATAATGATATAAAACAATTAATTGATGTTCTGATAGACATTTTATGGCAAAAGCCAGATTTGTTTAATCGCTCATTTATACTTCAAAGAGTTTGGGTTCGTAGTCTTCTATGATGGTGAATAATAACAGCAGTATATCATCTGTTATTTGAATTTTGTTAACTCGCCAAGATTTTACAGCAGTATATCATCTGTTATTTGAATTTTGTTAACTGACCGAGATTGTGCTGAATCGCATTTATCCCGCGAATATGAGACAGCGGAGAACCTCCATACAAAAAGCTATTCAAACTAACTTGATAATTTTGCTGAACTGCTAAATCTAGCCACAAATTGTTAATTGCATCTCCGGGCTTGTAGTCGGGAATGTTGTGCTGATAGTAAGGAAAACTGTCTATACAAGTATTGAAAAAGTTCTTGCGGCCGCAATGCTTTAAATACTGATATCGCGGCTTAAATTCTGTTGGATTTTCCAATACTGTATATATAGTATCTGCGAGAGATTCTGGGTCAAATTTGGCGTAAAGACCCGCACCTTCGGGGAAAACTGGCGAGTTTCCTCTGGCGTATTGGTTGAATTCTTCAAAACAAATTACTGGTACGTTGCAACTCATGGCTTCGGTAATTCCCCGGTTTTTTCCTTCTAGGAGGGAACCGAGGACGAATGCTTGGGCTCGCGAATAATATGTGGGGATTTCGCTGTAGTAGTCTACTCTTGGCACTAAGTTAATGTAGTCGGAGGGATTGCCTAAAATTGCCTCGACTTGTCGCCATTCTTTTAATGCGTACTCGTCGAGAGTATTCAGGTTGCTAGCATCAAATTCGTGGCCAGTGACTACTGTTAATTTTATCGGTTTTTGCGGATATTTTTGGCGGTAAACTTTTAAGGCTTTGGCTATGATTGGCAAATTTTTTTCTTCGGAAATTCGGGAGACGGCTAGCAAGTCTATGTCTTTGACGGGGACGTTGCGAGGGGAAATTAAGTATTCGTTGATGAAGTCAGTGTCTTGCAGTGGTATGATTGGTTTGTGGGCGCGATCGACATAAGTTTCGCGAAACCACTTTTCTCGCTGCGGGTTTTTGTATAAACTGGAGTAGGCGTCAGCTATGGGGGCCCAGGAGTAGGAGATTCCGGGGGAATAGGTGAAGGAGAAAAATACTGAGGAAAGTTGGGGAAATAGTTTGTTGATGAGTTCGACTGCTTCGCTGAAGTAAATTCCTTTGATGAAACGCCCTTCGTAAAATAGTGGGGGAAGCAAGACGTAGAAACTGACTGTATCGAAGCGGTGGGGTTGGTCTTCAAATATCTCCCAGGTAAAGGCGTCTAAGTCTGCATAAATTTCGGCGATTGGTTTGTTGATGTGGGGGTTGCGTAAATATGGTTTTTGTCGATCGTAGTTTCCGCGTACCATATAATTCTGAGTGTGAGTATCTAGCTTTTTTTATTTAACCGCAGAGGGCGCAGAGGGCGCAGAGAAGAAGAGAGATATTCACAAGTTATCTAGGGGTTGTTCTAGTGATTCATTGTCGCCAATTGTGAGGGCGAGTTGGTAGATTTGGCGGCGGGGGAGGGATGTTTGTTGCGCTAGCTGGCGGCTGGCTTGGGAACGACTTATGCCTTCTGCAATTAATGTTTGCAATTCTGCTTTGATGGCGTCTTCGGAAAATATTGGGGCTGCTGTTTGGATACCGGCAATTACAAGCGTAAATTCTCCCTGGGGTTCGCGATTTGTGTAAAGTGCGATCGCACTTTCTATACTACCACGCCAAAACTCTTCGTGCATTTTCGTCAATTCCCTCGCCAGCACAATCTGTCTCTCGCTTCCCAAAGTATTTGCTAAATCTTGTAAAGTTTGCCGCAATCGGTGCGGAGATTCGTATAATATTATAGTGCGGGATTCTATTTGCAAAGCTTCTAAACTCTGTTGGCGTTCTTGACCTTTCACGGGTAAGAAACCTTCAAATACAAATCTATCTGTGGGTAATCCCGATGCAGTTATCCCAACTATGCAAGCGGTCGGGCCGGGAATCGGAATAATGTTAATATTAGCATCGGCGCAAGCTTTGACTAACTCGGAACCGGGGTCAGAAATTCCCGGCATTCCAGCATCGGTAACGAGGGCAATACTCTTCCCTAATAGCAGTTTGTCGATGAGTTCGGGGAGTCGCTGGTGTTGGTTGTGTTCGTGATAGCTGATTTGGGGGGTTTTGATTTGAAAGTGGTGCAAAAGTTTGCCTGTATGGCGGGTATCTTCGGCGGCGATGAAGTCTACTGTTTGCAAGATTCGGATGGCGCGAAAGGTCATGTCTTCGAGGTTGCCGATCGGGGTTCCTACGATGTAAAGTGTTCCTGTATTGGGATTTGGCTGCATTTTGATATTTTGAAGTTTTTAACCGCAGATAAAGCACGGGCGGGACGCCCATGCCACAACATATTTAAGAAGATATGAAAACTGGATTGTTTTTGGGATTAGGGACTTTAGATTTAGTTTATTTGGCTGTTCAGCCTCCGGGTGAAAATCAGAAAGTTGTTGCTTCTGATTGTACCATTGCTGCGGGCGGGCCGGCGGCAAATGCGGCGGTCACTTTTAGCTATTTGGGGAATGCGGCGGTATGGGCTGGTGTTTTGGGCACTCACGCGATCGCCCAATTAATTCGTGCAGACTTAGCGGAGTATAATGTCAGGATAATTGATTTGGATCCCGGGCGATCGCACTCGCCGCCAGTTTCCTCGATTATTGTAACTGAAGCAACGGGCGATCGATCGGTAATTTCCATCAATGCTACGAAATCGCAAGTTGACAGTCAAACAATTAACCATGATATTTTAACATCAGTTAGTATTGTACTGCTTGACGGACATCAAATCGCAGCCAGCAAAGAAATTGCTCAACTTGCCAAGTCAAAAAACATTCCCATTGTCCTCGACGGTGGCAGTTGGAAACCCGGATTAGAGGAAATATTACCTTTTATTGAATGGGCGGTATGTTCCGATAATTTTCATCCACCCGACTGCGACAATTCCGAAGAAGTCTTTGCTTACCTGTCAGCAGCCGGAATTTCCCATATTGCCATCACTCGCGGCGAAAAATCAATTTTATACCTCAGCAATGGCAGTTATGGCAGTATAGAAGTACCTCAAATTCAAGCCACAGACACTTTAGGCGCTGGCGACATCTTTCACGGCGCTTTCTGTCACTACATTTTGCAAAATAACAACTTTACAGATACTCTCACCGCAGCAGCTACAATCGCTTCCCATTCCTGCAAAAACTTTGGAACCCGCGCCTGGATGAATAAGAGTTAATTTTTAATTAAAATTAACCAAACTATCCGGTTAAAACCACTCAAAGATAGAAAAGTTGAACTAGCAACACCTGTTAAGTTAAAATCCTGACAGCAACCTCGACAAAATTTGTGAACTTCTCTCTTCTCTTCCTTCGCGCCCTTAGCGCCTTCGCGGTTCGTTAACAAAATTGCTATATTAGTAAGACAAGTTAAAGTCACACAAAACACTCCCAAAACAACATACCCCAATCATGCCTGACACCCAACCCCTAACTATCACCCTTCCCCCTTTGCGGATTACCCTAACAGAACAACAGCAAGTTAACCTAGAATGGCTGACACAAAACTTGCCCAATCTACTCAGCCCAAGCAAACAAGAAGTCCCCGACAATATGAAACAGTGGGTGGCGGCAAACAAATTATTAAATCAACCAGACGCAGAAATCATTCAAGCCTTAATAAATACGGGCATAGATGCGGAAACAGCCACCGCAGAAGTTAGGGAAATCTCATCTCATCCCTACTTTCAAGCAGGTAGTCAGTACGTGCAGTTATTGCAGAAATTAGAATCGCATCTCAGGATTAATAATCAATTAGCTGCATTGTCTTCCAAGTTTGGCACAATCGAACGCAAAAGCAGCCTTTCTAGAGAGTATTTTCTTGAAAATTACTACGCAAAAAATACTCCAGTAATTATTACCAATATCATGCACAACTGGAAAGCATTGCAGTTGTGGACGCCGGAGTATTTGCAGCAAAAATATGGCGATGCAGAGGTACAAATTCAAGCAAACCGCAATTCCGACCCGAATTACGAAATCAAGATTGAAAATCACAAAAAAATTGTTTTGTTCCGCAAATATGTAGAGATGGTGGTCAAGGGCGGGCCTAGCAACGACTACTACATGGTTGCTAACAACCAAACTCTTGAAAGAGAGGAATTTAAACCCCTATTCAATGACATTGAAATTTTCCCAGAATACCTAAACCCAACGGATACAAAAGGCAGAGTTTTCTTTTGGTTCGGCCCGAAAGGCACGATTACGCCGCTACATCATGACCCTGTTAATTTAATTTTAGCGCAAGTGTCTGGCCGCAAACTAATTAAATTGATTTCTCCGCAACAAACACCTCTGCTTTATAATCACGTCGGAGTTTTCAGCAAGGTGGACGGCGAAAATCCCGATTATGACAAATACCCGCTTTACAGAGATGCGAAAATTATTGAAGTAATTTTGGAACCGGGAGAGGCTATTTTTATTCCTGTCGGTTGGTGGCATCATGTAAAATCATTGGAGGTTAGTATTTCGGTTTCGTTTACTAATTTTGTGTTTCCCAATTATTATGAATGGAAATATCCTCATATTAATTGGTAACTTTGCCAAGAGGAAGAAGGAGGCAGAGCCCATTGGTGAGAAATTAAGACTAAAACCCTAAAAAATGTCGCTTTTTATCTAGTCTAGATCCCCCTAAATCCCCCTTAATAAGGGGAGTAGGGGTTGACTTTGAAAACCCTCTTGTCCCCCCCTTGTTAAGGGGGGTTAGGGGGGATCTAGACTTCGATAAAAACAAGAGATACAGTCGGTTTGACGTTAAGTTGTCACCAATAAACTCTGCTTGGAAGTGAAATCTGTGTTAATCGGCGTTCATCTGCGGTTCAAAAAAAAAGAAATTCATGAAAACTCTCGAAGAAATCAGCGAAATTGCCCGATCGATCGCCTGGAGTGCATCAGATATCCTACAATCCTATTATCGGCAGGATTCCAACACTCCTAACCTCGACATCCAAGAGAAAAAAGATGGCCCCGTCACCGCCGCCGATGTCGCTGTCAATTCTTACATTCTCGACGAATTGCAGTCGGCTTTAGGGAATGCACAATTTGGCTATCTCAGCGAAGAAACTTACAAATCTTATTTAGAAAAAAACGGTCAAATTCCCTTACCTCAAAGTTGGGTTTGGATTATTGACCCTTTGGATGGAACGCGAGATTTTATTGACAGGACAGGGGAATTTGCTGTTCACATTGCTTTAGCCTTCGAGGGAAGACCGGTATTAGCAGTTGTGACTTGGCCCGAACAGCAAAAGATTTATTACGCAATCCGCGATGCGGGTGCTTTTATGGAAAGTCGGGACGGTTCTGCGGTCAAATTGCAGGTTTCGGCGCGAAATATAGTGGCCGATTTATCTATAGTAACCAGCCGCAGTCACCGGGGCGATCGCTTTAATCAATTGTTACAAAAACTACCTTGTCAAAATCAAATAGCTGTCGGTAGTATCGGCTGTAAAATTGCAACAATTGTCGAACAAAAAGCTGATGTTTATATTGCGCTTTCGGGAAAGTCTGCGCCGAAGGATTGGGATTTAGCCGCGCCGGAATTGATTTTGACGGAAGCGGGCGGTCAATTTACTCGTTTTGACGGTTCTGCTTTGCAATATAACCGGGGAGATGTGAGTCAGTGGGGGGGATTGTTGGCGAGTAACGGTTGCTGTCACGCTGCTTTGTGCGGGCACGCTGAGGCGATTTTAGCAGGGATAGATGGGAGTTTGAAGTAAGTGCGACGATCGCCCGTAAAGATGGTAAGGAATAGCTGGTAGGGACGACTTTTACCATAAATCTTGGCAATCGCTAACATTATACATCAACCCGCCCCTGGCACCTATCTATCAAAAATCCCGCTCTTAATATTTCAGTATCATCACACTTGCTATTGAACGGTTTTTGTGATATTTCATCCACCTCGCGCTGGCTCATCCGTAATATTACTTAATAAATTTCCCCATCTTTATCAAAACTTTAATTAAAAAAGTGTTTATAAAGAAAAGTTTATATAGATTTTCATAAAAAACAGTTATGGTTACTACAACATTCAGAAAAAGTTTCCGATGCAAGTCGCGAAACAGGAAAATTATTGTCTTTTTTTAGCTATCAAATAGGTGTATTATGCCAAATTTAAATAATCAAGTTTCAGGAAGTGCGATCGCCTTTATCGACACTCAAGTTGAAAATTATAAAAGTTTGATTGCCGGGGTAAAACCGGGTACGGAAGTAGTCGTTTTGGATGGGAAGCAGGATGCGATCGACCAAATTACTGATATTTTAGCTCTTCGTACCAATATTGACAGCATTCACATAGTTTCTCACGGTGCTCCGGGTAGCTTGCAATTGGGCGACGGTAGCTTGAGTTTAGATGATATAGAGTGCGATCGGCAGGATCTAAAGCAGTGGTTTTCGCCCCTAACCGACTCACTCAGCAAAAATCGACCGAATATCCTGCTGTACGGGTGCTCAGTAGCAGCAGGCGAGACAGGTAAAGCATTTGTCAAACGGTTGAGTGAGTTAACCGGGGCAAGAGTTGCGGCTTCCCAAAACCTCACGGGAAGTGTAGCAAAGGGCGGGGACTGGGAACTGGAAGTCAGAACCGGGAAAATAGAAACGCCGCTGGTATTTGAAGCCGAAGTATTAGCAGGTTACGAATATGTTTTTGCCAACTTTAGTAAGGCTACCACCTTCTCAGCAGGGGGAACAGGGCCTTTCTCTCTTGTAGTCGGCAAGTTGAACTCAGACAACTTTCCTGACTTAGTTGTTGGAAATATTGGCAGTACCAAAAACGCGACTGCGTTGCTGGGAACGGGTACGGGCAGCTTCGGTACTGCTACTCCCCTACCTAACTCCAGCAGCGAATTTCCCGTATCTATTGCTGTTGGCGACTTTTTTAACCCAGACGGTTTCTCGGATATAGCAATAGCCAGTCCTGGTGGGGGGCCACCCGGTTCTAGCAATATTGTCATTTGGCCGGGGACAAGTACAGGTAGCTTCGGTACTCCTACCAACATTAGCGGAGTCAATCCCTCTTTTGTCGCTGCGGGAGACTTCAACAAAGATGGACGGACTGACCTCGCGACAGGAAATAATCAAATTTCTATCCTGCTGGCGACACCGACAGGTAGTTTTGGTACTCCCACCAACATTAGCCTAGGGCCAGGAGGAAGTGACACTTTTATTGCAGTAGCAGACTTTGATGGTGACGGCAATCTTGACTTAGTTCCCACTAAGAGAGTGCTCAATCGGGTGTACTTTTTAAAAGGAGATGGTACGGGTAATTTTGGCCCTACGACTAACTTTACTGGTGTAGGAGGCGATCCGCGTTCTCTGGCAGTAGGGGATTTTAATAAAGATGGCAAACCAGATTTAGTTACAGCTAACTATAGCTCTAACAATGTCTCTGTTTTGTTGTGGAATTCAACCACAAATAGCTTTAACCCTGCTGTTGCTTTTGGTGTGGGAACTAATCCTGAATCTGTAGCAGTCGGCGACTTTAATGCCGACGGAAATTTAGATATTGTTACGGCAAATTATGGTTCTAACAGTGTCTCAATTCTGTCGGGAGATGGTGGAGTAAATTTTGGGATTGCTACCAACTTTAATGTCGGAACGGGACCTCGTGCCGTAGCAGTAGCAGACTTGAATTCAGACGGATTTTCCGATTTAGCTACAGCAAACAGCGGTTCTAACGATGTCTCAATTTTGCTCAATGTTGTCGCAAATTTTGGGGCTACTACTTACAGCGGGACGGAAGGAACGGCGGATACAACAGTCAATATTCCCGTTACTATCAGCGGCACTCCCGACGCTGACGTGACAGTACCAATTGTCATCGACCCCAGCAGTACAGCCACCGAAAATTCCGACTACACCATTTCCCCTACATCGATTACATTCCCCGCCGGCACTACTACTCTCACCCAGAATGTTGCAGTTACTATCAAACCTGACAATCTCCCTGAAAACGCCGAAACCGCAATTCTCAACTTTGGCACAATCACCGGAGGCGTTGCAGGTACAACAAAACAAACAACACTAACTATTGCAGCCAACGGTACTGTTTCTTATGCCATTGCCGCTGGTACTGCCAGCATTCCCGAAGGCAATAGCGGCACAAAACCTCTGACTTTCACTGCCACTCGCAGTGGCAACACAGGCTGGGCCAGTAGCGTCAATTATACGATCGCCGGAACAGCTACAAACGTCAGCGATTACAACAACATCGGTGGCACTTCAGGGGCAACTGCTGCTACTGGCACAATTAATTTTGCCGCCGATGAAACATCCAAAACCATTACTCTCGATGTATTAGGCGACACCCTAGCTGAACCCGACGAAACCATAGCCGTCACCCTTTCAAGTCCCACAGGCCCGGGCGTAACACCGACAATTACCACTGCTACCGCTACCACAACTATTACTAATGATGACAAAGCTGGCTTTACTATTAACCCAACAGCATTAACTACAAGTGAAGTCGGTGGCACTGCTACCTTCACAGTCAAACTCAACTCTCAACCCACTGCTGATGTTACTTTCGCTTTGAGGAGTGACAATCTATCCGAAGGAACAGTTTCAACTAATAGCTTAACTTTCACTTCTGGTAACTACAATGAACCGCAAACAATAACAGTGAGTGGTGTTGACGATTTAGTAGCTGATGGCCCTCAACCTTACAAAATTGTCACGGCTGCTGCTGTCAGCACCGATCCTAATTTCAATAACCTCGATCCTGATGATGTCACCGTCACAAACAGTGACAATGAAACTCCGGGAATTACGGTGAATCCGACGGCGGGATTGACTACTGGTGAAGATGGCACTAAGGCTAACTTTACTGTGGTTCTGAATACTAAGCCGACTGCTGATGTGACTATCGGTTTGAACAGTTCCAATGTTGCCGAAGGAACAGTTTCGACTAATAGCTTAACTTTCACTCCTGCTAACTGGGATACACCCCAGCCGGTGACAGTAACAGGGGTTAATGATAGCATTGTTGACGGCAATATTGGCTACAAGATTCTCACGGCGGCTACTGTTAGTACAGATCCGATTTACAACAACCAAGATGTAGCGGATGTTAGCCTCAGCAATAAAGACGATGATACGGCTGGTATTTCTATTACTCCCACGGCAACAACTGCTACAGAAGGCGGCGCGACGGGCAATTATGCGCTCAAGTTAACGTCACAGCCGATCGCCCCTGTTACGATTAACTTTAATGCCGGAAGTGAAATAAATGCGATCGCGCCTGTTACCTTTGACAGCACGAATTGGAATGTTGCCAAAACAGTCACAGTCACCGCTACCGACGATAGCAAAGCCGAAGGTACGCACACGGGTACGATCGCTCACACTGTTACCAGTACAGACACTAAGTATAGCGGTCAGACTATTCAGGATGTAAATGTAGCTATTACCGACAACGACACAGCAGGTGTCAGCATTTCTGCGACGAACACAACGGCTACAGAAGGCGGCGCGAATGGCAGTTATACAGTCAAACTCAACAGCCAACCGAATGCCCCTGTAACTATCACTCTCACAACAGGTAATCAGATTCAGGCGATCGCCCCTGTGACTTTCACTCCCCTTAATTGGGATAGTGTTCAAACCGTTACGGTGAAAGCTGTAGATGATACGGTTGTCGAAGGAGCGCACAGCGGTAATATCACTCACAGTGTGAGCGGTGGTGACGCTAAGTATAATGTGGTTGTGGTTCCAGGGGTGACAGTGGCGATTACGGATAACGATGTAGCGCCACCGACACCGACGCCGACAACTGGTACTCCGACACCAACGCCGACAACTGGTACTCCGACACCAACGCCAACTCCGACACCAACGCCGACAACTGGTACTCCGACACCAACGCCAACTCCGACACCGACGCCGACAACTGGTACTCCGACACCGACGCCGACAACTGGTACTCCGACACCAACGCCGACAACTGGTACTCCGACACCGACGCCGACAACTGGTACTCCGACACCGACACCGACAACTGGGACTCCGACACCGACACCGACAACTGGGACTCCAACACCAACACCGACAACTGGGACTCCAACACCAACACCGACAACTGGGACTCCAACACCAACACCACTGACACGTGTTGGTACCATCGACACACAGAAGAATTGGTGCGGCGTAGAAGCTGGATTGGATAAACTTGAGAAAATTCTTGACGACCAATTACAGGCAGTTAACCTACCCATTGTCGGCCCGCTGAAGAACATTTCCCCAGATTTTATTAGCAACATCAAGACTAAGCTAGTCGATACGATTAAAAATGGGGCTAATCAAAGTTTGAGTCAGTTAGAAAATAGCCTCCGCACTGCTCTTGGATCGAACTACACTGTTGCTCTAACTGGGAATTCTAATGCTGATGAAAGTACCTTGCTAATTACTCTGGGCAGGCAATATCAGTTCCCAGACATTAATCTCTCTAAAAACTTAGGAGTCCCAGCATTAAGTTTAGATGTAGATGGAAAAGCAGAATCACAATTCAACTACAACTTGTCTCTAGGAGTTGGTGTCAATAAAGATTTCGGGTGCTACATAGATACTGACAAAACTAAGTTAACCGCCAACATTGACTTAGGTCTAGATGACCAATTCAAGGCTAAAGGCAACTTAGGTTTTTTCCAAGTTGACCTAGCAAACGATGCCAACAACCCTACTAAAGTCGATGCCAACCTCGAAGTCAAGCTCAATGACTTAGACAATCTGGGCGGCCCGAATGATGGCGATCGCCTCACCTTGCCAGAATTGCAAGGCAACTATCAATTTAAAGACTTATTCAAGGCCAGCTTAAAGAGCGATGCTAATCTCGGTCTCACAGCAAAAACCAGCATCAACGGCAATGCTTCATTCCCGTCCTATAACTTCGACTTAGCAGTTAATTGGCCGATCCTGAATTACGATAACGGTCAATTAACTGGCCCGCAAAAGCCCGCAGTTGCATTTAACAATATGCAACTAGATTTGGGAACATTTGTCAATAACTTTGCCAAACCAATTATCGGTAAAATTTCCGATGTCATTAAACCATTTCGACCAGTTATCAACTTTCTGAATGCCGACACCAAATTACTCTCTAAACTAGGTATAGCGGGACCATTCGATAAAAATGGGGATGGCAAAGTCAGTGTACTAGAGCTGGCAGCCAAAATCTCTAATACCGATATTGATACTCGCTTTTTAGATGCGGTTGCCAAGGTTGATAAAGTGGTTGATTTGGCCAACCAAATAGCGAGTTCTCCCGATAAAATCGACTTAGGTTCCTACACTCTGGGGAATATAGATGTTGCCGATAACAGTGCGAATCTTCAAAATGCTTCGCCAGTGCCAAAAACGGCCCTACAGCAAACCGCCAATCAACAAATCAACTCCAAAACAAGTGGCAAGGTCAAGGAATTTTTAAATGCTTTACAAGACATTGATGGCTTTGATGTGCCCCTCTTGACCAAACCGCAAACTGCGATTCAGTTACTGATAGGTAAACCGGATGTTCCGGTATTTACCTATCAGATGCCAAAACTGGGATTTGACTTTAATATTCGGAAAGATTTTCCGATATGGGGGCCGCTTAAGGGTTTACTGGAAGGCAAGTTTAGTGCTGCCGCTCATCTAGGATTTGGGTACGATACCTACGGATTAAATGAGTGGAAAAAATCAAATTTTGCTTCGGGTTCTGCTAGCAAAGTTTTGGATGGATTTTATGTGAGCGATCGCGAAAATGCTGACGGCACTGGGCCAGATGTTGACGAACTCACACTTGACGCTAGCATTGCAGTTGGTGCAGGGTTGGATGTTGGCATTGCCGAGGGTTATGTCAAAGGCGGAATTCAAGGAAAGGTAGGCATTGATTTGATAGATATCGGAGAGTTCCAGCCCAAACAAGGGGGCGACGGAAAAATCCGAACATCGGAAATTACTTCCCGTATCAGCAAACCATCGGAACTGTTTGATGTAACAGGACAAGTTAATGCTTTCTTGGGTGCTCAAGTTAAGACAATTTCAGTCAAATTCTGTGAGAAAACTTTCAAAATTTTTCGGAAGCGCATCAGTATACCTTATCCTTGCGGATTAGATTACAAAACAGTTTACGATAATAACTTTGCCACATTTGAGTTAGCTAAGTTTAGTTTAGGGCCGAGTTCTAGCACTAGGGGAAAAGCAATTAACGGTTACATGGCCGGGGCGACAGTCTTCTTCGATGCCAACTTTAATGGAGTTCAGGATGAAAACGAACCGTTTTCAATTACTAACGCAGAGGGCAGCTTTGACTTAGATGTCTCTCTTGACCAATTCGACAAAAATAATAGCGGCGACCTCGAACCGACTGAAGGCAAAATTGTACTCATAGATGGCATCAATACCTCTACTTATTTGCCACAGCAAACGCCTCTATTTGCCACACCAGATACTATTGTCGTCACTCCGTTAACTACCCTATTGACCGAGTTGATCGAGCAAGGTACTGACCCTAATCAGGCGCAAATTCAGGTAAAATCTGCACTAGGACTGTCGTCAGAAATTGACTTGACTAGCTACGATCCGTTACAGGCAATTACTCAAAACGATCCGAATGGTTTAGCGGTTTATGCAGCCCACGCTCAGGTGCAAAATACCATTGTTTTAGTCACAGATTTAATTAGCGGTGCTTCAACTACCGCGAAAAATGAGATTGCCGATGGCGTAATTTCCGCCGTTGCCAATCAAATTAAAACTGGCCCTCTAGACTTAAGCAATTCCACCCAATTGGAGGCGATTATTCAGTCGGCAGCGAGTCAACAGCAAGCACCGCAACTCTCTAGTATTGCCTCGGATGCTGCCCAAATTATTGCCGAGGTAAATCAGCGAATTGGTGCGATCGCATCCAGCAATACCTCGCCCTCAGATGCCGCAACAGAAATCGCCCGCATACAAAAAGTCGCACAAGGAGAAGTAGCCCAAGATTTACTGCAAGTCGCAGCCGGAAATAAAACGATTCAGTCGGCGATTTCCGAAAATACTGGTGCATCTCTAAATACCAAAATTCAGGCGGCGACAGCTAACAACCCAACAGTCCGCAATACCTTAGATACTGATGACTCTAGCGCACCATCTACACCCGATGAACCATTCCCAGAAAGCGGTATTGAATTCGTTAAAGATGGGGAAAATACTACCGAAAGCACGGATGGCGACGATACCCTTATGGGCAGCGCTAGCGATGATATATTGCGCGGTAAAAAAGGAAATGACTTGCTGTTTAGTCTTGATGGCAATGATTGGATGAATGGCAATCAGGGGAACGACTTAACAGATGGTGGAACCCACATTCCGCAGATGTGGGTGGAATTTTTTTATCAGTTGTAAAAAGTGGGAACCCCAAAGTTTTTCCGTTGAA